>DAIRDK010000264.1:0-3576 GCA_036796175.1 Bacteroidales bacterium | reverse complement strand
GCCCGCGAGATCAAAGTCACCGTTCAGCCCTTTGCCGATCATGTGTTTGCTCCCGGCTATCCCCTGTTAACCATTCCCGACTACGGGCGGTTCATTGCAGAGCACCGGCACCTGCCTGGCATCCCGTCCGAAGCGGAAGTTCAGAAAAGTGACGGGATCAACCTGGGGGCCATGCAGGTACAATTGCTGGAGAAGATCGAGGAACAGGCTCTCTATATTGTTGATCTTCAGAGACAAATCAGTGAATTAAAACAAATTCTCGACCAACTGAAGGAGGATCGGCCATGAAAAAAGGCTATTTTCTCCTGCTTTTTTCATTCCTTTTTTGTTCGTTTTCCTACTCTCAATATGTAACTTTGGAAGGAAGACAATTCAAGGATGAAAACGGGAATGACTTTTACCCGGTGGTCTGCAACTTTATGACACAATACCTGTACACCTCTTCACAACCTGAACCCTTCTTCCCCTCGCCGGATATCAACCATGATCTTTGGTGTTATAATTGCATCTCTCTTTCAACCTGCCTGGATCAGATCCAACGGAATTTTGACACCATCGCGGCTATGAACTTCAACGCGATCCGGCTCTTTTGCCTGAACCCGGTTTACTACAATAGTAAAAAAGAAGAAGACTTATGGATCCAGGGATGGGGGATCAAAGTAGTGAACCTCGATACTATGCTAATGAAGAATTGCTGGATCGACAAGTCCATTCCGGAATATACATATACAGATGCTGTATATTTATCACAAACCTTCGGACCTGATACAGTCCTGAACCGGATCCTGCAATATTATGATTCCGTTTTGCTACGCGCGGCAAGGTCTTCACTCAAAGTACTCCTGAATGTTGGCGTAGCCATTGGAGACTTTTCCCCCGAGTTTATATCAGGGTACCACACCTACCTGGCATTAGTTGCCGACCATTTCGGTTCCGGCAATCCCTCCCCCGGGAGCAGGGAAGATTCCATCCGGAAAGCGCTCATGGCGTATGTTATCCTTGAAGAGCCAGCTTATTCCTGGAATGATGCCACCATGTGGCCAAAGGACACATCTGGTACCGGACACACTAAACAGGATGTATGTCAGTTCATCAATACCCTTTACGACGCGCTGAAACAAAATGATCCATACCACCTTGTCACACTCGGCGGAGTTCCGGCGGATCTGTTCGAATACGATCCCGGGGTGATGAAGCTCGATTTTTATTCTCCACACATTTATCCTAAAAAGCGAACGTACCCAGGGTATGATTTCCTTCAGGGGATGGTGGATGAAGCCCACAGCTGGTTTTACTGGCTAGCCAGCAATGTTCCCATGCCTTATCTGATCGGAGAAACCGGATTCAAATCCAAATATATGGATGACACCCACGTGGGTAATGACGGAACTAACACACAGCAAAAACAATATGCCGACAGCACTCTGAAGAGTGCCAAAGAATGCCTGGCCAGCGGTTACAGCTGGTGGTATTACCAGGATTACTACTGGAGCGATCATGATTGTTATTACGGTCTGTTGGGAAGGACTGGAAACCAGTATAACGACACCGTGCTTCGTAAACCGGTCGTTACAGCATTCGAGAATTTTAATTCCTCCTCCCTTCCGGGAATCATGACCCGGCCCGAATACTACTACGATCCTTACCATCATGAGCAATATGCCCCTGGCACACATATTATTGCCGGCCATATTATTGATGACAATGGTCCTGTTAAAGATGCGTGGGTACGGGGGATAACCTATCTTGGGAAAGATACAAATGACCTAACCAAGGTCTTGTACGACACACATTATTCTTTCTCTAATAATAATGGATATTTTGACCTAATTCCATACGATTACTACGGAGTACAAGATACTTCAAACTGTATTCTAGACCTAAAAATCACCGCCCCATCCGGATTACGGTTCCACTTTGGTGGTTGGACCAATCCTCCAACTCCTGTTGATTCAGGAGCCACCTATTGCCTGATGACCAGTGGTTGGGAGTTTGATGACACCGTCAAAAATTCAACCGTTCCCGGTCCGGGACAGACCTCCTTTCAGGCGTTCAATTCACTCGACCTTCAGGATGTAAGTTTTTTATTCCGATCTGAATGTGATGTATTTGCAAGAACCTCGGTTTTCTTACATCCCGAGGTAGTGGCATACAATGGAAGTGAAACGCATATTTTCTGTGGACCTGCTTTCCCGGATTGCTCTGACATACCGGATACAACCTTGTGTATTCCTAATCCTCCGGTGCAGAATACAGATCTCAAATCAAGTGAAGAACTCGAATTGGCGTTCATACCTGTCTCAGATTCCGTAACATTAATGCTCTATCCTAACCCGTGCAAGGATGCAGTTGTGATTGAGTTACTGAATGCCGATAATTTTCAGCCGCCTTATTATATTGCCGTCTATAACTCAGCCGGGGCCCGTGTTGCATCATTTCAAACAACCACCTCCAAGTCAATACTATCCATGGCATCCTTATCATCCGGTATCTACCTCGTTCAAATTAAATATGCTGACAAATCGTATTCAAAATCTATCATAAAAAACGAATAAAATGAAAATGTATATATTAATATATTATATCATTGTCGGTTGTTTTATCCTTTCAGTGAATAGATCATATTCCCAAACAAGCTCTTGGATTAATCATATAGGGGGAAATAGCGACGACCTAGCTGTTTCCGGTCAATGTGACATGGATGGAAACTATTTCTTGTTCGGCACATTTTACGATGGCAGTTCTTGTCATTTTCCTCCAGATACATCCTTGATCTGTAATGGTTATAATGATGCCTTCCTAGCTAAATTCAATTCATCCGGAGAGGGATTATGGGCCCAGCGGTTCGGAGGTTATAATCCGGAAGGATATGCGGAGTATATGAATTTCTATTATGATTCGGTGTCAGGATATCTCTATCTCGCAGGGCATTTTTACGGAGGAGTTACCTTCGGCGGCTTTTCGTTTCAGACGCAATTGCATGATATTATAATTGCAAAATACACCCTGGACGGGAATTGTGTATGGGCAAAGAAATACGGAGGGGACGGCAGTGATTTGTGTTATGCAATCACGCTTGACGGATCGGGAAATATCTATATCTGCGGTAAAAATTATGAGACCGTTAATTTCGGTCCTGACACCATTTCAAAGGGAGGCTTCATTGCCAAATTCGACCCGGAAGGAAATTGCATCTGGGCAAAGAAGAAATTCCCATTTGAAGTGATTATTCAAGCTGGCCTGTACATGACGGGACTTGCCACAAAAGACTCTGTAATTTTGTTATCAGGGTGTTTATATCAAAAGGAGGTTTTTACCATTGATACAATAACCATTAATCACCCCGGATTGTGCAGCTCGTTTATCATCCTCTTTGACAAGGATGGAGCGGGAATCAAGGTAATGGAAGGAATTGCAGGATACACCGAATCCTTTGCTGGATTGGCCAATGATCAATTAGGTAATTCTTATCTGACTGGTCAATTTTATGGCACAATTATCTTTGATACAACCATATTAACAAGTCCTACCGGGCAGCATGAGATGTTTTTGGTCAAGTATGACAAAGACGGAGAA
>DAIRDK010000263.1:0-3621 GCA_036796175.1 Bacteroidales bacterium | reverse complement strand
GCCAATACTCACTTCGAACCTATCTGACCCGGTACAAGAAACTCCTTGAGGAATCAACATCATTAAAAGACCGTGACCGGTATCAGAAAAAGCTGGATGAATACCAACGCGAAATGGAATTGATCAACAAAAAGCTTGGAGGATGAGCCTTTTCAGCCTTAACGATATAATGAAAAAGCCGACGGTCAAAACGGAATCCGGCTCCGTTGCTGTTACCGGCCCGACTTCCTGCAGGATCGGCAAAGCCAATACAAAACTACAGGAGGTCTTCGGTACGATCGGCCATAATCAGATCCTGCCGTTCGTTTCCCTGGGGGACTGGTCCACCCATGACCTGCTGTTCTTCCTCCTTGAACAGACCGGTCCGGCCCGGGTTTATTTCACGACCTGGGCGTTATCCGAATATGCCATACGACAGTTGTACAACCTGATCGAGCAGGGTATGATCCTTGAACTCAAAGGCATATTCGATTATCGCAACGGTATCCGCAAACCGGCCGAGCTTCAGTTCCTGGAGAAGATCTCGACCGAGATCAAACCGGCCAAATGTCACGCAAAGGTGACGGTCCTGGAGAATGACAACTGGGGGATCAGCATCGTCGGGTCTGCGAACTATACCCGCAATCCAAGGATTGAGGCTGGAGTATTGTTCTCCCTTAAAGAGGTGGCAGCCTTTGAGAGAAATTGGATAGAAAGAGAACTTTCAAACAACAGCGTATTCGATGGAAATGACTGAAGCATTTATCGCAGAACTTGAGAATTATGCTTCCCTGATGTTCACCAGGGAAGAAATCGCTATCATTCTTGAGGTCGATCCCATTGAGCTTAAGACCATCCTGAAAATAAGTGACAGTGCAGCTTCCCGTGCATTTCAGCGTGGCCGCCTCAAACGGGAAGCTGAAGTCCGCAAGGGGATCTTCGACCTGGCATTGAACGGATCCTCACCTGCCCAAGCCTTTGCCATGAAGATCATCGAGAACGCAAAAATGGATGATGTATGAACGCTACGATTTCAGAGACCACCTTCGACCGGATCAGAGATTACTACCGGAGTGACCGGGTGAATCTTTCGCCTGAGGATGAAGCGATCCGTAAGCGGTGGAGCGCCTGTTTCATCCAACTCAACGATGAGATGAACTCCGACCGGGAGGTGGTCGTTTTCATGATGAAACAGTTTGGAATCAGCGAAGGCCAGGCATACAAGGATATCCGGAATTGCCGCCGGCTATTCGGTGATGTCCGGACCTATACCAAGGAGGCCATGCGCTATCATGTGACCCAGTGGGCCATTGAGCTGTACAAACTGGCCCGTCTGAAGAAAGACCTGAGGGGGATGGAAAAGGCCCTGGAAAGAATTACCAAGGCCTACAACCTGGACAAGGAAGATCCCGACCTGCCTGATCCTTCCCGTTTCCAGCCTCCGGTGCAATTGCTTACCATCAACTACAACTTCATCAATTCCCCTTCCTTCAAGATGATCGATACCAAAGCCCAGGAAAAACTGCTGGAGCTTCATCGCCGCATCGAGGCTATGGCCGATGAACTTTACGTGAAGGATTATCTCAATATGCTGCTGTCGGAGAACCCTGAAACTGATACCGTCGAAGTGGATGATTAAACCGGCTCCCTATTACAATGATCCGCAGTTGAAAATACTGCTCTCCACCAAGCCTCACAAGGTGTTCATAGGTGGCAGGGGAGTCGGAAAGACGACCATCATTGCCGAGGAGATCATCAAATACTTCGTAGCCATGCCCCGCGGTAAGATATCCCTGAACGGGCTCACCTATTTCCACATCCGCACCAAATCCCTGCCGCCGATCATCGACCACCTGGAGCGGCGCGGATTGTACCGGAACCACCACTATTTCATAGGCCATAAAGCGCCGAAAAAATTTCTCTGGGAAGAACCCTACCAGCCGCCCCTGGATTATTCCAACTGCATTCATTTTGTGAATGGTTTTGTCGTGGAGTTCAACTCCTTTGATCGCCCCGAGATGGCCCGGTCCGGTTCCTATGACGGGATGATCTTCGATGAGTGCACCAAGCTGAAGAAATCGGCCATCGATGCCGATGTCCTGCCGGCCAACCGGGGTAATAAAGACCGGTTTGGCCACCTATACTTCCACCATGGTACCCTGTTCCTGGGGAGCATGCCCCTGACTTCAGCCGGAGAGTGGGTGTTCGAGTACGAATCGTTGTCACAAAAATATCCCCATCGGTATTTCTACCTGGAAGCTTCTGCCCTTGAGAACATTCATATCCTGGGCGAAATGTACTTTCGGGATCTCAAACGGGCCCTTCCAAAGGTTGTTTACGAACTGGAAGTTCTTAACAAGAGAAGGAAACAGAATGAATCCGGGTTCTATCCGTTGCTGTCGGCAGAGAAGCACTCTTACAGCAACTCTTACAATTACGGGTTCTTTGATTCCATCGGTTATGATATCAAACAGAAAGGATCCTTTGATTGCCAGGGTGATGCCGATTGTTTCCCGGATGATCCGTTGTACGTCTCCTTTGACTTTGGCACCACTCAGAACTGCCTGGTCGTGTGCCAGTGGCACCGGCAGCAGCATGAGTTCCCGGTGATCAAAAACTTCTTTGTTGAGAATGAAACCCTTCCCGTTCTGGTCGGCCGGTTCCTGGACTACTACCGTCATAAGCCGGTCAAGACCCTGTACCTGTACGGGGGATCTGACGGGACCCGGCGTAACGATGCCGCCTCCCGTAACTCTTACTTCGATGATGTCCGGGAGCAGATGACAAGGTCCGGATGGGAAGTATACCTGAGGGCAGAGCTTTATGAAGCCCCGCACATGGATAAATACCAGTTCTGGCATAAGTTCCTGTCAGGCGATTATCCTAACCTGCCGGCCTTCCGGATCAATATGAATAACGCCATGGAAACCTTCGTATCCATGGATAACGCCCCGGTGCTTCCCCAGGAGTTCAGGAAAGACAAATCATCCGAGCGCAGAAAAGACCAGCCTCGCTGGAAGGCCACCGATCTGAGCGATGCGGTGGACAATCTCTATTATTGGGTACTCGACCCCCTGATAGGGGATCAGCCTCATGTCAATGAGATGATATTCCTGCCTGGCAGGTAGGGGAGCAAAGCGCCTTCCTCCTTTCCTTCTTACATTCATTCGTAATACATGTAGTGCCTTTTCATATATCCATGAAAATGAACGGGTACAATTGCATTTTTCGATAGGGCGAGGCGTGCACTCCGTGGGGAACAGGCAAAATTTAGCGGGTATTAAACCGGGTAAACCGTTCTAAATGAATACATAGCTAAATTTTACAGGCAAATCGAAAATCGGCTTCTTTTCTTTGACAATCAGTGACAAAGCAAAAGAAGCAAAAGAAATCACCTTGGCCCACGCACGGTTTAGCTCGAAATTTTGCTACAAAGTTACCTGCGAAGAATTCGTCCCGATTACTCGGGGCTTAAAACTTTCAAGGGCGACCTCCTGACGGAACCGTCGATTTCATTGTGTTCAGATTTGCCTGACGGATTTTTTACGCCTGCAGCCAAAAATCCTGGAAAATCAGACATACACCCATGACATTATTTATTCTTCTCGGTAGTTGCCTTTGGCGTAAAAAATTTCCATTAAC
>DAIRDK010000262.1:0-3625 GCA_036796175.1 Bacteroidales bacterium | reverse complement strand
TGGAATCAGACATGGAGAACGCAGGCTTCCCGGTGTTTCCCTACGTCGATTTCCGGAACTGGCATGACCCCCGCAGCGGTTTGGTCAGCGAGGTGGCGCCTCCGATGCTTTCTCAAGGCTATACCGCGCTCAGGAACCGACCCGGGCTCCTGATCGAAACACACATGCTGAAACCTTACAAAGTCCGGGTCGAAGCAACCTATGCCTGCCTTTTTTCGTCACTGGGCATCCTGTCAGATGAATCTGAAAGATTGCGCAAGCTGGAACTGGAGGCCGATGAATACGTTTCAGGACCGGCGTTCCTGAAAAAGCCATTCACACTTCAGTTCCAGGTGATTGAAAACGACAGCATCATGGTCCCCTTCAGGGGGTTTGAGTATACGCTCGAAAAGAGCGATATCAGCGGCGGTAGCTGGTTCCGGTATACCGATCAGCCCCTGGTGATGCAACTGCCGTGGTTCTGCAAGAACCAGCCGGTGTTTTCCGTTCAATTGCCCCTGGCTTACGTAATACCCGTAGAGTGGCAGGATGTGATCAGGCGGGTGGAAGCTCACGGGATCAAAGTCACGCGGCTGACAAGACCACAGCAGTTTGAAGTTTCGACCTACCGGTTCCGCAATGCCAAATGGCAGGTCAATCCGTTCGAGGGCAGGCATCCGATGACCCACATTGAATACGAGGAGATCACGGAGCAAAGGCGGTTTCCGGCAGGTTCCGCAATCGTCGAAGTATCCCAGCAGGCCGCACGTATCATCGCCCACCTTCTGGAACCAAAGGGAGACGGTTCGCTGGTCTACTGGGGATGTTTTGATGCGACTTTCGAGCAAAAAGAATATGCCGAGAATTATGTGCTCGAACAGATGGCTTCCGGGATGCTGGCTGATGATCCTTCGCTGAAGCAGGAATTCGAAGCCAAGAAAGCCTCCGATACCGTGTTCGCGAAGAGTCCGCAGCAGATCCTCTATTGGTTTTATGCCAAATCGCCCTATTTTGATCAGCGGAGGAATATCTATCCCGTCGGAAGGATCATGGATCTCTCCACCCTTGAATCCTTGTCAAGGGAATGATCAGGCAATGCACCTGATCCTCCCGGTTCCTTTCATCACCCGCCCGATCACCGCAGCTTCCTGGAAACCAGTTCCGGCCAGCCTGGAAAGAAATATGGCTGCATCGTCCGGAGACAACGAGACCATCAACCCCCCTGAAGTTTGTGCATCGGCCAGGACTTTTTTCATGATATCCCCGATGCCTTCAGACCAGTCTGTCACATCGGAGGCAAAGGAGAGGTTGTTGACGGATCCCCCGGGAATCATTCCGGCATAAGCGTAATCCATCACATGGTCCAGCATCGGGATCTTTCCGGTTTCGATCTCGGCGTCGGTGTCGGTCCCGCCGATCATCTCTTTCAGGTGACCGGTCAAACCGAAGCCGGTGATGTCGGTACAGGCGTGAACGTTGAGACCGGACAATTCCTCTGCGGCCTGTTTATTCAGGGCTGACATCACCTGGATTGCCGAAGCGGCTGCAATGGCCGATGCATATCCCCGTTTCATGGCCGTCGTCAGGATCCCGGTGCCAATGGGTTTGGTCAGGACAAGCAGGTCGCCAGGCTGCGCTCCACGGTTCTTAAGGATCCGGTCAGGGCGGCACATGCCGGTTACGGTAAGGCCGAATTTTGGCTCGCCATCCTCGATGCTGTGCCCGCCTGCAATCGGAATACCCGCTTCACCAACTTTGTCATACGCCCCTTTCAGGATCTCCTGCAGCACCTCCAGGGGCAACACTTTATCGGGAAATCCAACGATGCTCAAGGCGAACAGCGGAGTCCCTCCCATCGCATAGATGTCGCTGAGCGCATTGGCAGCGGCAATGGCACCGAAGGCATAGGGATCATCAACGATAGGCGGGATAAAATCAACCGTCTGAACAATGGCTTTGTCCTTTGAAACCAGGTAAACTGCGGCATCGTCCGCGGTCTCGGTTCCCACCAAAAGATTGGGATCTGAAGGTTTTGGGAGTCCGGACAGGATAGACTGAAGCGATTGGGGCCGGATCTTACAGGCACAACCCAGCGAATGCGAATACTCTGTCAGTTTTACCTGGTCATGTCCGGACCGGGTCTGTGCATCGGTCCCGGCCGGAACCAGGCGCCGGTAAGCGGAACAAATGATCCCGATCGCGCGATCCACTTCCTCTTCCGTGGTCGACCGGCCCACGGAAAACCGGATGGTTCCCACGGCAAGCGCCTCGGGAACATGCATGGCAGTGAGCACACTGGAAACCGTGACCCGATCAGCATGGCAGGCTGCTCCGGCAGAGGCTGCGATCTCTTTCATACCGGCCAGCAGGGTTTGGGCATCCGTGCCCGGGAACGAGAGGCTCAGCGTGTTGGGAAGCCGCTTTTCCGGGTGACCATTTAGCTTCACTTCCGGTAAATTCCCGGCAATCCCGTTAAAGAGCCTGTCCCTGTGCCGGGTTTGGACATCCTTCCATTCCGGGAGCCGTGTTTCAGCGATCTCTGCCGCTTTGCCCAGGCCGGCGATGGCGATCACATTTTCTGTTCCGGCCCTGTGGTTGTGTTCGTGGTCGGCACCGTGCATCAGTTTCTCGATCATGACTCCTGTGCGGATATACAGGGCCCCGATGCCTTTAGGTGCATACAGTTTATGCCCTGCTACCGAAAGCAGGCTGACGCCCAGCTTGTTTACGTCCACCTCGATTTTTCCTATGCTCTGTGCGGCATCGGAATGGAAGAGTATCCCCCGGGCCGCGGCGATCCGCCCGATTTCCGCAATGGGTTGCATCGTCCCGACCTCATTGTTGGAATGCATGATGGTGATCAGGATCGTGTCCGGCGTGATCAGGTCGGAAATCTTGTCCGGATCGGTCATTCCATAAGGATCCACTTCTGCATAACTCACCCGGAATCCCTGCTTTTCCAGATACCTGCACACTTCAATGACCGAAGGATGTTCGATGGCAGAGGTGATGATATGATTGCCTTTATGGCGGTTGGCGAATGCGGCTCCCTTGATCGCGTAGTTGTTCGACTCGGTACCGCCGCTGGTGAATACGATCTCGTCGGGGTGGCAGTTGAGCAGTGCAGCAAGCCGTTTCCGGGCCAGTTCGACCGCCTGCCTGGCACGGATTCCGAAAGGATGAATGCTTGACGGGTTCCCGAAGATCTCGTCAATGTACATCTTCATCTCTGAAGCCACATCCGGATCGATGGGCGTCGTGGCATTGTAATCAAGATAGATCGGTTCCATGGTGAAGCTGTTCTTCGATACATTTGACCAGCATCCTTGCTGTATCCTTATTGGGTTCGCTGTCCAGTCGGAACAGGTAGCTCGTTTTCCCGGGCCGGCGCCTGATGGTAAAATCATACGCCTTGTCGTAATAGTTCAGGACAAGTTCCGCCACCTTGGCAAATTCTCCGTCCTCAATCGCCTGCAAAGCCTCCCTGGTACGCGGTATGCCAAGTCGCTCCGAGATCTTTCCCACAGCCTCTGACAGCAAGGTCTTGTCAAACACGGCATACTCGGCAACAAGCTGGTTTACCCTGCAGGAAACAGGCACTTCTATCCGGAGGAGGATCCCGTTGGCTATCTTGTTGAAAAGAGGC
>DAIRDK010000261.1:0-3627 GCA_036796175.1 Bacteroidales bacterium | reverse complement strand
ACCTGGGATTACCTGGATGCGGGTAATGTTCACAACACCGTGATGAACCTCGAGACCGGGTACGGACGGCTCGTGGTGGCGTACAACTACTTCGTCACCGTGTTCGATGAAAACCTGGCGAGCAGTGCCGTGATCTACGGCTACCCGGCGACTCCGATCCCGGTGGACGCCATTCCCGACAAGGACAGCAAGATCTGGATCGGAGACAAGTACTCCGGGCTGGTCGCCTATGATCTTCCCTCCACTACTATTTCCGGTTACGATCTCAGCGGGCCCATGACCGCAAATGCCTTCGCCATGGCTGCCAAAGGGAACGACCTCTACATCGTTCCGGGAGGCAAAGACGCTTCCGTGGTACCACTCTACTCCCAGGCCCACCTGTACCATTTCGACAACACCAACTGGGTCAACCTGTACGGGGGCAACCAGCCGGTGATGTGGAGCTGTCACGACGCGGTGAACATCACAGTCGATCCCTACGACTCCAAACATGTGTGGGTAGGCACCTGGGGCAGCGGACTCCTTGAGTTCTCCGGCGACAACGTGGTGGCCAAATACGGCGAGAGCAACAGCACCCTTCGCCACCACAGCGCATCCGACACGGGCGATGTGCGTGTTTCGGGCAGCGCCTACGACAGTGATGGCAACCTCTGGGTGGTCACTTCCCACACCAACGATGCGCTTTCAGTAAAAGCCGGAAGCCAGTGGACCGGCATCAACATCCCGCAGGTGCAGGAGAGCGACCTGGGGCAGATGATCATTGACCGCAGCAACCAGAAGTGGATCATCATGCGCTACAGCAACCTGAATCCTTATTCGCTGATGGTCTTTGACGAAAACGGAACACCGGCAACCACAGCCGATGACAAATGCGTGAAGATGAACACGGCCGAAGGAAAGGGAGCGTTGCCAGGGACAAACGTCTACTGCATTGCCGAAGACCGCGACGGCGAGATCTGGGTGGGAACTGAAAAGGGCGTTGCCGTGTTCTATTCCCCCGAAAGTGTCTTCTCAGGCGAGAACTTCGATGCGCAGAAGATCCTTGTTGAGCAGGGCGGGTATTACCAGTACCTGCTGGAAAACGAGTCGGCCACAGCCATGGCCATCGACGGCGCCAACCGCAAGTGGATCGGCACCGACCGCGGCGGCGTGTTCCTCTTTTCCGACGACGGCACCAAGGAGATCTACCATTTCACCGAAGATGACAGTCCCCTCTTTTCCAATCGCATCACAGGGATCGCTATCAACGATCTGAGCGGCGAGGTCTTTTTCGGCACCGACAAAGGGGTGATCTCTTTCAAGAGCACCGCTACCGAAGGAGGTACCGATAAGAACGACGTGTATGCCTACCCCAATCCCGTTAAATCCGGTTATACCGGCTACATCGCCATCAAAGGCCTGATTGCCGATGCGCAGGTGAAGATCACCGACATCAGCGGCGTACTGATCTATTCCACCCGTGCCGAAGGCGGACAGGCCATCTGGGATGGCAAGAGCTTTAACGGCAAGCGGGCGCAGTCGGGGGTGTACCTTGTGTTTGCCAGCGACGAATCGGGCAACGACAAGGTCGTAACCAAGATTCTTTTCATAAATTAGCCGTTCAAACCGGCTGATTATGTTTCAAAGCCTGAAGCAGCGCATCAGGGATTTCCTGAAGTATCATTTCTACATTCTCAAAGTCAGGAACCGCTTCTCCCCTGCCGTGCAGGTGGCCCAGCGGCACCTCTTCCACTATTACCGCGACCTGGCGGCAGCGGGCCGGACTCCTGCCCTGAAGGATACCGGCTTCAGCGTATTCACCCAGTTCGAGGAGGACGGGATCCTGCTGTTCCTCTTTGCTACCCTGGGCACCGCGAACAAGACCTTTATCGAGATCGGTTCCGACGACGGGGTGAACAGCAACTGCGCGAACCTCGTCCTGAATTTCGGCTGGCACGGGCTGTTCATCGACGGCAACGAACGGTCGGTGCGTCGGGGACGGCATTTCTACAGCAAGTATCCCACCCACTGGGCCTATCCCCCGAAGTTCGTCTGTACGATGATCACCCGCGAAAACATCAACCAGGTTATCGAAGAGGCGGGATTCGCAGGTGAAGTGGATTTCCTTTGTATCGACATCGACGGCAACGATTACTGGATCTGGGATGCGCTCGAGGTAGTCAGACCGCGGGTCGTGATGATCGAAACCCATGTGGAGTTCGGTTACAACAACATCGTGGTTCCTTACGATCCTGCCTACTTTTATCCCGGCCGGCACAAGGATTACCATGGCGCATCGCCGGTGGCCATGAACCGGCTGGCCAACAAAAAGGGTTACCGCCTGGTGGGGGCCAACAGTTATGGCTTCAACACGATCTATGTGCGGAACGACATTGGCCAGAACCTGCTGCCGGAGGTGAGCGTCGAATCGATCCTTCAGCACCCGTCGGCAAAAGTTAGCTTCAGGGTGTTCGAAGCGGTCCGTGATTTCCCATACGTGGAGGGCTGACCCTTATGCTTCACAAAACCCGCGGCATCGTTCTTCATTCCGTCAAGTTCTCCGAATCGAGCCTGGTGGTGAAGATCTATACGGAAGCGTTCGGAATCCAGTCGTACCTGGTCAAAGGCGTACGCAGTCCGAAATCAAAGGTAAAGCCCGTCCTCTTCCAGCCGCTCACCCTGCTGGACCTGGTGGTATACCGGAAGGAGCGCAATGTCCTGCAGAGCATCAAGGAGATCAGGATTTCCCACCCTTACCAGTCAGTGCCCTTTGATATCCGAAAAAGCTCGATCGCCCTGTTTGTGAACGAAGTGGTTTACCGTGCGCTTGGTGAAGAAGAACCTAACGGGCCGCTCTTTGAATTTCTCTGGAATGCATTTTTACTGCTCGACGCGGTGGAAGAGCCGTTTCATCATTTCCACCTGCTCTTCACCCTGAAGCTGACCAAATACCTGGGTTTTTACCCGCGTTCCACCCGCAGTGCGGAGCATTGCTACTTCAATCTGTCCGAAGGGATCTTCCAGCCGCTTTACCTGGAGGGGATCTGCCTCGACCGGAAGCTGAGTGAAACGTGGTGCACCGTGCTGGAGTGGCCTATGGAAAAAGCTCATGTTTCGACCCTTCCGGCGAAAGATCGGGATGCTCTCCTCGATGCGATTCTCGCGTATTACCGCTTTCACCTCCCGGGATTCTCGGGATTTCGTTCGGCAGAGGTGTTGCACAGCGTGCTCTCCTGAGCCATTTGGCAATTTACCTATCTTTGCAAAAATTTTCAGAACATGCAAACCGGACTGTCCGAACAGGAGATGATCCGCAGGAACTCCCTGCAGGAGCTGCTTAAACTGGGCATCAATCCGTATCCTGCCGATACGTTTCCCGTCAATGTGAACTGTGCGGAGATCAAGAAGAATTTCCCCGATGACCACACCCTGTACCAGGAAGTCAGCCTGGCCGGACGGATCATGTCGCGACGCATCATGGGCGCTGCGTCCTTCGCCGAGATCCAGGATGAGACCGGCAGGATCCAGATCTATGTCAAGCGGGATGAGATCTGCCCGGGGGAGGACAAGACGATGTACAACACGGTCTTCAAGAAACTGCTCGACATCGGCGACATCATCGGGGTGACCGGTTTTGTGTTCATCACG
>DAIRDK010000260.1:0-3644 GCA_036796175.1 Bacteroidales bacterium | reverse complement strand
TCGGTAATCCCTCTATACATCGCCGCAAACGCCAGGTTGATCCAGATGATAACCGGGAAGATCCCGACGACGAGGCAAATGAGACCGGCGATGGCGAGCCAGAAGCTGACGAAGCCAAGGCCGAAGATGCTCCAGGCATGGCCCCGGGTGATCTCCCAGCTCTGCCGGACGGCATCAACGGCTTGCAGCCGGCGGTCCATCAACAGGTAAGGAACCATGGATAACCGGCAGGCGAAGATGATCCCGGGAACGATCAGCAGGACGATGCCGATGCCAACGATGACGCCGACCAGCAGGCTGGCCAGGGCGATCTGGAGGGTTTGGCGGTAGGCCATGAAGATCTCGTTCACGTTAAATGCCTCCCCCCGTACTGCCTTGAGGCAGAGGTAGCGGGCGCCATAGACCAGCGGGGCCATGATGATCAGTCCGTAAAAGACGTTGAAGATGCTGAAAAACATGTGTCCGAAGGACTCTTTGTCGAAGAACGCATCCACCAGACCCATCGGGAGGCTGAAGATGATGACGATGAAGAGGATCAGGATGAGTTCGGGGAAAAACTTCTTCAGGGTGGCCCATCCGAGGCCCAGGGTGTCGGAAACGGCCGGCTTCACCGCAATCGCGGGAACGGAGGTCGGGGTGGTTGTTTCTTCCATTGGTTGTCAATTTAAGGTGCTAAGATAGAAAAGAATATGATGGCATGGGGCAAAGGGCAAAGGGCATGGGGTATACTCTGTGAACCTCCGTGAAAATCTCTGTGTCCTCAGTGGTTAAAAAATCTCAACGCTGGATAGCCCTATACTAAGAATTGGCGAAGCACGTTAATACAACACATGAATCCATGATAATGAGGAGGTTACTTATCATATTAGCCCTGATTCTCCCTTTATTCCTAACCCCGGGATCACTATTTCCCCAATCAACTTCGAAGAAGACTCAGAAGAAAGAGATCCCCGCCTCCAAGCTCCCTGACAAGATCACGAAATACATCTCCGCCAACCTCCCCAGTGCCAGGATTACGAAAGCCGTTAAGCAGAAACGCAAACCGGAGGCGACCTATACGGTCTATGTTACCATCAAGACGAAAAGCCACACGCTCATTTTCGACCACAGCGGTGTGCTGGTGAACCTGGACGGAAAAAAACTGGACTCTACGGTGTTGAAGTGAGAGGTGGGACGTGGTACGTGGTAAGTGGGACGTGGGTTTTGCGTGACAGAATTTGAACACTGATAAACACTGATGAAACAGATGAGCACAGATGTTTTTCGTCAAACCTGTGAAAATCTGTAAAGATCAGTGCAGATCTGTGTTCTATGCAGGTTAGTCAAAGAACTTTATCGCCCACAAACTGATCTTCTTTATTCTTGAAGAGGATGTTGAAAGTCGTCAAACTGCCGTAGATCCGGGTGATATACTGCTGCATCTCGACTTTTTCCTCGTCGGTCAGGTTGCTCGCGTTGATCTTCGCTTCGAGAACGCGCAAACGGTCGCGCACCATCACGATCTTGTGGAAAAACGCATCGATGGGGACTTCTTTTTCTTTTAAACCGGGATCCCCGGGATAGATTACGACTTTCCCTCCCATCCACCGGTTGCCCAGCGGGACGGTCTCCTGCAGGTCGCTGAAGCGCCGGAGGATCCGTACCAGGCTCTTTTCGATCTGGGCATAGGAAACCATGTCGGCAGGAGTTTCAGCCGCCTCGATGACTTCGAGTCCTTCGAACGTCTTTAAGATCTGACGGGTTCCGTGTTCAATAAATGTGATCTCATACGCATCGGCATGGTCCTGGATGACGACGCCCGGCCCGAACTGCGGATGCTTCACCCGTGAGCCGATTCCAAGGTAGGTGGGAGTTGACATATTGCTATATATCAGAATTCAGGAACTTACTTTGAAATAACCAGCTTTGCAACGGTCACGTTACCTCCTGCATCCAATGATACCAGGTAGATCCCTGACCGGAGTGACGAAACGTCAACGGGCTGTTGCGACGATGCCTGGTCCGACAGCACGACTCTGCCTGTGAGGTCTCTGATGACCAGAGTGACGGTCGTCGCCTGAAGGTCGCCCGTCAGGCCGATGTACATTTTATCAGAAGCAGGGTTGGGATAAACCCGCAGGGCCGTCTCACCGGTTCCGGGAATACCGACAGCCACATCCACCAGCTCACAGTCGGCTGCGGATTCACCGGAGGAATAGACGGCTTTGACGCAGTAGTTATACTGGCCGGGCTCGATCACATAATCGTCATAACTCAGATTGGTGATCACTGTACTGTTGAGCTTTAATTCGTTTCGGTACATGTTGTAACCCTGAGGATTCCCGGTTGGCGGCGCCTCCCAGGTGAGGTGCACGTCATGGGAGATCACGTCGGCCTGAAGGTTGAACGGTGCTGGAAGGGGCATCGCGAGGTTGCCTATGTACTTGTAAACCCCGTTTTCAGTTGGGCTGGCATTGACTCCGCCGGCCCATCCGCAATGGTTGTTCAGCCACGTCATCTGCATGTATTCGGCTCCGCTGGTGCCTGCGAAATCGGTCCAGGTATGGCCGCCGTCGAAGGAATACGAGGTTCCGTTGGTGCCCATGGATCCGCTGCTTACCCAGGTGTTCTCGGTGCCCGGGATATAGGAGAGATCGGTGGCATAGATCGGACCTGAGGTAGTGACCAGCGTCCAGGTTTGTCCGCCGTCGAATGTCTCGCAGATGGTACCCGTCGTGCCTGCATCCTTGTCCTGCACCAATCCGTGCGACCCGTTGCGGAATGTAGGCTTGATATATTTTCCGCTCAGCGGGGGCACCGTGAAGACTTCCCAGCTGGATCCCTTGTCGGGGGAGCGGTAAACCCGTCCCATATTGGTCCCGAACCAGATCGTGTCGTTCACGGCCGAGTAGTATCCCACCACGCCGAACTCCCCTGACTGCGGATTCGGGATGGCCGAACCGGCTACCTGCGTCCAGTTGGTGCCTCCGTTCACGGTTGTGTAGATCTCAAACTCGTTGCTGATGGGATCGCCCATGCACCAGCCTTCATTTTCATTGAAGAAATGCACACAGTTCGGGAAGGAGTTGGGATTGGTGAAGGAAGCCGTCGTCTGCTTCGCCCAGGTAGCGCCGCCATCGCTGGTGTAATAGATGCCCTGGGGCTTGGTGCCTGACACCTTGTACATCGGAACATAGGCCCGCATTGAGTCCATGGCAAAGATCATCGCACCGGCGAGCCCTGTGGTATTGGTGATCACACCCGGAACCCAGGTGGCGCCCCCGTTGGTGGTTCGCGTGAAGTCGGAGCAGGCCCCCGTGGGGTTGGCGGGGTCCATGCCGGTCCCCCATACGCTGTTGCTGTCGGCGGCGAACATGTAGCTGATCCCGCGGGTTGCGGCAAAGCCGCTGGCTTGCGAGATCCACTCAGCCACATTCAGGTTGATGCGGTAGAAGACCGTGTCTGTTGCCGTGTAGGAATAAGCCAGTACCTCATGGCTCCCAAGGTCGGCGGTAGTCGTGCTCCAGGTGAACAGCAGGGTGTCGTTGGAGGTGGAATAACGCTCAATACCGTCGATGAGCAGGCTCATGGTCCCGGGATTGCCCCTCACCGTGACTGCTTCTATTTCTACGGGATACCCTACGCCAATCACGGCATTGTTCACC
>DAIRDK010000259.1:0-3694 GCA_036796175.1 Bacteroidales bacterium | reverse complement strand
GAATTCGGTCCTCATCTGGTCCATCTGAGAAGTCAGGGTCTGCTGGTAGTTCTGCAACTTGATCCGCACGGAGTCGATACCCGGCATGGCCTGGATCAGGGTATTGAAATCGATGTACCCGATCTTCTGTGTCTGGGCTTTGGTTTCCATCGATGTTCCGAGCATCAGGGCCAGGATGGCAAATAATACGATCGCTTTTTTCATTGGTTGGTGTTAATGGTTTATACTTTAAGGGGATGCAAAAATAAGAAATTTTTCAATCCATCTATTTCCTTTCCCCGGGCTGCTTGATTTCGGGCTGTCCCGCAGGCTGTTGCTTGCCCTGGGACGGTTGCTGGGTAGGCTGAGTTGCAGAACCGCCTGCAGGTTGTGAGCGTTTCCGGTTGGTCGTGGCCGCGCCGAGGTTGTCCAGCACATCATCGCTGAGATCATATTTCGGGTTGGCGTACATGATGGAGAGGCTTCCCGCCTTGTCGAAGACGATCATGTAATTGCCGTCCGTCGCAATCTCCTGGATGGCGTTATAGATGCGCTCCTGGATCGGTTTGATCAGTTCCTGGCGTTTCTTGAACAGGTCGCCGTCCTTGCCGTAGCGCTGCTTCTGCAGGTTCTTGGCTTCACGTTCCTTGTCAACGATCTCCTGTTCCCTCTGCTTTTTCATGTCTTCCGGAAGAAGGACCGATTGGGCCTGGTAATCCTGGTACATCTTGTCCACTTCCGCGAACTTGGCCTCGATCTCTTTCTGCCACTCCTGCGAGAGCTCGTCGATCTGGGCCTGCGCTTCGGCATATTCAGGAATATTGTCGAGGATATACTGCGTATCCACATACGCGAACTTCTGTGCATTAGCCATCGCAGCGGCCATCATCAGCACCATGATGGAAACAAGGATCTTTTTCATGATTTCAGATTTTAATTACTCTGTCACTCTGTCACTTTGTCACTTTGTCACTTTGTCACTAATCTATAGATGAATTGATCGAGAAATGGAACTGGCTTCCGTTGGCATTCGGCGCTCCCGGGACGTCATCCAGTCCGTAACCCCAGTCGAGTCCGAGCAGCCCGAACATCGGCAGGAAGACCCTGACCCCGAGGCCGACGGACCGGTACAGGCTGAAGGGCGCTACATTCTGCCATTTCAGCCAGTCGTTTCCCGATTCCAGGAATCCCAGCACATAGATGGTCGCGCTTGGATTAAGCGATACCGGGTAGCGGAGTTCCAGGGTGTTCTTGGAATACACGGTACCACCGACCATGGCGTTCGGGTAGCCCGGCGTCAGCGAATTGTTCGCATAGCCACGCATCCCGATCAGCTCACGGCCGTCCATGTTGTTATACCCGGTAAGGCCGTCGCCCCCGAGATAGAACCGTTCGAACGGGGTTATCCCCAGATCCTGGTTGTAGGTACCCAGGTAGCCGAACTGCAGGCGGGGGGTTAACACCAGTTTGCCGATGAGGTTGATGTACCAGGCACCCTTGAGCTTCCACTTGTAATATTCCACCCATTTGTACCGCTCGTTGTAAGGCATGCTGTCGTAATTCACATTTCCCCTGAACAGGGAATACGGCGGGGTGAGTTCAAGATCCAGGCTGATCTCCGATCCCACCCGCGGGAAGATCGGGTTATCCACCGAGCTGCGGGTGAGAGTGACTCCGTAAGATAACGAGTTGTAATCCCCGTTGCCTCCCCCGAACGCCAGGATCGCCGAATAATTCTTGGTGTTGTATTTGTTGAATGTGACGTTCTGATACAGGCTGAAATAGTCATCGGGCCATTTAAGCTGGGTTCCCAGTCCGATGGTTACCCCGTCGATGATGAAGTAACCGTATTTGGGGTCATTCCTGGACTTGCCGTTTGTATACCGTGAATGCACGTAAGACAGGCTGAGTGCGATCGGTTTCTTACCGCCGAGCCACGGTTCGGTAAAGGAAAAGCTGTAGCTGATGTAGCCCTTGCCGTAGGTCTGCACCCGGATGCCCAGTTTCTGCCCGTCGCCGCTGGGGATTGGCTTCCACGTATCCCATTTGAAGATGTTTTTCAGCGAGAAGTTGTTGAATGAGAGTCCCAGCGTACCGACGATCCTGCCGTAACCCCAGCCCCCGGAGAGCTCGATCTGGTCGGCAGAGGTCTCTTCCACATCATACTCGATGTCGACGGTGCCGTCTTCGGGTTTTGGATTCACGGCCGGATTGAGCTTTTCGGCGTCGAAGTAGCGAAGCTGCGCCAACTGCCTCTGCGAGCGGATCAGCCGGTCGCGGCTGAAGAGCTGTCCGGGGCGGGTCTGCACTTCACGGAGCGCGACGTAATCATTGGTCTTGGTATTCCCCTTGATCGACACTTTACCGACCGTGGCCTGGCTCCCTTCGCGCATCTGGATGGCCAGGTCGACGGAGTCGTTCTCGACGCGGACTTCCACCGGCACCACGCTAAAGAACAGGTACCCGTCGTCCATGTAAAGCGACATCAGGTCGCCTCCGTTCGGATCGTAGGAGAGGGCCTGTTCCAAAGAGGCTTTGTCGTACACGTCGCCTTTCTTGACCTTGAGGTAACGGGCCAGGAATGTATCGGAATATTTCGTATTCCCCACCCAGGTGATGCTGCGGATGTAATATTTTGGGCCCTCATCCACCCAGAGATCGATATTGATCGTGTTATCTTCGTTCTTTGAGATCGAATCTTTCAGGATCCGGGCATCCCGGTACCCGAATGAGTTGTATTTGGTGACCAGGTTCTGTTTGTCTTCCTGGTAATCCTCCTCGATGAATTTCGATGATTTGAACAGGCGCACGCGGACGTGGTCGAAGGCATGCTGCTCAATGATGTTGACCATCCCGATGAAATCAAGCTTGAGGGCGGCCCCGACTGCGTGATAGAGCATGACATCGAGGTCGTCCATAGGATTGAACATGCTGAGCTCCTTGGTCTTTTTGAATGCCGCCTTGATCTGTTCATTGGTCAGGCTGCTGTTTCCGTGCACATTGATCTCGTAAACCTTGACTTTCCCGTTCTTGTTGATGTTGAAGATGAGGGTGACCTGGTTCCCGCTCCCGGTATCCCTGACGAGCCGGGAATCGACTTCGGCGTTGAGAAATCCTTTGTCGGTATAATATTTTTTAATGATGTTGCTGGTCTTCATGACCAGGTTATCCGTCACGTAATCGCCGGAAACAAGCTTGATCTTTTCCCGGATGTTGTCCACATCGGATTTCTTCACCCCGTTGATCGAGAATTTCGCAAGCCTGGGGCGCTCTTTCAGGTACATTTCAAGGAAGATCTTATCCCCGTAAATGCCCGCCACCGTGATGCGGATGTCCTCAAAAAATCCCTGGTCCCACAATTTCCTGACCGCATTGGTGATCTGTTCGCCCGGCACTTTGATCCGTTCACCGACGGAGAGCCCTGAAAGCATGATCAGCACATTCTGGTCCAAATATTTAACTCCCGAAAAGGTGATCCCGCCGATCTCGTATTCTTTGGGGCTGGAGTAGTCGATCCCGAGGTCGTTCCCAATGGTGATCTGGGCTTTGAGTGGGACAACGGATGCGGTGAGCAGCAGGAGCAGTATCAGGATGTTCAGCTTCATGGGCAGTTATTTCCTCCGTTTTTCTTCCACTGTGTTGATCTGTTCGCTGGTCAGTCCGAACCTGCGTTCCCGTTTCTGAAAATCGACGATGGCCTTCCAGAATTCTTCCC
>DAIRDK010000258.1:0-3734 GCA_036796175.1 Bacteroidales bacterium | reverse complement strand
GAAGACGCGAAGGTTTTCTAGTATTTATATACCATTCTTCTTATCCCCTCCTTCATTAAAGGGACATTGAAATTCAGAAGAAAGCCCATTCTTTTATCCGTTAGCCTCAAATAGGATAACAGCTGAGCCATGTGCACAGGTAATAAAATCTCAACTGCTTTAATTTCAAGAATGATGTGATTTTCTACCAGCAAATCCAAACGGAAATCCTTCTCTACTGCTTTTCCTTTGTAGAATACCGGGATGATCACTTCGCTTTTTACATCTAAGCCTTTATTTGTCAATTCTTCGAAAAGACAAACGTGATAAATGGATTCAAGTAAGCCCGGACCCAGTTCTTGGTGAACAATAAAAGCCGAATGTACGATTAGCTTTGCAGCCTCTTCAATATCGTAGTTCTTCATAGCGTCTTTGCGTCTTAGCGGTAAAAAATATTTACCATTAATCCGGAAAAGACCTAAAAGGTAATGTGGAAAATGGAAAAATCTCCGGAATGAGGATCCAGGCGTCTTTATAGAGTTTCTTCGCTTCAGCGAGCTTCTGGTTCGC
This sequence comes from Bacteroidales bacterium, assembly GCA_036796175.1. Taxonomy (GTDB): domain Bacteria; phylum Bacteroidota; class Bacteroidia; order Bacteroidales; family FEN-979; genus DAIRDK01. The sequence goes on along the minus strand of DAIRDK010000258.1, from coordinate 3,185 downwards.
CTGTTCCCGGTTGAGCGCTTCAAAGATCACTACCCGGATCTTGCCGTTGCTCTGCAGGACTTTGGCTTCCGGATACCCTTTGGCCTTAAGGGTATCGGCCAGCCTGTTGGATTCCGCGAGGGGAAGCTGGCTCTTCACGACGATGTAGAATTTGCCTGCAGCCTGAGGAACAGGCTGTGAAGGAACGACCTCGGCAGGTTGTTTGGTTTCGGTTTTGGCAGGAACCTGGGATTTCACCGAATCCTGGCGCGGTTTCATGGAATCGGCCGGTGGCTGAGGTTTTACAGTCTCTGTTCCGCAAACGTAGGGAACTCCTTCCGGGTCGGGTACCTCTCCAAACCAGGCTACTGCATAATTTTCCCATATCCCGATGCCGATTGCACTCCAGCGCTTGCCCTGCCATTTTCCCGCATTCATGAGGAAACTGTTGAAATAATCGATCGACTTCCAGAAAGCGATCACGCTGTCGATCATCACAGCGTTGTTTTCCCAGTATACGATCTCATAGCCTTTGCTGTTGTATTTCGACAGTTCCTTCGGCTTGTCCCACACAGATCCTTTTTTGTTTTCGTCTCCTGGGTAGCAGAATGGTTTCCAGGGGCCTTTGTCAGACCAGGAGTGTGAATTGCACGGGTCCTGGTCGGGATGATTCAGGTAAAGATCTCTCACATGGGTCCTGGCTACGAAACAGAGGGAGGTTGAGAGCGGGATCGGCATGAGATCATACTGCCTTCTGTACTCGTTGATCATCCGGTATAACTTCCATTCATCTTCTGTTATACAAAAACCCTGCGGCACTTCCATGACCTGTTTGACAGGCAGATTCTGACCCGTTACATAAAATCCTGCCATCAGCAGGATTACGGTTGCGGCAATCCGGTTTATTTCCTTCATTTACCTTTCGGCAACTCCTTCTTTGCACTGGTAACCAGCGTATTCTCGGGGTCGATAAACCGGGCATAGAAGGCATATCCGCCCAGGTTGTTCTCAACCTTGATCAACAGCTTGTTCCATCCTTTGTTGACATGGACCGGGATTGTGACCTGGTCAGGCAGGGCAACCCTCAGCCCCAGATACCTGTACACCAACCCGTCGTTAAAAAACACCTTGCAGCCATCATCCGAACCGGCCATCAGCAACATATTCCTCTCTGTTTCCGACCACACCCAGGTCAGGGCATAGGTGACTACCTGTTCGTTCGGGTAGACCAGCCCATTGAGTGACAAATACCCGTTATCAGGTGTTTGTACGTATTTCCAGTGGATTTGTTTCCCGCCTACTCCGGCATATTCCACAGCAGTATCAATATATGTTTCCGGTGGATAAACAGAATCGAGCCCCAAGCGGTACCGTTCGCTGATGCGTGGATTGGGGAATGGCCCCAGGATGTACCAATCCCTGATAAACTTCCGCTCAGGAGTTAAGTTGACCCCATCAAGGGCAATGAAATAGCCTTTGGAAAGTTGATTCTTGCCATCAACCACGAAACGAAGGTTGATCCGGCCGTTGGTGGCTTTGATCCCCGGAAGCGTGATCTTTCCGCCGGCCCATATGGTCGGATGATATCCATTGTACCCTCCCAGGTAATGATTCCCGTCATAGATTCTGACATTCCCGTAATCGGGTCCCTGAGAGTAATACACTTCGATGGAATATGCAGGATCCAGCAACTGGTTCAACGAGAGTGTAAAAGTATCTCCTTCACCGGTATGGATCAGAAAATGTTTTCCCTGGCTCCAGTCGGGTCCGTATTTAGAAACATCCACCACCTCGCCGGTAATCCCGTCCAGGTTAAAATCCAGTGATTCTGCCTGGAGAAGTGTAACTGGCGTGACAATGCGAAGTGGGATTCTCATGCCGGCCTTCGGCATAGGTTTGAAAGGCTGGTTGGGCTCGATCAGGTAATAATAAACCGTGCTCGAATAATCGGCTTCCACTGTATTGCCCTGGCCATGTTCAAAGGTGAAATTAATGCTCTTTTTAAACGGGATCGGGTCGTTGATGAAGAACCGGTAGGCTGATATCCGGCCTAGACTGTCGTCCTTCATGATCAGACCATGATATGGACCTGCAAATTCTCCTGAGGCAAAATACCAGCCTCCGGAAAAGAAATCTTCAGTACCGGTCCCCACAATCGAAGGTTTGATCTCACCGTCGGTATAAACCATTTCATTCCCTTCCAGGAACGATAAGGAACCGTCGTATGACTGGATGTTCAGGTTCACCCCGACAACGTGCCCCTGGCCGGTGGTATGCAAAACCGTGTAGTTGGAATCATAATTCGTGCGGATATCCCGGTTCCAATACGCGTGAAAATATGCGACACTCCGGTCAAGATAACCTTCTAGGCTCTGGTAATCGATCTGGTAATAAAAGGAATAGACTTCCTGATCTGTTTCATTGATGATCTCCATGCGGGCCGATTTCTCGAAAGGCATAGGGAAATAACACACAAATCCTCCACTGGTCATACCGAGGTATAGGGAGATATAAGGCTGATAACGGAATCCGCATCCGAAAAAATCCCCCAACGGAACATCAACCGAAGGCGTGGTCTCATCATCCCAGTACATCCGGATCAGGATCTTGCGCAGATAATTGGGATCCCTGGAATCAAGCGTGAACCAGATCCGGTTGATGACCCCGGGACCGCTTACATTCAGGATCGTGGCGTGCTGGCCCGGCGCCAGGAAGATCCGGTCGTTGTTGCCGCCCAGGCTGTCGACCGACGATACCAGGATATGCTTGCTCGGCTTCAGGTAAGGGAGCATAGCCGGGGACAGCAATCGCATCAGGTCGCTCTTGTTCGTCGAAGGTTCGCAGGAGGTCAGCAACATGGCCGCACAAAGGATTGCGAGTAAGGATTTCCCTTTCATAACCGGTTGATAAAAAGCATGCAAAGATAGCTATTTGTTGAATTCTCTGATCAATACCTTCGCCATGATCGCATCCCAGATGTAGTTCTGGGGACAATTGAGAACCTCGTTGTCCGGGCTGTAGGATTCCCAGAAATTATGATTCTTCCCCAACTGGACAATGACCGCATTGGTCATCCTGATCGCCAGTTCCCGGGCCAGGGCATCGTAACCGTAAATCTTCAACCCATCATATACCATATAATCCCATAGCAGCCAAACCGGGCCGTTCCACTTGCAACAGTAATTCACATTCGGGTTGTACCAGGG
>DAIRDK010000257.1:0-3751 GCA_036796175.1 Bacteroidales bacterium | reverse complement strand
GGCATGCGGCTCATAGGTCGCCGTATCGATTGAGGCGGACTTCCTGTAATCCGCTACAGCCCCTGCGAAATCGCCGGCCTGCTCCCTGCAAAAACCCCGGTTGAGCCAGGCTTGCGCATATTCCGGATTCAGCCTAAGTGCCTCATTAAAGTCCTGAATTGCAGCTTGATAATCATTTCTGTCGAGAATGGTGACCGTTCCCCGGCAAAACCATGCAACAGATGATGAAGAATTGGTATTGACGGCCCGGGTGAAAAAAGAAACCGGATCCCGGTAATTCCGTGTATACAGGTGTGCATAAGTCCCGAAAACTACGACCAGGATAGTCAACACCACAGCGAAATAGCTAAATCCTTTAGGTTCCCGTCGTCCCGTAATCCAACTACCAATAAAAAGAAAGATCCCGATAGCCGGGAGATAGGCACGGTGTTCCATGTAATCAAATGCCAGGCTGCCGTATTGATTGACAAATACCAGCGACGGCCCCAGGAAAACCAGGAACCAGGATGCCCCAAAAGTCAGTGACTTAATGGTTAAAGGCTTTACTTTCAATGCAATGAAAAAAAGGCCGGCAATGAAGAAGATCCCTGTAATGGTAAGGAGCCAATCGTAACCGGGCATTGGTGACAGGTTGACCGGGAAGAACAATTTGAGGATCAGTTCAGGAATGGTCCGTAAATGGGCAATGACGGGGGCCACACCGATCGATCCCTCCGTTACCGATACCCCTGCCATGGTATCCCGCAGGTAAAAAAAGAGGATAATACCGGCCAGATACACCATGATCCCGGCGATATGGATTACGGGAGGGATCCTGTGCTCCCGGAAAAACAGAAAATACCACAGATAACACACGACCGGGATCAATATAGCCGACTCTTTGGAGAACAGGGCTGCCAGGTAAGAAACCAGGTGCAGGACCAGGAATCCGGGTCTCCGGCATTGCAGATAACGGATGAATGCGACAAAGGAAAGGACCCCGAAGACCGCGATAAGCAGATCTCCCCGGGAAGGAGCCCAGGCAACCGTTTGAACGAACAGGGGATGAACAGCAAATGCCAGTGAGAGCAACAGCGCTGTCCTGCGTTCCGTGCCGGTGGTGATCAACAGGTACCAGAGCAGGGAACAAACCACCGCGTGCAGGACCATGTTGGTCAGGTAATATGCCCATCCGGCCTCACCGCTCAAATGGGCGTCAATCATGAAGGTCAGGTTCTGCAACGGTCGGTAAAAATCACCGCCATGACCCATGAAGGGATTGCTGAGAAGCACCACTTTCAGGTTCCCGAAATCACGCAACAGCTCCAGGTTGACCAGGATGATGTTGTATTCATCCAGCTTCCCAAGCGAAAAGGTCAGGACCTGGGCATAAACCAGGAGGATGGCCGCAACGATGAACAGGATGCTGTAGGGGAACCGGAACAGTAAATCCCTGGTTTTCATGCTGCAAGTTACTCTATTACACGGTATCTGTCACCGGTGTTCTCGATCATTTTTCGTTCCCATTCAGAACCATACCCCGGCTGTGACGGTTTTTTGGGTATTTCACGTCCGTTCCCGTTATCAAGCAACTTCCGGCCTTCGGTTTGCTTGATGTTTCCATCCATGTATTTCATAAAGAGATATTGGAAGAACTCCTTCCAGTCGGCTACCAGTTTATTTCCCGTTGTAACGGAAAAGTCAGTGACCATGGCCTGGGCCTTGTCCGGGTCGGCAGGATAGAGTGGCGAAACGAGCTGGTCGATATCACGGCTTTCGGCAATGAATTTCTGTTCCAGCTGTGACTGGTATTGTTCGATCTCCGGATGAATCTGGCTGTAACGGGTATACGCCCAGTTCGTCACCAGGTTAAAGGTCCAGAATGCGGAGGTCTCCGACCACCGGATCATCGATCCGTTCCCCACGGCATAGCTTTCAGGAACAGCCCGGATCCCACAGTACATCGGGGCATATACGCAGCCGTCTGCATCATCCACCCCGAACCAGAAAATCCCTCCCGCCGGATCGGGAAGAAAATTCCGGGATTGCGCGATAAAACTGTAACCGGTCTGCTGGGTGGCAATGGAACGCTCATGCAGGTACATGACGCTGTCGACAGCAAATTCCATGGGCCGCCACCGGTAAGGCAGATGGAAGGGCCCCGCTCCAACCCCATCGGAGAAGGCCAGGGGCGTGTCCTCAAAATGATCGCGCATGAAGGCGAACATCTCCTCCAGGCCAATCTTTTCATCCGGCCTGACCCAGAGCGGGATCCGGTTAGTCGCTATCCCGTCCGCACGGCTGATGATCCCTTTGGCATATTCCGTATAGACGGCATTGTCCCTGACCCCGCGATTGACTTTCCTGAATACGGCCCATATCCGGGCATCACAGAACCTGGCCCCGCTGAAGGTTACCGGATTATAAACATCCGAAAAGCTGAACTGCTCATCCGGGCCGGAGTAGAAACCATGCTTCCTGGCAAAGGTGATGACATCGGGGGAATGATAGCACTCCTGATTCAGGTCATCCCATTTGTTCTCCCGGTTCACCGGGAATGTTGTGATCCGCGCCTGGTTGGCATGTCCGCTGATGTAACCGTCCGGCACCCGGAGTGCAACCCATACCGCCCCTTTTTCGTATTTTCCTTTCCCGATGATTTCCATGATCCAGGCTTCATTGGCATCGGAAATGGAAAGGGACTCCCCGGCAGATGCATAGCCATATTCCCCGACCAGTTCGGTGATCACCCGGATCAGCTCCCGCGCGGTTTTTGCGCGTTGCAGGCCGAGTTTCATCAGGGATCCGTAGTCAAGGACAGCACCCGGCTGGCCGGACAGCGAATCCAGTCCGCCGAAAGTCGTCTCTCCAATGGCTACCTGGTGCTCGTTCATCAGACCGACGACGGAAAAGGTATGCGGAATCTCCGGGATCCTGCCCATCAGCTTCCCCGATTCATAATGGATCACATCCACCATGGAACCGGCCGGATGGTCGGTGGCCGGCCAGAAATTCAGCGCGCCGTAACGGATATGCGAGTCTGCCGCATAGGTGATCATAACGGAACCGTCTTTGCTGGCTCCTTTGGTAATGATGAGGTTGGTGCAGGCCAGCACCTCGTTGATCCCGGCAGACAGGACCAGGGTACAAAACAGGGCGAACAGGAGTCTTTTCATAAATTGATCGTAAAATGAAACCGCGAAGGCGTTAAGCCGCCTTTTCCTTGCGTCTTCACGTCTTCGCGGTAGTGATGAATGGATTTATTCCAGCTCTTTGATGGACTTCTTAATGATGCCGACGGCTTCCATGATCTGCTCCTCGTTGATGACCAGCGGAGGGGCGAACCGGATGATATGGTCGTGGGTCGGTTTGGCCAGCAGTCCGTTCTCTTTCATCTGCAGGCAGACATCCCACGCCATCTTGCCGTTGTGGGGCCGGATCACGATCGCATTCAACAATCCCTTGCCACGTACCAGCTCGATGAACGGGGAATCGGTCCGGGCACATTCAGCGCGGAAGATCTTTCCCATCTTTTCGGCATTTTCGGCCAGTTTTTCCTCTTTAACCACCGTGAGTGCGGCGATAGCCACTTTCGCGGCAACCGGGTTCCCGCCAAATGTTGAGCCGTGCTCTCCCGGGTGAATGGTCATCATGACCGGATCGTCGGCCAGCACCGCTGAGATCGGGTAAACACCTCCCGACAGAGCTTTCCCAAGGATCAGCACATCCGGCTTGAAGCCTTCCCAGTCGCAGGCAAGCAGTTTCCCGGTAC
>DAIRDK010000256.1:0-3751 GCA_036796175.1 Bacteroidales bacterium | reverse complement strand
ACCTTCTCAATGGCAAAACCGGCGTGGACGATCACATGATCTCCGACGGTCACGTCCTCCATCAGCACCAGGCTGACCGGATAACGAACTCCTCCCATTTCAGCGACGGCCATGCTGCCGTCTATCTTAACGATTCGTGCGGGTACTCCGAGACACATCTCTGTTTAACCGGTTTGCTGCTACATATAACTGCCCAAGGGCGATGCCTCCGTCATTGCAAGGCACCTCCGAAGGTACGTATAAATCGAGACCGTGTTGCCGTATTTTTTTACCGGCAAGCTCCAACAGATACCTGTTCTGAAAGACACCCCCCGACAGCACTACCTTCCGGATCCCTGTTTTAACGGCTATCTCCATTGACTTGTCGGTAATGAGCAAGGCAAGTGTGCGATGAAATTTAGCCGATATGATCTCGTTCGGAACCCCTTTCAGGATATCTCCGACAATTTGTTGCAACAAATCCGTTGTGCGGACCGGGTTCCCGGAAGGGACCGGGTAAGCTTGCTTACATCCCGGATCGATGACCGCCTCCAGCTTCATAGGTGCTTCCGCTTCGTATTGGCTGTACAGGCAGATCCCAAGAAGGGCCGATACCGAATCAAACAGCCGGCCGGCACCCGATGAGGGAGGACAATTCAGGTTTTTTCCGATCATCTCCATGACAAACCTGCGTTTGGCCAGCGGGATCGACCGGTTCAGAGCCAGGTCCAGTTCAAGTGCACGCTTCCCGAATATCCTGTGCAAAAAAGACAAAGCGGTACGCCAGGGTTCCAGTACAGCCTGATCACCACCCGGCAGGCCTATATATTCTAAATGGGTAGAGCGTTTAAATCCGTCCGGGTCACAAATGAGAAACTCGCCACCCCAGCTGTTCCCGTCGGTTCCGTAACCCGTGCCGTCAAAACAAACCCCGATAACCTGTTCCTGCAGCCCGTATTCTGCCATGACGGCTGCGATATGCGCATGATGGTGCTGGACCGCCATGGATCCTGTTTTTCGTCTTTTCGCGAAGGTACGGGCATACCTGGTCGTAAAGTAATCCGGATGCAGGTCGTGGACTAATATTTCAGGATTCACCCTGAATAATTTCAGAAAATGAGGAACATTGCGTTCCATGAACCGGGCTGCTTCCGGATTCTTCAGGTCGCCGAGGTATTGGCTGAGGATGGCCCGTGTCCCCTTGCCGATACAAAAGGCCCCCATCATCTCGGCACCGGTCGCCAGGATCCCGTCCGCATTGACGGGCAGCCGGATGAATCCCGGAACATATCCCCTGGAACGTCGCACCAGCCGTTGACCTCCATCGGTCACAAACAGAACCGGATCATCCGTTCGGCTGAAGATCTCCCGGTTGTGGGTCACCACCATGTCAGCGATGGCCGGCAAACGGGACAAGGCTTCCCGGTCATCGCAAATGATCGGCTCTTCCGAAAGATTCCCGCTCGTAAACACGATCACATCGGCCCGGACCTTTTCCAGCAGCTGGTAATGGAAAGGCATATACGGCAAAATGAACCCAAACGTATCAAGGCCCGGGTTAACGGTTTCCGGCAGCGGGTGCGACGTAATTCCCCGTGGCTTCATCCTGAGCAGGACAATGGGGGCACGCCAGGAACGAAGGGCTGCTTCCTCTTTACGGCTTACCCGGCAATAGCGGCGGATCACGCCGATATCCCGGGCCATCAGGGCAAAGGGCTTTCCCTCCCTGAACTTGCGCTTCCGTAACCGCAGCAGCGTTTTCGCATTGAAGGCATCACAAATCAGCTGGTAACCCCCGATCCCTTTCACGGCTACGATCCCGCCCCGATCAACGGTCCTGGCGGTGAGTTCCAGGATCGTTTTAAAGTCATCTACCACGCCGGTTTTCGTGTGAAGTGCATACGACGGACCGCACCGGTTGCAGGCCACCGGCTGCGCATGAAAGCGGCGGTCGCTGATATCCGCATATTCCGATTCGCACAAGGGACACATCCTGAAACGCTTCATGGTCGTGTTGGGACGATCATAGGGAAGCGACCGGATGATCGAGAACCTTGGTCCGCACTGGGTGCAGTTCACGAAAGGGTAATCCAGTCTGTGTGCCTGGATCTTCATGTCGGCCAGGCATTCGGGGCATACTGCGATATCCGGGGAGATATCAGTTATATCCGAAGAGACCGACAGGCTGTCACGGATCGAAAATGCTTTGAACGATCCCGGCCTGACGACTTTCTCAGTGACCCGGTCGATGCGGGCCGCTTCCGGTTTCCCGGCATACAACGCGGCTTTGAAATCATGGATGCGCGCAACGGATCCCTGGATATGTATGGTCACCCCCTCGTTGGTATTCAGCACCCACCCCGTGAGACCATGCCAGGTAGCGATCCTGTATATAAATGGACGGAAACCGACGCCCTGGACCAATCCTGCCACTTCAAGTTTCAATGCACCCTGCTTCATAACCTCCGGAATCATCCGATACAAACAAAGATATTAATTACCCTTCACCAAACTTGATTTAACTTTTCGTAGATTTGTGTAACTGAACCTGTTTAACGTGAAACGGCCAAAGGACCCTTCCTGTGAGCACTGCCAGGCCGCCTTCGGGCAATTCTTCTCCCACCTGGATCCTGAGGATGTGGAATTCCTGAATGACCACAAACAGGTCCTTGCCGTAAAAAAGCACGAGCTCATTTTCCGGGAGGGACAGCGGGCCCAGGGTGTTTTTTGCATCCGCGAAGGCACCATCAAAGTGTTCAGGGAAGGACACGACGGCAAGGAACTCATCACCCGCTTCGTCTTCCCGGGCGAATTCGTCGGGCTGAAGGCCATCATCGGAGGGGACCCTTATGTGGCTTCAGCCATCGCACTGGATGATGCCTCCCTGTGTTTCATCCAGAAGCACGACTTTTACCAGATCATGGTCAAGTATCCCGACTTCACCCGCGTTCTTGCCGTATCCCTGGCAAAAATGCTTGAAGAGGCGGAAGAGCGTATGATCTCCCTGGCTCAAAAACCCGTGAAAGAGCGGCTGGCGGAAACCTTGCTGTTCCTCTATAAAAGCTTCCATCCGCACGCGATTAACGGAGCCAGACAGTACATCAATCTCACCCGTTATGATCTGGCCAGTGTGATCGGGACTGCGCCTGAGACCGTGATCCGGTTATTATCCGAATTCAAGGAACATCACCTGATCGCCATCCGAGGCCGGAAGATCTATATCCTAATCCCTGGGAACTCCAGCGAATCGCCAATAATTATTAACATTCCGGGGAGTTTTCCACATCTTCCTAAAACCCTCAAATCCTGACCAATGTCATTTTTTGAGGTTCAATTATTCCGTTTATTTGTTAATAGATTAACAATAGATATGAAAAATCATCTTAGAACCGGCGTATTTTTTTATTATCCCGGAAAAAAGAATGGTAATCAACTAGATTACAAAGATTTGATCAGATATGTGACCACGGTTGATGAACACGTGCTCACCTGGAGCTGCGGCGAAACAGTTTGTACAGAAGAGCAAATCCGTTTCCGCATTGCCTCCGAGAACCTGGAGCGGCTGATCCTGGTCGGGGAGATGCCGGGTCTGGTAAAACCGCTTTTCGCCAAATGCATGGCCCTGGAGAAAAAAGATCCCGCGAACGTCTCCCTCGTTTCCTTTGGAGAATTCGGCATCCGGCCGGGGGATATGGACCGCGCAAGGCAACTGCTGGCCTGTGCCCTGTACGATATCCCTTATGAGATCGCGGCACTCCCTGATGAGGTCCCG
>DAIRDK010000255.1:1198-3810 GCA_036796175.1 Bacteroidales bacterium | reverse complement strand
CCGCCGGTCAGCCTTGACGTCATAGGTGACCCGGAACGGCTTGCCCGACACACCGGTAATGCGCCAGGTGTTTTCGTTTACCGGAATGACGGTCAGGTTGCTTCCGTTATCGTCCGTCGCCGCCAGGTTCTCCAGGTTCTGTGCATAGTTCATGATCTGGTAGTAGCCGGGCATCCACCGGGGCATCCTGAAGGTGATTGTATCCCCTCGTAGTCCGTTGCATTGCAGTTCGAGATGAAACTTGTGCGAACCGGGTTGCGGCATGGTGACGGTGTAGACCAATTCCGGGTTCCCGGCTTGAGTCCGGATTGATCCGGCAAAGAAAATGCCTGCTGCCAGGATGTATAAGAAAAGAGGCCGGAGACCCGGAGGGATGAGAATCGTTTCCATGAACTTGATCAGGGTAATTATTGTTCAAAATTAAAGGTTTGCCTCAATATCATCTGAATTAATGTTGTAGAACACTGATGAACACAGACAAAACAGATATTCACAGATGGTGATTGGCCACGGTCATGGCGATCCGGGTCGCAATATCCGTGTTCATCAGTATAGATCCGTGTTCATCTGTGTTCAATAAACGAGTTGCAAAAATTCCCAAATTATTTTTATTCAGACTGATTCTATTTTAGATTTAGGTCGTACCTTGCGAACCGATTACAGGAATTCACCGATTTATTCATTTAAACTGAACACGTATGAACAAGCATATCATCCTCTTGCTGGTGGCATTTTGCATGGCTGCCGGAACTTTTGCTCAATCGGCCGCCCCGACCCAGGTCGTTGAAACCATGTACCTTCTGCCAAAGCGAGGCATGGAAGACAAATTCGAAGCGGCCATCAAGTCGCATGACGACAAATACCATCCTGCAGGGCCGTATGTGGCAGGTCTTCGCAAGATCGAATACGGTGCCAAGGCCGGTTGGTACTTGTGGGTCTTTGGCCCGACGACCTACGACAAACTGGATAGCCGCCCCGCAAAGGAGAACGGCCATGCTGACGACTGGACCAAGAATGTGGATCCCCTCATCGAGGAATACGGCACTACAGACCTTTGGAACGTTAACGAGGAACTGTCCTATGGCCGCGACATCCTGATGAAGTCGAAATATTATGAGGCCTGGATGGTTGACCTGAAACGGGGAGAATATTACCGGTTCAAGGAGATGGCTGCCAACCTTAAAAAAGCCTACGAGTCGATCGGAACGACAGCATTTATGGTATACGACAACCCCCTTCACCAGGCAAACGGACCGGATGTAGGGTTGGTCTGGAGCTTCAATTCATACAAGGAGTGGATCGACGATCCGGGGCCAAAGGCAGCTTACGAAAAGATCTTTGGGGCAGGAAGCTGGCAGAATTTCATCAAGGAATGGATGGATATCCTGGTGGACTACAACAGCGAGATCCGGTCCTTTGTGAAGTAACCGGATTCATGGTTCACCACGGAGACACGGGGGCACGGATTTCAACGTGCTTTCGTGTCTTTGTGTTTTTGTGGTAAAAAGAGCATGAAGAGTATGAAGATAATTATTTTATATTTGATAAACGATTATGGTTCGATTTTTCTGCACCGGTACTTGTCTTCTGCTCTTCATACTGGTCTTTACCGCCTGTAAAAAGGACCAGGACAAACCGTATTCCGGGCCTTCCAATCCCTTCCCTGCAGATCAATCCACCGGCCAGAACACCATGCTCCTGAGCTGGGACAAGTACTACGAGGTCCCTCTGGAATACGGGTATGTGTACGATGTTTATTTCGGGACCACCCCTGATCCTCCCCTGCTGGCGGCAGGAGTCGGGGAGAGCATGTACAACGACCGGGTCGGGATGCTGACCGGGATCCTGAAATACAGTACGACGTATTACTGGAGAGTGGTGGCCAGGGATTCGACCGGCACACACCCGGGACCAGTATGGAGGTTCACCACCAAAGGACCTGAAACAAACGATTACCGGGACCCCTATTGCGGCAGTTTCCGGTTCCGGACCATTTACAGCGGGGCCGATCCGAATAATCCCACCGACACCACCTGGTATGAAGGCTATATCACTAAAGTGGAGATCCCCGATACGCTGCTTTTCATCCGGTATCACGGCGACGGGCCCAACTCCCCGACCTGCGATTCGGTGTTCGGTCCCTATGTAGAGCCTGCGATGCTTCTGTCCGGACAGCTGCAGTACCAGCGGTTCAACACCTGCATGATCAACGGGGTCTTTGGCGGACACTTCGTATCAACCGACTCGGTCAGCTTTGCCTTCAGCTATTACCATAATCCTTACTACTTCTTCTACATCACAGTTGAGGGAAGCAGGACGCCTGCCGGCCGGTAGGCAGGAGGGACGAACATCCGGCATCTGGCATCCGGCATCCGGAATCAGTAGTAATGGATGTCAATGATGCCTCCGGCTCCGCGATGCGCCGTGTCCCCCAAGGAATCCCCAACCTCCGCTTCCGATGATGAATCCGAATGCGTACCAGGCTCCGTTGTTGTTCGGCGCGAAAACCGCCACATCATCCCGAAACAGCATGGCAATGAGATCGATGGGTGCAATAATGCCGTGCCACAGCCCGGCCCAGAATCCATACGTGTGACCCTTCAGGCATTCGG
>DAIRDK010000255.1:0-1098 GCA_036796175.1 Bacteroidales bacterium | reverse complement strand
ATGCCGTGCCACAGCCCGGCCCAGAATCCATACGTGTGACCCTTCAGGCATTCGGTGACGACCTCTTTGTTCGCACATCCCGTTAAGATCAGTACAACTGCGATGAGGACTGCCGAAAGCAGGATCCCGTTCAAAACGACTTTTATTTTCATAGTTCCGGTTTATTGTTTTTTTTCAGATATATAATCGGAGCGAATTTAATTATTTATATTTATATTTGGGTAACAGGGTGACAGGGTGACAGGGTGACAGGGTAACTCGGTAACTAATCTCTATATGGTAGCGAAAATATCACGATTGGGACTGCTCTTCTTTCTGCTTGGGGCAGGGAGCCTGGGGCAGGGGCAAACAACGGTGACGCTCGCAACGGGTTACGGCCGGGGATCTTCGATGGCCCAGCTTCTGGAGCGGGTCGCAGCGGATGTGAATAAGCGCTCCGACGGCGCACTGACCCTGAAGATCTTCTTCAACAGCAGCCAGGGACCGGAACCGGCAGTCGTGAATAAAATGAAGCAGGGCCAGCTGGATGGAGCGGTCCTGACGGGGGAAGGGCTGAAAGCGATCCACGCGGGACTGCAGGTGCTTGAGTTGCCGTTCCTGATAACCTCCCCGGAAGAGGCCAAAAGCATACATTTCAAGCTGGCCGAAATGCTGACCAGGATATTCGGCGAGGGTGGCTTCCGGCTGGCCTGCTGGGCCGATCCCGGTCCGGTGTATATCTTCTCCCGCGACCCGGTCAACGACCGCGGCGCCTTTGCCTTATTCCGCATCTCCGTATTCGCCTACGACAAGCCGGCACAGAGCTTCTTCCGGAAATATTCGGCTAACTGCCTGCCCATGGGTGAACCGGAGGTCCTCCCCAGCCTCCAGACTGGGAGCATCAACGCCTGTTACGGCACAGCCGTTGACGCAGCGGCACAGCAATGGTACACGAAGATCTATTACGCCGCCAAGGATCCCTTCCGGTACCGGTCCGGGGCTGTCGTTTTCCGTGCGGGCCTGGAACAAAGCCTGTCTCCTGAGCTGTATGCCAGGTTACTGGAAGCTGTCTCAGCCGCCGAACCCGATTTCGAAAGGCAGTTTATGGCCAACGCCTCG
>DAIRDK010000254.1:0-3836 GCA_036796175.1 Bacteroidales bacterium | reverse complement strand
CGATCTACGCCGCCTTTTACACTCCGCTTACCGATACGTTTTTCAACCTGTTCTGCGGGGGGGCTGAAAAATGCAGGCACGAAGTCATCGACCGCCTGGAAATGTCGGAACGGGGCCTGGTTCTTGAGACCGGGATCGGAACGGGCGATAACCTCCCCCTCCTGCATGCCCGTAATGGCGCCTGTACAATCTATGGGATCGACAACCAGCACAAAATGCTCAAACAGTGTTCGCACAACATGCGTCACTGGAAGATGAACGCCGAACTATTCCTGGCCGACGCGGAACGCCTTCCATTCAGGGACCACGTGTTCGATGTGGTCTTCCACCTCGGGGCCATCAATATCTTCCCCGATAAGAAAAAAGCGATCCATGAAATGATCCGTGTGGCAAAGCCCGGAACCAGGATCGTGATCGCCGACGAGTCGGAGAAGGTCAGCAGGATCTTCGAGGTCTTCATTGGCAAACAACCCGAGATCATCCCGCCCGTCGACCTGGTCCCTGAAGAAATGCTGGACCTTAAATGCAAAACGATCTGGAATGGCTACGGGTACCTGATCGAGTTTCGGATGCCTTGATCGGGGATTTTCCGGCATTCGTCGGAAAGTTCTCATTTTTCTGTAACGGTCACAAAATGAGTCCGTCTTATTGCCGTAATCAGAAACAATAAAACAATCAGACAATGAAAACAAAAGTCAACACCGAAAGCCTGAAGATGTTCTTTGCACTAAGTATGGTCGTGTTCCTGACGACCATGGTCAGCGCTGGAAATCCCAAACTGATGGCCGGACTGAAAGCTGTTTTTGTTGTGACCAGCCTGGCTCCTGTGACGCCGACAGAAGCCGATTTCAATGACATTCCTCCGATCAACGATATCTACTCGACCTTGCAGCCGGTTACACCTAAAGAAGCTTCTTATGAAGATTCCGGGACCGAAATATCTGAAACCTGGAATCTGGTCCGTTCACTCCGTCCTGATGTACCTGCAGAAGCAGGATTCAATGAAGATGAAGATGCGATCGCCGCACCGGCTGTCACGAAAGATCTTGCTCCTTCACTGCCGGCGGAAGCCTCCTATGATGATGCTAACTGATGTGAACCGATGTAAATAAAAAAGCCGCCTCCCGGCGGCTTTTTTGTTTAACGGATGACCAGTTTATCTGTTTTTTGCTCGTTCCCGCTCTCGACTTTCACAAGGTATATTCCTCTGGCAAATCGCTGGAGCTCGATTTTTTTGGTGAGAACCGGCTGCTGCGATGTGATTACCTCATCAAGAACCGTGTTCCCGTGCATATCGACCATACTCAGACGAAATTCCTTGTGCCTGATCCCGGTAACCATGATATAGGTCAGGGTAGTTGCCGGGTTGGGCCGAATGGAAATGCCGAAAAGATCTTCATCCAGGTTGCTGATCCCCGTGCAGGGATCAAAAGTCACATGCTTTACATCGGTGAACGGATTTACGCATGGACTTAATGGCTGTGCGGTCAGCGAAAGATCGAAATAGCCAAGGGCGCGGTCACCGGCCCCGGGATAGTAGGAGGAAGCCAGGCTGGCGGGATTGGTGAAATTCCCGTCGCCGGATGTGGACCAGAGAACCGATGAGTATCCGGAAGCCATTCCGTTGAGCATCATTTCAACCAGCGACAGGCAGATGACCGTATCGTTGCCGGCGAAGGCGAACGGCGGCAGGGTAACGTAAACCGTGACCGAATCACTGCCGGTCTGGGTGCCATCGTTGACGGTGGCGATATATTCTGTCGTCTCCGCAGGTTGTACCTGTGGGTTCTGCAGGTTGGAGGTAAACCCCGGGGGATTCGAGGTCCAGGAGTAGGTGTAGTTGTTCGTTCCGCCCGAGGCGCTTACGAACAGCTGCGAGGTGCCTCCTGCGCAAATCGACGATGGCGTTGCCGAAGCCAGCACCACCAACGGATTCATGGAAACGGTCACGGTAACCGTATCCCATGCGGTCTGGGTGCCGCTGGTGGCCTGTACCACATATTCAGTGGTAACGGTAGGATAAACAACCGGGTTCTGGATGTTCGATGTAAATCCCGGCGGAATGGAGGTCCATAAGTAGGCGTATGTCCCGGTAGCGCCCTGGGCGATTGCGTTCAGCTGCGAGGGCTGCCCCGGTGTGATGGACGACGGGGTTGCCGTTGCCGTCACATCCAAATTGACGATCACCTCGGTAGTATCGGTCACGTTCTGGTCGGCATCGATCACATGGGCGATGTACTGGGTATTGACCACCGGGCTTGCAACCGGGCTCTGCAGGGTGGATGTGAACCCGGCCGGGATCGAATTCCAGGAGTAGGTATAGATTCCGGTACCGCCGGTGGCGGTCACGTTAAGCTGTGAAGAACCTCCCACATCGATCGTCCCGGGAGTAGCTGTTGCGGTGGGTACGATGTAGACGATAACCTTCGCCGTGTCAGACTTTGTCGTCGTCCCGGACGTAACGGTGGCAATGTATTTTGTTGTGTTGACGGGCCATGCAACAGGGTTCTGGAGCGTGGACGTGAATCCCGGCGGGATGGAGGTCCAGGAGTAGCTGTATGTGCCATTACCTCCCGAGGCGAGGACGTTTAGCTGGGTGCTCGAACCGGCATAGAGGGCGGCCGGGTTGGCCGTAGCATCCACGTTGAGGGTATTGGCGAAGCTGAACGATCCTATCCTTGTTTTCCAGTTGGTGCTGCTGCTGGTGGAATAATATTCCGTCGTGTACCAGAATGTGGCCGTTGCCGAGGGGTCCACCGACATGGAACTGTAATCGCCCCACCGTCCCGGGGTTCCGCCGCCGGTCTGGCTGCCGCCTCCGTTCATGATCCCCTTCTCGGTGATGGTCATGGTGTTCAGGGCATCATTCTTCATGCGGCCCGTGTAACGTATCGCCGGGTAGAGGTTGCTGCCCGAGACCGAGTATCCAAGGGCGATATTACCGGATGTGTCCATGGCGATGCTGCCCATCCAGCGGCTGTTTCCGTCGGACGGACCATAGGTGGCCTGCTGGTAAACGCTCCAGCCGCTGCCCGTGTTCCTGAGCTCATACCAGCGGATGCCGGCCACCCCGCTGCCGATATTAACCGTATGGCAGGTGACCATCGATTGGTAGGCGTTGAATTTGCGGTACTGGAGGCGGTACATAAGCCGGTCGGGGATCGCGTCCAGTTTTTTGGTCGTCCCTTTCTGGGGAATGCCGGTGTTCAGGTTGTTCGTAAAAGAGTTAACCGAGAGGGTGGTTGCCGGAGCGAACGTCGAGTTTGCCGGTGTCGTCCAGTTCACATGAAACTCACGGATGCCCAGGTGATACGGGGATGCGTCATAGATAAACGTAAAGTAATTGGGGGTCCCTGTTGCAGGGAATGGTCCGTCGCAATCGCTCGGGAGCTGCGAGTACTCGTCGTTTGATGAGGGCAGGGTGAAATAGACCATGGTGGCCGTTGCATTTCCGGCGATCATGGCGGCGCGGTCGAATGCGGCTGCACCGGTTCCTGCATAATTCATGGTACTGGCGGCGAACCGGTTGATGGACATATAATAGCCATCAGGCCAGACGCCGAACTTCGGGTAGTCGGGCATGTCGGAGAAAGAGTACTGCCAGCGGTACCACGATCCGGTCGGATCGGAGGTTTGCGTCACCGCGATCATCATGTAGAAGGGACCGGCGGGGTAGTTGGGCAGGGAGAACTGGGAGAAGAACCAGCGGTCGGCCTGCTCGTCGTACAGGACGACGGCATCGCCATCGTTCACGTTGTTGGGCATGCCGTTCCATACGGTACTGTTGTTAAACGGTCCGATCAGCTTGACCCCGCTCTTGTTATACACCGCGTAGG
>DAIRDK010000253.1:0-3843 GCA_036796175.1 Bacteroidales bacterium | reverse complement strand
TCCCTTCCCTCCCGGGTCTGCCAACCTGAAAAAACCATTCTCATCTGTAATGAAATCACCCGTTTTGGTAATGGCCCATTCCCTCGACATGTAATTATAGTTTCTCGTATACGATTCCACCGCGACGTCCTTTAACGCTTTTCCTGTTTCTCTTTCGAGGACATAGATATCGTAACCGCCGTCCTCATTACGCTGGCTGATGTAGCTGAGCTGCGTTGCCCACAGGGCATGGTAGGATGCAACGGCGTTCACATCCGAAAAAGTTGGATCGGCTGAGGCAACAAGGATGTAAAATCCCGGGGATACACCGGGCGTGCTGATTTCGGCACTGTGCTTCTGGTAATCCCCGTCGGAGGGGAGTTTTTGCGACCAGGCTTTGGTAAAATATTTTCCGTAGAGGTAGTTCAGGACTTTTTCCCGGTCCCGGTTCGCCGTTTGCAGGCGGAATTCTTCCGGATCGATGCTGACCAGCCGGAACCAGAGTTCGGTGACATTGGAGAATTCCACCAGCAGCGGAAACTCCTTACCGGGGTAAACAGCATATCCGGTTGAGACATTCAATGAGGGTTTCCGGATCTCGGCGGCCAGTTCGCTGCAGTTCCCGGCACCTTCCGAGCCGGGGTGGCGTTTAATGGCCTGCTCGCAGATCGCCAGGGCTTCTTTCAGGTCCCATTTGTGATCCGGTGATACCAGCGGCGCGTATTGTGATGCAGATTGGGTGAAGTATTGCGCCCGGGCAAAGGAGACATCAGCTGAAGCCGGAGAACTTTGATATTTCTGTTCCAGCTGCACGAGTGCGTTCGCATAGATCGAATCGTTTCCTCCCAACCCGCTGTGATCATGAATGAATGAAAGGCGCTGAAGTTCATAGCTGATAAAAACACGGGGATCCGCATCATTGGCGTGAAATGCAGTTGCTTCTTTGAACAGGGTCAAGGAGATATCCTGTTTTGACAACGTATCCCGATCAGCAGAAAGGTTCCGGGCGGAGGTGGTGAAATACTCAAGGGCGCGCTGGATCAGGAAATCATAAAGTGTCGGCCGCAGCGACGGATCGATCGCTCTCGCATTCTCTTCGCCGGATTTGCTCTCCATGATCACTGCGAATTTCGATGCGGCAAACGCCTGCAATGCGTTTGCCTGGTTCAGCGACAGCAGGTATTCGCGGTTCGCTTCCGAAACGATCCTGGCAGGATCCCAGGTCTGGATGCTATCGCTTTGGGCACCGGTGACAACACTTCTTCCGGAAAGCCGGAATGCATTCTGGTTGTAGTAATTCCAGTAGATCTCCCCCAGCAGGGAGTGGAATATCGAAGTCAAAGGTTGTTCAGAAGCAGCGATCTCGGATTGCAGCAGACCGACTGCAAACGCTGAAAAATTTTCATGGAACTGAGCCTCCAGCTTTAGTTTCCAGATGACCGACTTAACCAGTTGCGGCTCATTTTTCTGCTGCCTGGCCTGGTCGCCGATCGCATTCACCAACTCCAGGGCCGAACGCGGTAAGCCGGCTTTTTCCAGGGAATCTACACGTTTCCATTGGCGGTCAAATACCTTTTCATCAGCGGGCCGTGCCATCATAAGATGCATTCCCAGGAATAACGCCGCCAGCACAAGCAGCAGGCGGACATTCACAGAACGAGGGTTCATATCAACAGTTTAATGATTGTCAAAGATACAGGATAACAACAGGATGAAAAAAAACAACGGATTCCATAAATACCCAAAGGGGCGGGTCCAGGATCCGCCCCAGGAATATCACGGGCCTGAACCCACTAGCGCCCCCGGTACGCCCGCCAATCCCTGGTAACGGGTCAGTTCCATTTTCACGGATCCGACGATCACCGCCGAACGGGCCAGGACAGGCATCCGGTATTGGTCGTCAGTCACCCAGACGCTCATGGGATAGGGCTGGCTGAAGACATTGCCGACAGCCACCATGGGTTTGAATTTCAGGCAACGGAACGTACCGGCTTCAGTCATGACCACTTCACGGCCCTCGAAATAAACCCGGGTGACATAAAGAGAATCGTCCAGGTAGAAATTAAGCGGGAAGTAGTCTCCCGGGTTTAGGGAAGAAATATCGATGGTTCTGGCGTAAAAGAAAGCCGAGATCAAATCCTGGGTGCCGGGAGGCACGCTCTTATTGGCTTTCCGGCTGCTGGCCGTACCGGTGAACTGGTTGAATTTCACTTCGTCGTCTTTCTTATAGCTGCCTTCACGGGTATGTCTTACAAAATATAAAGGGACCATGTACCCGGTATCAATGAACGATTCAAAACGGTCATCCACCTTGAAGAACAGGTTAAACGCCCCTTTTGACTTCCCGGTCCCCACAGCATGGTAAACCTCCCTTCCTTCCATGGTATGTCTTCGGAATGAGACCTCCAGCGAAGCGGTCCCTGCTGTTACCTTTCCCGTCACATACGAATCATAATAGACCGTAAACGTGAATTTTTCACCCGGTATAAATGCATGGTTACTTACGGGTCGCAATTCCTGTGCAACACCGGTGAACAGTGAGCAGTGAACGGTGAGCAGGATGATAAGCAGTGAACGGAAATACATCGTTATTATGATTTGCCGGTTCGGAGCTGCAACATCCGTGCCAGATTAAGAACTCAGCTACAGCACCACGTTGACGATCTTTTTCGGCACGATGATCACCTTCTTTGGTGTTCCGCCCTGGAGCCATTTCTGTGATTCGGGTGCGGCAAGTACGGCCTGTTCAATATCGGCAAGCGGCAGGTCGAGGGGAAGTGTCAGGGTGAAACGCATTTTCCCGTTGAAGGAGACCGGGTAACTGAATGTGTTTTCCACCAGGTATGTTTCGTTCAGAACCGGAAAAGCGGCTTTTGATACGCTTTCGGTATGTCCCAGCTTGTGCCAGAGCTCCTCCGCCAGGTGAGGAGCGTAAGGCGATACGAGGATGACCAGGGGTTCGAGAATGGCCCGGCTGGTGCACTTCAGGTCCGTCAGGTCATTGGTGCAGATCATGAGGCTGCTGACCACGGTATTGAAGGAAAATCGCTCGATGTCCTCCTGCACTCGTTTGATCGTCCGGTGAAGGACCTTCAGCTCATCAGGTGTCGGTTGATCGTCGTTTACCTTAAAGACGTTGCCGGCATCATGGAACAGCCTCCAGAATTTTCTGATAAACCGGAAAACGCCTTCGACACCTTTGGTATCCCATGGTTTTGACTGTTCCAGGGGGCCCAGGAACATTTCGTACAGGCGGAGTGTATCCGCTCCATACTCAGCGATCAGGTCATCCGGATTGACGACATTGTACAGCGATTTCGACATCTTCTCGATCGTCCATCCGCAGACATACTTTCCATCTTCAAGCACGAACTCCGCATCGGCCAGGTCGGGCCGCCAGCGGCGGAAGGCCTCGATATCAAGTAGGTCGTTATCGACCAGTGAAATATCAACATGCAGCGGAACCGTATCATAAGTATCCTTCAGGTTGAACGAGACAAACCGGTTGGTTCCCTGGACGCGGTATACGAGGTTTGACCGGCCCTGGATCTTTCCCTGGTTGATCAGTTTCTTGTAAGGTTCTTCTTTAACGGCTAACCCAATATCGTAGAGAAATTTATTCCAGAACCTGGAATAGATAAGGTGACCGGTGGCATGTTCATCACCACCGATATAGAGGTCCACATCCTGCCAGTAATCAATCGCCTCTTTTGAAAAATAGGCCTGATCGTTATGGGGGTCCATATACCGGTAATAATAACCGCTTGATCCTGCAAACCCGGGCATTGTGCTGGTTTCAAGAGGATATCCTTCACGGGTGGTCCAGTTTTTTGCACGGGCAAGCGGGGGTTCGCCGTTTTCGGT
>DAIRDK010000252.1:0-3904 GCA_036796175.1 Bacteroidales bacterium | reverse complement strand
CTTCCAGAATTCTTCCCTGGTGAAATCGGGCCAGAGGGTCGGTGTGAAATAGAGTTCGGTATAGGCGATCTGCCAGAGCAGGAAATTGCTGACCCGGTATTCTCCGCTGGTGCGGATGAGGAGTTCCGGATCGGGGATACCCGCTGTGGCGAGGTACGGCGTATAGGTGTTCATGTCAAGCCTGTCGGGATCGAGTTTCCCGCTGCGGGCATCAACGGCGATCCGCCTGGCTGCGTCCACGATCTCCCATCTTGCGCTATACGAAATGGCCAGAACGAGATGCATCCCGGTATTTCCCGAGGTCATCTCCTGGGCCCTGACGAGTTCTTCACGGCTGGATTTGGGAAGTGACCCGAGATCGCCGATCGCAACCAGCCGGATCTTGTTGTCCATAAGGGTTTTCATCTCCTTATGGATCGACTGGACCAGGAGTGTCATGAGCGCATCGATCTCGTATTTCGGACGGTTCCAGTTCTCGGTAGAGAAGGCATACAGGGTCAGATACCCGATCCCGAGTTCGGCCGCCGCTTCAACTGCATCACGCACCGCGCCGACCCCTTTCTCGTGCCCGTTGGTCCGGCTGAGGCCATGCTTTCGGGCCCACCGGCCGTTGCCATCCATGATGATGGCCACATGCACTGGGATCTTTTCTTTAATGATCTGGTCCTTGAATTCCATTCCCGGCTTTATTGTTGTCCTTTCAGGTCCCTGCAACGCTTGGAGTTCCCGAGTGCAAATTTATAAGTTAATGTGATACCGGAAAAGGCGTACCAGTCGGTGGTGCTTGCATTTCCTCTTTTCATGCCGGGCTGGTGATCCATGGTCGGGTCGGAAAGGGTCTGGGCCGGATCGTTCGGATCGATGGCTGTTCCGTCAAGATAGTAGGTCGTGCTGATATCGTCGATGTAATCGGTGAACAGTTTGTGCATTTCCCAGAAAACAGTCAGGCAGAACCTCTTGCCCAGGCTGAATTTACCTCCCAGTCCGAACGGGATGTTGACCTGGGTCAGGTGGTAGGGGGACCGTCCGTCGTATCCCACATTTTGTCCTTCCGTGCCCAGGGGCTGCAGGTCAACGCCTCCCGAGGCCGGTTGGAAAAACATCACTCCGACACCGGCGTAAATGAACGGGGTGATCCCATGACGGCGGCTGCCTGTGAAAAAAGGGAAGAAATTGAATTCCCCTACGGCCGAGATGTCAGTCACCGGGCTCTCGAATGTCAACACCCTGGACGGCATGTAATTGGTGCCGGAGGAGCTTCCCTTGAGGTTGCCGCGCATAAACGTCACGCGAACAGTCCAGCGGTCGTTAATGTTATACCGGACCAGCGCCCCGTAGGCCACCTGGATATTTTTAAAATGGGTGCCCGGGTTCAGGTCGCCCAGGTAATAAGAGCCGCCCCCGGCAAGTCCCACCTCAAAATCCTGCGACCTCGCGGACGAGGCAGAACAAATCAGGAAAAGGATCAGAAGGGGGAGACAGGTAACGCCGGTGATCGTGTTTTTTTTGTTCAATGGATTCGGATGGGTTTCTTTCAGGTATCTATAACGTCAAAACCTTTTATTTATTGGAGCAGGCAAACATTTTGCGGCATCAGTTCCGGATATCGAGACCCCATTTCAGTTTTTCCCGGATCGTCTGGAAAAAGCCGGAGTCGGAAAGCCGCACCAGCTGGATGGTAAATCCGGCTTTATAAATATTCAGCTCCAGTGCCGAAGTGATCTTTTCGACGCGGGAATCCAGGCTGACCATAAATGCATTCGCATTCGATTCCACGAGGATGCGAATGCGGCTGGTGTCGCGCACGACGATCGGACGGACGGTCAGGTTGTGGCTGGCGATGGGCGTGATGACGAAGTTCTCCGAATCCGGGGTGAGGATCGGGCCCATGCAGCTGAGGGAATAGGCCGTGGAACCCGTCGGGGTGGCCACGATCAGCCCGTCGGCCCAGTACTTATTCAGGAACTGTCCGTTGATGTATGTCTGGATGGTCAGCAGGGTCTGGACATTGCTTTTATGCACCGTCAGTTCGTTGAGGGCGAAATTCAGATCCCCGAACAGGCCCGATGCGGTTTCCAGTTTCAGTAGGGTTCTTTGGTCCAGGTGGAACTTCCTTTCCCGGATCTCCCGGATGGCCGGGAGGATCTCCTCCTTAGAAATGCTGGAGAGGAATCCGAGGTGCCCCAGGTTGATCCCGGCGATGGGAATGCCTGAGTCGCGAACGATCGAAACCGCCTCCAGGATCGTTCCGTCGCCACCGATGGAGAGAAACAGCTCGGCTTTCCCGGCTATATCATCCGCTTTCATGAACGGCACCGGGGGACGTGCAAACCGGATCTTCCCTTCCAGGTAATCGGCGAAAGGTTTGTATATCCAGAAACACCCGTCCGTGTCCGTAAGGTGGTCGATCAGCTGCTGGAGGTACCCCAAGTAGCTGTCGGATATGGATTTACCGTATAGGGCCAGGATCATCGGAGTGCATGCTGAAATTAAGGGTGCAAAGATAGTCCAAATTTTCCAGTTCCCTGCAGACGGATCAGATCGGTGCGATAAAATGGAGAAAGACTCCCGGGGTGCCCTGGATGTTCATCGAAAAGCCGGCCCCGATCACCACATCGTAATAGGTGGCGAAATCAAGCTCCAGCCCGTATCCCAGCAGGAAGGCATTGGTGAGTGAATTGGCTCCGCTCTGCATCTCTGACCGGTTCCATACATAGCCAAAATCCGTGAACAAATTCAGGTAAAGCGCCATTGGGACCACGGCGAATTTCGGGGTCTCAATAAATGAAAGCCGGATGGTGCGCTGCGGCAGGATGGCAAACTTCAAATTGCTCTTTGAGATTACAAAATGCTGACCCGGAATGATATACGAATCATAACCCCGGAGAAAATCACGACCGTAGCCCAGCCCCTGCTGCAGATAGAAAGGCTGCTCCTGCGGGAAGGAACATCGACCCGTTGCGCCCGATGCCCAGTACCATCGGCGGCCCAGCCGCCAGAATCCTTTCAGCGCGGCTTTGCACGCGGTGATGTATTCGGTGCGGCCCGGAAAGCCCTGCTGCAGGAACTCAAAATCAGCGTAATAACCGGCCAGTGGATAGTACTTTTCATCCCGCCGGTCGTATTTGATCTTGTATGCAAGCGAAAACAGGTCGTGATCAAGGGAGGTGTCTCCGGTAAAAAAACCTTCCACGGAGCGCAGGGTATCGGCAAATATATAATGGCTGTAGGAAACAGAGAGATCGTGATAGAGATACCAGGCCGGGCGATAAAAGACCTGAGCATAGGCCATGTACCGCTGCTGAAGGAATCCGGTCTCCACATTATAATACATGTTCCTGTTCTCTTCATTGGCGACGACGAGAGTCCGGTTCAGCTCGGCGTCGGCGCCGAACCCGAATCCCCAGGTCTGTTTTCGGTTGATATAGGGCGTTTTGTAGGTAAATCCGTACTTCTGGTTGTAGCCAAAGTGCAGCAGGAGGGTAAGGGTCTCATTCCGGCCTCTTGCATTGAAAAAAGTCAGATTGACTCCGTAAGTCAGATGGCTGAACAGCGGGTCCTTGAGCCAGGCATTGATGTTTCTGTCAGGAAACTCCAGCCAGGGGATGGGCCAGATGTACCATCGTTCGATGACCTTCACCCCGACATCCACTGCCCGGGGGATACCTTCACCGCAGGTGGTGTCGATCTTTACCACATTGAACAGCGATGTATTGAACAGGTTTTCCCGGCTCTTCACCAGGGCCGCAGCCAAACCTGCAGAATCGAGGATATCGCCCTCGTGCAGGATCAGCTCGCGGGAGATGATGCGGGGCCGGGTCTGGTCATTGCCTTCCAGGGTGATGCTCCGGATGAAGTATCGTGCCACAGAGTCACCGGTAATGCAGGCCGCTTTCGCCGTAAC
>DAIRDK010000251.1:0-3930 GCA_036796175.1 Bacteroidales bacterium | reverse complement strand
GTTATTCTTCTTTCTGACCCGGGTCCTCTTCTGGCTCTTCAACCTGCATTATTTTTCTGATCTTGCGGGAGGGGCTTTGCTCAGACTGTTTTTCCGCGGGATCCTGTTTGATCTGTCAGCCGTCCTGGCCATTAACCTGCCGCTGATCATCCTGTTTTTCATTCCCTTCCGTTTCAGGTATAAACCGGTTTATCTCCGTACTGCGAACATCCTCTTCTATACAGTGAACATCGGGGCGGTAATGGTCAACTTCATTGATACGGTCTATTTCCGGTTCACCTTGAAAAGGCTCACCTCGGATATCTTTAAATACCTCGGAGTAGGAGGGGATTTCAATGCCCTTGTCCCTCAATTCATCAAGGATTTCTGGACCGTAATGGTGGTTTGGATGGCCCTGTCGGCCGCATTGGTATGGCTTTGTACACGAGTCCGGATCGATCTGTCTCCCGGCAAAAGAAAGGGAGCCGATCGGGGCTATGTGGTCGTTCAATCCCTGTGGTTTGTTCTCGCGGCCGGGATATCGGTACTAGGGATCCGCGGCGGCATCGGAAGAACCGCGATCGATCTCCGGACCCCGGCCCGGTATGCTTCTGTGAAATACATTCCCCTGGTGATCAACACACCCTATTCACTGGTTACATCCTTCAGGCTGGATCCCGTAACAGAGCAAACCCGGTTTCGATCGGAAAAAGAGCTGTCGGAGATCTATTCACCGTATCATCCCGGCACACAGGACACGCTGAAGCCGCTCAATGTAATGATCCTGATCCTGGAAAGCTTCTCGAGGGAACATATCGGGGCGCTTAACCGGGATCTGGCCAACGGAACCTATGAGGGGTACACCCCGTTCCTGGATTCCCTGATCCGTGAGAGCCTGGTTTTCCGGGCTTTTGCAAACGGAAAAACCTCGATACAGGGGGTTCCGGCCATTTTGTCGGGAATCCCAGCCCTGATGGACCAGCCTTTCCTGCAGTCCCGCTTTGAATCGAATCATATCACAGGGCTTGGCGGACTGCTGAAGCCGTACGGATATACCACGGCTTTCTTTCACGGGGGAACCAACGGGATCATGAGTTATGATACGTATATGCCGCGTATCGGGTTTGACCGTTATTACGGTCGGAACGAATATGGCAACGATAAGGACTATGACGGCAAGTGGGGTATCCGGGATGAGGAATTCATGCAATTCATGGCCCATGAAGTAGGCAAGATGAAGCAGCCTTTCGCGGTGGCTTTTTTCTCCCTGTCATCGCATCATCCGTATGAAGTGCCGGGGAAATACCGTCATCAGTTCGAAAAAGGGGACCTCCCGATCCAGCAGGTCGTGAGGTATGCGGATTACTCGCTGGCCCGCTTCTTCCATGCCATCCGGCACGAAAGCTGGTTTTTCAATACCTTGTTTGTCATCACGGCCGATCATACTTCGGAAGGATATTATCCGTATTACAATACCCATGTGGGGCAGTATGCCATCCCGCTCATTTTTTATAAACCCGGCGGAAATTTAAAAGGGATCAGCCGGGTCATCGCTCAGCAAACGGATATCATGCCGTCAGTACTTGGCTATCTCGGGTACGATAGGCCCTTTCTTGCTTTCGGCAACAATCTTTTCGCACCCGTTGTGGATGGTTTCGCAGTGAGTTACCTGGGTGGGATCTATACCCTGATCAAAGACGGGTACAGCCTTGAATTTGACGGCACCCGTACAACAGCGCTGTTTAACCTGAAGCGAGACCCTCTTCAGCAGAAGAATCTTGCTGGCAAGGAACAACAGGTACAGGATACCCTGGAACGTTTTCTCAGGGCGTACCTTCAGCAATATAACAACCGGATGATCGAAAACCGCTTAATGGTAGAATAGAATGGAACCGTCCGAAGCAGGCAGGAGAAGGATCGTATATATCGTAAACCCGGTTTCCGGTAAGGGGAAACAATCGGGGATCGGAAAGATCATCACGAGGGAAACATCTGATCCTGGAATTCGGTTTGAAGTTCTGTTCACCGAATACCCCGGCCATGCGAAGGATTTGGCCAGGAAAGCAGTTTCGGGAGGAGCTACAGTAGTGGTTGCGGTCGGCGGAGATGGTACGGTGAATGAAGTTGCGAATGGACTCGTTGGAACCGACTGCATCCTGGGCATTGTTCCGACCGGTTCAGGGAACGGACTGGCACGTCACCTGGGGCTTCCGCTCCGGTTTCGGGATGCGATCCGGATCGTAAACGCCGGGAAACAGGCCAGGATCGATACGGCTACACTCAACGGGAGGCTGTTTTTAAGTGTGGCCGGTGCGGGGTTCGATGCCGTGGTGGCGAAACGGTTCGCCGCGGCAGGACAACGGGGATTCCTGACTTATGCGAGAACCGCGATCCAGGCCTATTTAAATTACCGGCAACGGAAATTCAAGCTCATTGCCGACGGGGAGGAACACGTCCGGAAAGGGATTTTCGTCAGTTTTGCCAACTCCAACCAGTTTGGCAATAATGTAAGCGTAGATCCGCTCGCCGAGCTTGATGACGGGTATCTGGATGTTTGTGTGGTCAGGAAAATCCCGTTCTTCTCTCTAATGTTCCTCGCACCGGCTGTATTTCTGAAACAGATCCATAAAACGCGGTACGTGGAGATCATCCGGGCAAAAGAGATTTTCCTCGAACGAAAGAAAGGGAAATATGTCCATCTCGACGGGGATCCCTGGAAGGCCGGGAAACAGATCCACGTAAAGATTTCTCCTTTATCTTTGTCAGTGATCGTACCATGAATTAAAACCGATTATGCCGGCAGTCACCCCGATTGATCTTGACGACCGTTTCAGGCAAACCCTGACGGAGTGGGGACTTGGTGAAAAATGGGCGACCTATTCCGCCGATTTTTCTTCCGTCTTCATCCTCCTGGCCGTTACGACCGTGATCTATTACATCCTGAAGTACATCATCCAGAGGATCCTCAAACGCCTCATCGCCAGGTCGCGCAGCCAGTGGGATGATTACCTGTATGAACACAAAGTGTTCTCAAGGCTCGCCATGATCGTCCCTCCGCTGATTCTTGACCTCTTCCTTCCTGAGCTGATCGCCGGTTACCCGAAGGCGATCCTGTATATCACCATGGGACTGAAGGTGTATATGACCCTGATCCTGCTCCTGGTGGCCAACTCCTTCCTGAACGCCTCCTACCACATCATGAGCGACAGGGAGGATGCCGCATCCAAACCGGTCAAAGGGTATATCCAGGTGGCCAAGATCGTCGCTGCCGTGATTGCGGGGATCATCATCATCTCCACCCTGCTGGGCCAGTCACCGCTTACCATCCTGGTGGGGCTGGGTGCCTTGTCAGCCGTGCTGTTGCTGATTTTCAAGGACAGCATACTCGGTTTCGTAGCCGGGGTGCAGATCTCGAGCAACAATATGCTGCAGATCGGAGATTGGATCAGCATGCCGGCTTTCGGGGTCGATGGCATCGTCACGGACATCTCACTGGTCATAGTTAAAGTGAGGAATTTTGACAACTCAGTCGCAACAGTACCCACCTATTCGTTCATTACTGGCTCTTTTCAAAACTGGCGAAACCTGTTCGAGAACGGGGGGCGGAGGCTGAAACGCTTTTTCCTGGTGGATGCGGATTCCATCCGGTTTGCCGACAAGGAATTCCTGCGAAAACTGAATGAACTTGACCTGCCGGAAGATCTTCTGCAGGAAGACGAACAACTGACCAACCTGGGTGTGTTCAGACGTTATCTTGCCCATTACCTGAAGCGACACGCCTGGGTCAATAAAGAGATGAGCGTTGTAGTCAGGCAGTTACAGCCAACGGAAACCGGCATCCCTGTCGAGTTGCAGGCATTCAGCCTGCATAAGGAGTATGTGGAATTCGAAAAGTTCCAGTCGGAACTCTTCGAGTACATCTTCGCAATCATGCCGATGTTCGGATTGAGG
>DAIRDK010000250.1:0-3947 GCA_036796175.1 Bacteroidales bacterium | reverse complement strand
CCACAACCGGGATTACCGGATCCTTATTGCATTCCGCGACAACCGCGTGTACAATTTTTCCCTCGACGGTGTCATGGTGCAGGGTTGGAGTCCCCCAGCCCTCCCGCGCGAGATCAACCACCCCGTGCAGTACCTGGTATATGATCATAAAGATCACCTCATCGTAACGGACAGCAGTGGGGATTTCCTGATCACCGACCGGCGCGGGAACGTCCGGATCAAGCCGGCCAAGCCATTCACCATGGCGCCCGGCTCCGCGTTCAGCATCAACCAATCGGGGAAGAAAGGCGCGTTCCTGACCACGGATCAGAAAGGCAGGATCATCCTGCTGGCCGAAAACGGGCGGATCGGCTCCTTCACCTGCGGAACCTATTCATCATCCCATATATTTATATATGATGATTTGAGCATGAATAACGTGCCCGATCTCATCTTCTTCGACCGAAACAAGCTCTCCGTGTACAACCGGTCCACCAAACTGCTCTTTGCCCACCGTTTCCTGCATGACGTTTCCCCTCCCCACCTGGTACGGACGGTTAACGGACGGAAGTATATCGGCATTTACTCTCCCTCTACACGGGAGATCTTCCTGTTCGACGGCAAAGGGCTGGTGGATACCGAGCCGGCGATCCGCGGGACCACGCCGTTTGACCTGGGGAACCTGGAGAACCGGAGGCACGTGAACCTGGTGATCGGTTCGGGAAAGAGCGTAAAGTGTTTCCGGTTAACGCAGTTTTAAGATCTGACCGGCTGCCGGTTCACTGCCGGCAGCCATTTTGTTCCTCCAATAGAGTTGATTGAGGCGGACCGCATATGCCTGGGAGACATCCCACATGGTCTGTCCCGGTTCGACCTGGTGCGACCGGGTTTCCGCCTTTCGCTGCTTCCTGTCCAGGAAAACAGGATCTCCAACACGCAGGGCCTGTTTCCTGTCCATATCGTTATACCTGGCCAACTTGCCGGCCGGAATGCCGGACAGCCTGGCCAGAGATTCCAGGTCATCGCCTGCCTCCGCCACGACGAACAGCGTATGGTTGGTGATGTACGTCTTCCTTTCGCCCGGCCCCGGCGCGAAGTAAGCGTTGTCCATCCGGCTGAACAGGGTTCCCGGGGCGGCACCCGGCACCGGCGGGACCGGCACCGGCGCAGGTTCCCCCCGGTCGTACTGATGGAGGGAGAACCTTTCTATCGTATTGACCAGCAATTCCGCATAGTTTGGATTGGTGGCATAGCCGGCTGCTTTCAACCCCGCGGCCCAGGCTTTGTAATCGTCAGCCGGCAGGGAAAATAGCGCTTTATACCGGTCGCGTGTAGCCAGGAATTGGGAGTGGTCGCGGTAGGAATCAAGGGGGTCGTTGTATTTCCTGAAACACTCGTTGGGTTGGTCATCGTCCTGGTAGAAGGTCTTACCGCTCCACTCTTTGTGGCACTTGATGCCGAAATGGTTGTTTGCCTTGACGGCCAGTTCGCTGCGGCCCGCGTTGGATTCCAGGATCCCCTGGGCCAGCGTGATGCTGGCCGGGATGCCGTAATCCTTCATCTCGCGGATGGCAATGTATTTAAAACGTTCGATATACAGGTTCACCACCGACTCATAATCGCCGTTCTGGGCTGCGGCCGGCAGGCTGGAAAGGATGAGCAAAAGCGGGAGGATACAGGCAGGGTTCAATCCGGGTTTCATTCAGGCTCAGGGGTTGTTCGTTTGGACCAGTTGGACGAACCGCATGCCGCGTTCTTCAAAACTTCTGAATTCATCATAGCTGGCGGCTGCGGGGGATAACAGGCAAACGTGCCCCGGCCGGGTATATTTCAGGGCCGGCTCCAAAAATTCATCGAACCGGCGGATCCTGATCACCCGTTTGCCGCGGCTACCCTGCCGTTCCATCTCTTCTGCGATCCGGGCTCCGGCCATGCCGGTGAGGAGGAACGTCTGGACCCCGGAACCCAGCAGGAACCCGGCCAGCTCTCCGTACTCCACCCCGCGGTCGAACCCTCCCAGGACCAGGGTGTCCACATCCGGGATGGCCCGTACGGCGGCCATGCACGCTTCAGGTATGGTGGCGATGGAATCGTCGTAGAACAGGATCCCATGGAACTCGCCAACATATTCCATCCGGTGCGCAAGCCCCTTAAAGGAGTCGAGCCCCTCGTCGATGCCGAAATCGTCCACGCCGCAGATCCTGCAGGCGGCGACGGCGGCCAGGACATTTCTGCGGTTATGATCGCCGCGCAGGTACCGGTTATGGAAATCGTAAACCATCCCTCCTCCCTGCAGGGAGAACGGGACCAGCGACTGATCGCCCTTCAGCGTTTCCGCATGAGCCACCACCAGCGGATCGTCCGCATTGTATATAAAATAGTCATCCGCCTGCTGGAACCTCATGATGTTCATTTTGGCCAGCCGGTACTCCTCATAGGAACGGTAAGCATCCAGGTGTTCCTGGTACAGGTTCAGGAGTACGGCGATATGCGGACTCCTCACTACATGCTGGAGCTGATGTGAAGACAGCTCGAACACGACCAGCGTGCCGGGGGTGAT
Source organism: Bacteroidales bacterium (assembly GCA_036796175.1). Lineage (GTDB taxonomy): Bacteria > Bacteroidota > Bacteroidia > Bacteroidales > FEN-979 > DAIRDK01. Next base: position 1,408 of record DAIRDK010000250.1, on the reverse strand, counting down.
GCGGTCGATAAAATGAAACGCCGGTGTCCCGATATTGCCGAGGAGGATGGCATCCCTGCCTGCATTCGTGAGGATATGGCTGATCAGGCTGGCGGTCGTGCTTTTTCCCTTGGTTCCCGTCACCCCGATCACCTGCCCGGAGAAGCGGCGCAGGAAAAGATCGGTCTGCGACGTGATCTTCGACGGATCGATCCGGCCGGCCAGGTCTTTCAGGGAAATCCCCGGACTTTTCACGATGACGTCATACTCCCCGATCCCTTCCAGGTAGCCGGCACCCGTCTTCACCGTGACGAGGGGGTCGCCGGTCAGCTTCTCGTTTGCCCGGATGGCTTCGCTGGCGTCGGCGATGGTCAGGAGCTGATCCGGCAATACTCGACGGATGAGGTCGTAACTCCCCTGCCCCTCCCTGCCGAAACCCAGCAGGAGGACCCGTTTCCCCTCCATCATGTCCCTGATCAGCTCATCCATTCAATGCGTCCGTTAGAACCGGTAACAGATGGGTTGGAATATGGTGTTGCCGGTCAAATGAATCCAGGAATCTCTGAAGCGCTCCTTGATCCTGCCGTCCTGTATCCTGCATCCTGTAACTGTTGAGCAGGAAGGGCAAAGAACCTGTCGGTCTCCGGTCGATCGTGGCCCGGATTGCAGCATTCACCTCATCCACCGTACCCACGCAGTCGAAGGGCTTCTCCGGTGAAACACCGGTCAATTGCTCAAAATAAGGCAGGAGGTCTGCGTCGTTCAGCAGGTCGTGACCGAAGATCCGCACCAGTTCCTCTTCGGATAAAAAGGGCGACAGAATGATGCAGGTAAACAGGCATTTTGGGCATTTCCCGCACCAGGCGCCCGTTTTGCTGCCGGCATTGCAGCTTCTGAATACTTCATGATATGTGCGATAGCGGGAAAACAGCCTTGCGATCTGAATTTCATGGAGCGGGCGGAGAAAACTGAAATAGTCCACATCCTCAGACAGGAATTCCTTGACATACCTCCTGAATCCCGACTCGAACTCAAATGATTTCGAATACTGGTGATTGATGCGGGTTCCCGGAATGGTCGGCTCATTGGCGCTGGATTCATTGGACAGCGCAATGTATTTTTTTCCGGCCATGGCCGCCGCCAGCACCGTGTAAAAGCCCAGCAGCGCCGAAAAGGGCGTATGGCCGTTCAAAAATCCCTCGCCATTAAGTTTCAATAACAACGGATCAAGGGTTCTCCTGATCTCAACCACATCGGACTCCTGGCTACTGATTCCCGACTGCCGGATACATTCCCATGCCGCTTTCGCCGGGTTCAGCACCAGCGGCAAGCTCCCGGGCAGGGGCCCGAGCAACTCCAGCGTTACCGCCGAATCCTTTCCCCCGCCGACCGGGATGAGGATCCCTGTACCCTCTCTTTGCGGTCTCTG
>DAIRDK010000249.1:0-3984 GCA_036796175.1 Bacteroidales bacterium | reverse complement strand
TTCGACGGATGACGAGCACATCGTATCGGACCTGACGGATACCTTCACCCGGGCCGGATTCGAGATCACTCCCTTCGGGCAATCCACATTCCTGGTCCATACCGTTCCGCAGGACATCACTGAAGAAGCGGTCCAGGGATTTGTCGACCTGATCCTTGAAGATTATAAAAAAGAGACAGACCGGTTCCGCCAGCAGGTAAATACCAGGCTTGCGAGGTCGCTGGCCATCCGGACATCCATCCGGGCCGGGAAGCATCTCCGGCCGGAGGAGATGGCCGCCATCTGGTCCGGCCTGCTCGCCTGCCAGGCACCCGACACCTCTCCGGACGGGCGCCCGACCATGCTTCAGCTTTCTTTCGAGGAACTGGCAAAGAAATTCAAAACAGAAATAAACGAATGAGCTACGATCAATATAGTCCGACAGGGTTCCGCCTGCTGCCGCTGGTGGTCAAGAACCTCCTGATCATCAACGGGCTGGTGTACCTGGCCCAGGTTACCCTCGAGAATGTCTGGCAGATCGATATGGCAGACTTCCTCGGGCTGCACTATTTCGGATCCGAACGGTTCCAGGTCTACCAGTTCGTGACCTATATGTTCCTGCACGGGAGTTTTAGTCACGTTTTTCTCAATATGTTCGCACTCTGGATGTTCGGCTATCTTTTAGAGAATGTCTGGGGGCCCAGGCGGTTCCTGACGTTTTACATGGTAACCGGTATCGGTGCAGCCATCGTGCAGATGCTGGTCAGCTGGTGGGACATCTCAGCGATCCAGGCGGCCGCGGAAGCTTACGCGTCCCAGCCGAGCCTCGACGGGTTCATCCTGTTCGTCAAAGACCATTTCCCGCTGTACTACGGACAGGTCCAGGGATTCATCACCCAATGGGCACAGCAACAGGGGAATCCCGGGATGGCAGCCAGTTCGGTACAATACGTCAACGAACTGCTCGCCCTGCGCATGGATGTACCTACTATCGGCGCTTCGGGTGCCGTGTACGGAATTCTGCTGGCATTCGGCATGATGTTCCCCAACATGCTGGTCTACATTTATTTCCTCTTCCCGATCAAGGCCAAATGGCTGGTCATCCTGTACGGGGCCATCGAGATCTTCTCAGGGATCTCGAGCAATCCCACGGATAACGTTGCGCATTTCGCTCACCTGGGCGGGATGATCTTCGGTTTCTTCATGATCATGTACTGGAAAAAGAAAGCGCGGTTATGAACCCCGGTTACGGCCATTCCCCATTCGATGCGAGGAACTTCTTCAGGGAGAGGTCGGTACTGAATTACCTGATTATTCTGAACATTGCGGTATGGGCAGTCATCCAGATCCTGCGCGTATTTCTTTATCTGTATAACCGTGAAACCGCAGGAGAAGATCTCCACCAGGTCATTGACCTGCTCGCTGTGCCGGCTTACCTCCCTACCCTTCTGCACCAGCCCTGGAGCCTGTTCACCTATATGGTCCTTCACGAGAACATCTGGCACATCCTGTTCAACATGCTCTGGCTTTACTGGTTCGGAAAAATCTTCCTGCAGTACCTCAGCCAGCGACAACTCCTGCTGACCTACCTGCTGGGGGGCTTGGCGGGCGGACTGGTTTATATTTTCGCATACAATGTCTTTCCGGTATTCCGGCCCGTCCTGGAACAGTCGTTTGCTCTTGGGGCTTCCGCTTCGGTAATGGCCATTGTGACTGCCGTTTCGTTCCATGTTCCGAATTATTCGATCTACCTGCTGCTGATCGGCAGGGTTCGGATCGTTTACCTCGCCATCGCTTTATTCGTCTTTGATTTCTTCATGATCCCCACCGGAAATGCAGGAGGGCATATTGCCCATATCGGTGGGGCTTTGTTCGGTTTCAGCTGGGTCATGCTGTTTCATCCCTCATCGAACCAGCGAAGTCCGGCTTGGAAGTTGTCGTTCCGGAATCTGTTCGGCGACCTGTTCAAGAAAAGGAAGCGGTCAGCGAAAGGCGAAACCGGTCGGGGACGACCTTTAAGCGATGACGAGTACAACCGGCAACGGGCCGAGAACCAGCGCAGGATCGACGAGATCCTGGAGAAGATCTCACGCGGCGGATATGAAAGCCTGACCCGCGAGGAAAAGGAATTACTCTTCAAGTCATCCCGGAAAGGATCCTAAATGGCACGGAAAGCAGGCAAGAAGGGATCGTGGCTGAAAAAACTGATGGTGTTCCTGAACCTCATCGCCCTGCTGGCGCTCCTCGCGGCCTATGCAGCTCTTTATATCGATCCGCGAACCTTCTGGCCCCTGGCATTCGCCGGGTTGGCCTACCCGGTTATCCTGGCAACCAACCTGTTTTTCGTTCTGGCCTGGCTTGTCACCTGGAAAAAATACCTATTCATCTCCCTCATTGCGATCCTGGCCGGCTGGTCGCAGATCATGACCCTGTTCCCGGTCCGGTTCTCGGGTACGGCGCCCCAACCGACAGGCACCATGAAGGTGATATCCTATAACATTCATGGATTCAATTATATACAATCCGATTATTCGGATACGCAGCGGAAAGCAAGCCGTTTCCTCCGGTTGGAACAGCCCGATTTCGCCTGTTTCCAGGAGTTCAAACCCAGGGGAGGTGAAACAACTTCGTCCTTCGGTGATTCTATCGGTCTGCCCCTGTTCTACCAGAAGAACTACCTGGAATACCGCGATCCCGCAGTGGTCTTCGGGCTGGCGATCTTTACGCGGCATCCCGTCCTGCAGACTGGCTACCTGCGCGATGACCGGAACCGTGTCTTTGCGGTCTGGGCGGATATCCGGCACCGGACAGGGATTTACAGGATCTATGACTGCCACCTGGTCTCCATCCGGTTCGGCACAAAGGAGTATTCGTTTTACGAAGACCTGAAAAAACAGGAGACGGAGCAACTGGCCCTGAAGGAAGGTATATTCAATATCCTCCGGAAACTGAAAAAGGCATTCATCCTAAGGTCGGAACAGACCGACAAGCTGATTTCATCGATCCGCATGTCGCCATACCCGGTGATCCTGGCCGGAGACCTGAACGACAGCCCGTTTTCCTATTGTTATCACCAGCTGACCCGGACCCTGAACGATTCCTTCCGGGAGGCCGGCAAGGGCTGGGCGGGAAACACTTTTGCAGGCCGGCTTCCCTCCTATCGGATCGATTATATCCTGCATGGAAAGAAATTGAGAGCCATCGGATACACCAAACATACGATCGGGTACTCCGACCACTATCCGGTCTCGGTAACCCTTAAACAAGCCGACTAGCAGGTGGAATTCAAACTGACCTCCGAATTCACTCCAACGGGCGATCAGCCGGAAGCCATCCGGCAGCTCGTCGAAGGACTTATGCGCGGCGATCCCGCGCAGGTGCTCCTGGGCGTGACCGGATCAGGGAAAACGTATACCGTGGCCAATGTCATCGGGCAGGTCCAACGCCCCACTCTTGTGCTGAGCCACAACAAGACCCTGGCCGCCCAGCTGTACGGGGAATTCAAGCAGTTTTTCCCTGAAAACGCGGTGGAATTCTTTGTTTCCTATTATGACTATTATCAACCGGAAGCCTTTATCCCGGTCACGAATACATATATTGAAAAGGACCTGGCCATCAATGACGAGATCGAGAAACTGCGGCTCAGCACGTCATCGGCCTTGCTTACAGGCCGGCGCGACATCATCGTGGTGTCATCGGTCTCCTGCATTTACGGCATCGGCAATCCCGAAGAGTTCTCAAAGAACGTCATCCGGGTGCGTGCCGGTGAAAAGCTGAGCCGGAACCGGTTCCTGCACGCTCTGGTCGACAGCCTGTACTCGCGATCCGAGACGGAATTCACGCGAGGGAAGTTCCGTGTGCGGGGCGACTCGGTCGATGTTTTTCCTGCCTATCTCGATTACGGCTACAGGATCATCTTTTTCGGAGATGAGATCGAGAGCATCGATTCCATCGAACCCGCTTCGGGAAAGCGCATCAGCCGGCATGACCAGCTGACCATCTTCC
>DAIRDK010000248.1:0-4032 GCA_036796175.1 Bacteroidales bacterium | reverse complement strand
CGGGATGCGCAGGATGTTCTCCGTCAGGATCCCCAGCATGAGACGTACCTGCTGTTTCACCTCCGCCGTGCGGTTCAGGAGGATCCAGAAGGGGATCAGCAGGAGCAGGAACGCGATGACGCCCAGGTATTCGATCCCTTTTGTGGCGAAAATATTAGTATATGTATATCCGTCCATATAGATAGATGTTTAGGTTATTTCTGTTCAGACGCCCAGTCGGGGGAATCGCGGAGGACCGGCATCCGTTGGATGACCCAGCGGAAGATCCAGATCTCGGTAAAGAGCACGGTGAGCGTGACCACCACTTCCATCCAGGAGGGGATGTAATGGCCCGGCATGTTCCATTTGAACCCGATGACGGTCACATTGAGCCGGTTGAGGATCACCCCGATGATGGTGAGGATGGAGGCGGCTTTGATCAGGTTGATATTGCCTTTGCGGTAGCTGTAGAAATACAGCAGCATCGGGATCATCACAAAGCCGATCATCTCGAGCAGGAACCAGTAGCCCATGGGGGTGTTGATGAGATCCCAGTGTTGTCCGTGCATAAAGACCAGCAGTTGCAGGAACAGGTAGGCGAACAGGGTGCCGGCGCAGATCTTCGACAGGCTGCGGACGATGCCGTCGTGCGCTTTCCGGTTCTTTTCGCTGATCTGGTCGAAGAAGACGCGATGGCTGACCGACCCTTCGAAGATGACCATGGAGAGTCCGGCAAAGACGCTGGACACCAGGAACATGATTGGGATGAACTCGGAATACCACAGCGGGTGGATCTTGTCTTTGACCATCAGGTAGAGGGCTCCGAGCCCCGACTGGTGCAGGGTGGAGAGCGTGATGCCGAAGATCACGGCGGCGAGGGTCATCCCGGAGAGGATCTTGCGGATCCTGCGGGCGCCGAGCCATTCCGCGATCGCGGGCGAGAATTCGATCAGCTGGGCGATCATATAGAGGAGGAAGTGCCAGGCCACCAGGAAAAGCACGGAGCTGTAGCCGAAACTGTTTCCGATGATGGGGTTGACCACGTTCCACGGCCGGCCCAGGTCGAGGAGCAGCGCCCCGGCGTAGAACAAGTACGCCAGGAACCCGTTGAGCACGGTCACGCGGACGATGGAGTGGTACTTCTTCATGTTGAGGATGTACACCATGAAGGTGATCACGTAGGCGCCGCCGGCGAAGGCTACGCCGGTCACCACGTCGAAGCCGATCCAGAGCCCCCAGGGCATCTCCTGGCTGAGGTTGGTGATGGAGCCGATCCCTTTCCAGAACCGGATGGCGATGAGGATCACGCCTAAGATCATGACGGGAATGGAGATCATGTTGAACGGGGTCAGCCATTTCCCTTTCGGTCGGAGTTCGGACAGGATGAACTGTCCTGTGGTCGCGTTATTCATCTTCGTCCTCCCCGTTGTTGTTTTTCTTCGTAGCCTGGCTGATGCCGAGCAGCAGTGCGGGCAGCATCACGAACACGGAGGGAACGCTGTAGAGGAATCCCTTGGTGAGCGACGGGTACGATTCGTTCTGCAGCGTGGTTTTCAGGCCCAGTTCTTCGAACGGGACCGGCGAAAGGTAGAGCCATCCGGTGCCGCCGGCTTCGCGTTCGCCGTAGATGTGATCGACGTAACGCCCGGGATTTTCGCTGATGCGTTTGTGCGCTTCTTTCAGCAGTTCCCTCCGGGTGCCGTACTGCAGGGCTTCGTTGGGGCAGTTGTACACGCAGGCAGGCACTTCGCCCGTTTTCAGCCGGTCGAAGCACATGGTGCATTTGTGGATCTTCGGGTTGGCGCTGTGGTATTCGAATTTCGGGATGTCGAAGGGGCACGATACCATGCAGTAGCGGCAGCCCATGCATTTATCCGCATCCCACACCACGGGGCCGGCGGCGGTCTTGTGCATGGCCTGCGTGAGGCAGGCGGCCGCGCAGGCCGGCTCGTTGCAGTGCATGCACTGGGTCTTGAGGAATACCGTGCCTTTCGACGTGCTGAATTCGTTCACCACGGTGTTGCAGGTGATGTCCGTCTTCCGTAGCCCGGTGATCTCTTTGGCGGACGGCGGTTCCGGTAGGTTGTTGGCTTCGGCGCAGTCGTACTCGCAGCCCCGGCATCCCTTGCAGCGGGTCGCGTCGTACAATACGGCCCGGAATTCTACATTCCGTGAAGCGGAGGGGGAGGCCCGGAGCTCTTTTCCAATGGCCAGGGTGGCGCCAGTGGCGCATAGCACTTTCAGAAATCCTCGTCGGTCGATACTCATTTTTATGGGGTTTGTGTAAGTAGCAGGAACAGGGATCCGGTTCGAAATCTATACGTTCTATTTGTTGTTGTCCAGGAAACGGGTCTGGAAATCCTCCCAGGTTTCGGGGCTGAGCTCTTCCAGCAGGCCTTCCTTCAGCACGCCGCCGTCCTGCAGCACCACGTGGGCGTACTGCGGCTGGCCGCTATCCATCACGGAGGCCAGGAAGTCCTTCAGGCGGCTGAATTCGGCGTGCAGCCACTCGCGGTAGTTGTCGGCCATGCTCAGGAAGCCGATCTCGCGCGGCCAGTTGGCCGGTTCGATCCGGTAGATCCATCCCCCGGCATACGGAGAGGTGTGCAGGAGGGAGGCGTGGCTGAGCAGTTCGCGGTTCTGGGAGCGGATGGTGCCGGTGACGGGAGAATAGAGGACCAGTTTCTTCCCTTGTTGTATGATCGTGATGAACGGGTCGCCCTTGGAGATCTTTTCTCCTGGATTTTTCATTTCGATGCGGGTCACGGTGCCGGTGACGTGCGCCAGGAAGTCGTCGATGCCGGCCCTGACGGTCCCGTCCTGTTCCATGAACACCCAGGTGTGGGTCTTGTCGTAATAGAGCCCTTTCGGGGCGTTCACGGTGCCTTCGCCGAACACCGGAGCCGTTTCAGGAGCCGTTTCCGCAACGGCCGCCTTTCTCCTGGAGAACCGGATCGCCAGGTCGATGACCAGGATCAGCAGGATCAGTCCGCCCAGGGCCCAAAGCAGGTATTTCACGGTGCCGGCGGTCTGTACGGCCGGTGCTGCGGCGATGAGGCCGGCGCTGATCTTGTCGAGTTGCGTCTGGCGTTCGTTGATGACCAGCTCGCTGAATCCGTTGCCAGCGAGGTATTGCTGTCCGTCGGTGATCACCCAGGAGAGGAAAGCGGCTTCCTGCTCATCCGACGGGGCGGCGGCAGCTACGGAGAAGAGCTCGGAGGTGAGCGTCCTGGGGAATTTCCCGATCCAGGCGCCGCGTACAAGGTCCTGTACGTTGTCGTAGATCTGTTCCATGTAATCCAGTTTGCCGTTCCCGTTCTTGTCGATGGGCAGGAGGCGGATGCCGGCGGCCATCGTTTGTCCGTCGGAGGCCAGCAGGTCATCCAGGCGGCAGAAGCCGACGGCCATGGGATCCCCGGCGACGGCAGCGGCGAATGCTTCGCGCGGGACGACGCTCAGGGCGGCGGATGCGGCTGCTTCAGGCCCCAGGAAAGCGGAAATCCGGGCCTTCACCCGGGGATCATCCGGTATAACGAAATGTACAGGGGTATTTTCCGTATGGTTCAGCAGGGTTCCCCACTGCAGGGTGCCCGGCCTGACCAGGGAAGCGCTCAGATCTTCCGGGGTGACGCCCTGGCTGACCAATCCGGCCAGGAACGGATTCGCCGAACTGATCACCGGAACGACCAGGTCACGACCGGCGACGATCTGCCAGGCAGGTTTCGAGCTGAGCGCCGACAGTTCATCCCCGGTGATCAATCCGATCTGTTCCCCGCCGGAAGCGAGGGTTTCGAGTTCACGGGCATCGGCTTGCTTCAAAGTAACATTTGAGCCCTTGTGAAGACGGGAATACTCCGTAACCCATTTCATGGCGAGCGGGTACGCTCCGGGCGAGCTGACAATGGTTACTGCACCTGCCGCTGCGGCCGGTTCATCGGGTGCAGCTTGGATTTGTGCGCTGATAAGCAGGAGAATCGAACACACTGCGCTGAGAAGGGAGATCCTGGTTTTCATGATCGTACATTTTGAACTCTGATTACATTTATCTTGTGC
>DAIRDK010000247.1:0-4057 GCA_036796175.1 Bacteroidales bacterium | reverse complement strand
GGGCGGACATGAAGAACCTCCTGGGCGGCAAGGGCGCCAACCTGGCCGAGATGGTCAACATCGGTCTCCCGGTCCCCGCAGGATTCACCATAACCACCGAGGTCTGTACGTATTACTACCAGAACAGGAAAAACTACCCGAAAGAACTGAAAAAACAAGTCGCCGATGCCCTGAAGAAGACAGAAAAAGAGATGGGCGCGATGTTTGGCGACAAGAAGAACCCCCTCCTGGTCTCCGTTCGTTCCGGCGCCCGCGCCTCGATGCCCGGGATGATGGAGACGGTCCTCAACGTTGGTCTGAACGACGTCACCCGCGAAGGGCTGATCAAACTCACGAATAATCCCCGGTTTGTTTACGACTCCCAGCGCCGACTGATCCAGATGTATTCGGATGTGGTGATGGAAAAAGCAGCCGGCATTGAACCGAAGGAAGGAATGGGCGTAAGGGTTCAGCTGGAACGCGAACTGCATAAAATGAAAGAGCGGAAAGGGTACATCAGCGACACGGAGCTGACTGCCGACGACCTGAAGACCCTGATCGATATTTATAAAAAGAAGGTGAAGGAAGTGCTTGGCAAGCCGTTCCCCGAAGATCCGATGGAACAGCTGTGGGGCGCGATCAGCGCCGTATTCCAGAGCTGGAATGGGAAGCGTGCCATCGCTTACCGTCGTTTCGAAGGCATCCCCGACGAATGGGGCACCGCCGTCAATGTGCAGTCGATGGTATTCGGCAATATGGGTGATACGTCAGCTACCGGCGTCGCCTTTACCCGCAATCCCGCAACCGGCGAAAAATACTTCTACGGCGAATGGCTGCCCAATGCACAGGGTGAAGACGTGGTGGCCGGCATCCGTACCCCGAATCCCATCAACGAGGTCGGCAAGAACGAACATACCCGGCATTTACCTTCCCTCGAAACCTCCATGGCAAAGGTGTACAAGGATCTCAACAAGATCCAGATCTCGCTGGAAAAGCACTACCGCAACATGCTCGACATCGAGTTCACCATCCAGGACGGCAAGCTGTACATGCTGCAATGCCGCGTCGGCAAACGAAACGGTCCTGCCGCAGTGAGGATGGCTCTCGACATGTTCCGGGAGAAGCTGATCTCCAAAGAGGAAGCCGTTATGAGAGTGGAGCCGTCCCAGCTGGACGAACTCCTCCACCCGATCCTGGACCCTGCAGCCGAAAAGAAAGTGAAGCCGATCGCCAAGGGTCTGCCCGCCGGTCCCGGCGGCGCCACCGGCCAGATCGTCTTTACCTCTGAAGAAGCTGTCGCCTGGGCGAAGAAAGGCAAGCAGGTGATCCTGGTCCGCGAAGAGACCAACCCGGAAGACATCGAAGGCATGCGCGCTGCATCAGCCATCCTGACCGCCCGCGGCGGGATGACCAGTCACGCTGCCCTCGTGGCCCGCGGCTGGGGCAAATGCTGCATCGTCGGTGCCGGCACGCTGAAGATCGAAGCGGCCCGTAAGACCATGAAAGTGGACAACATCGTGCTGCAAGAAGGCGATTACATCTCCCTGAACGGCTCCAAAGGATACATCTATAACGGGCAGGTGCCTATGATCAAGGCAGCGGAGGAGAATCCCGACTTCCAGGCGTTCATGAAGCTGTGCGATGGGATCCGGGTCATGAAGATCCGCACCAATGCCGACACTCCCGAAGATGCCGCACGCGCCCGCGCATTTGGCGCCGAAGGGATCGGGTTGTTCCGCACCGAACATATGTTCTACGGCAAGAACGCCGAGAAGCCGCTGTTCCTCCTCCGCAAAATGATCGCATCGAAATCGGTGGAAGAGAGAAGAAAGGCACTGGATGAACTCTTCCCGTTCGTGAAGGCTGATATGAAAGGGACGATGGAAGCCATGAACGGTTACCCGGTCACCATCCGTACCCTGGATCCGCCGCTGCATGAATTCATTCCCAACAACAAGGAAGGACGTGAAAAGATCGCCGAAAGCCTCGGCATCTCAAACACCGAGTTCGACCGCCGCGCCGAAGCGCTGCACGAAACCAACCCCATGATGGGTCACCGCGGCGTCCGCCTGGGCATCACCTATCCGGAGATCACGGAAATGCAGGTAAGAGCTATTTTCGAGGCCGCTGCAGAGCTGATCAGGGACAAGAAGAAACCCTTCCCGGAGATCATGATCCCGGTAACCTGTGCCGTGAATGAACTCAGCCATCAATATGAGATCATCTCGAAAGTGTACAGGGAAGTCTGCGCCAAGTTCGGCATGAGGCAGATCCCGCACATGATCGGTACCATGATCGAGATCCCCCGCGCGGCCCTGACCGCCGACCGGATCGCTGAGAAGGCGCAGTTCTTCTCCTTCGGGACCAACGACCTCACGCAGATGAGCTTCGGCTTCTCCCGTGACGACATCGGTGCATTTCTCCCCGACTACCTCGAGAAGAAAGTGCTTCCCGAAGATCCCTTCCAGGTCATCGACACCGAAGGCGTCGGCCAGCTGATGGCCATCGCTGTGGAGAAAGGGCGCAAGACCCGCAAGGATCTGAAGATCGGGATCTGCGGAGAACACGGCGGCGAACCCCGTTCGGTGGAATTCTGCAATTCACTTGGATTCAGCTACGTGAGCTGCTCGCCGTTCCGCGTGCCCATCGCACGGCTGGCAGCGGCGCAGGCAGTGATCAAACAGCGTAAAGCTAAAGCACCGAAAAAAGCCAAGAAAACCGTTAAGAAAAGATAAGCAGTCACACAGATTAACGGATAGACAGATAAAGAAGCCGTTCCACAAGGACGGCTTCTTTGTTATTTCCCTTCTGCGTATTTTTTAAGTGCTCCGAACTGCTCGCCGAGCACACGGTCGACCATGGGGGCCAGGGAGCCGATAGAAGTAGGTGAATAACCGCCTACCGTATAGGTTACGGTCATTTGGGTCCCTCCCTCGTCAGCGGTGAAGGTAACGTTCATCACTCCGTCGACAGCCAGGTTCTGCAAGGGACCGAGGCCCCCGGAAAAGCGGATGCTGTTGGGAGGATCGACGTAGATGACGGTCAGGTGCCTGACACTGCCGCCGTTGGCCAGCTTCTCGCAAAAGCAGCCGTTTGCTTTGGGCTGGATGATCAGGTTGCCGGCGCTGCCCGAAAAGGTGTGCAATCCGCTCCACCAGGAGGAGATATCCCGGTAAAAGTACTTGAAGACACTGTCGGGCAGGGCTTTGATGACATATTCGTTCTTGATCGTGAAACCGTTAAAGGAGCTGTCGACAACAGTGGCTTTTACCTGTGGGATAAAAACCAGGAGAGAGACGACAAAGAATATCGTTCTGACTGGAGATCTCATTACCGCTTTTTTTTCTTCAAAGCTATGCATTTTCACGCAAAGGCGGAAAGTTCACGCGGAGACGCAAAAAAAAATGTATCTGCCGCATTGCCCTGTGCCTCTTTCCCAAATTTAGAGGCTCAGGTACTCTCCATTCAGGGAACTGCGTCTTTGCGAATCCTCCGCGTCTTTGCGAGAAAAAATCACGCAAAGGCGCAAAGTTCACGCGGAGATGTATTAAAAATAGTATTTGCCGCATTACCTTTTACCACCAAACCCGATTAAGTGGTAAAATTTTAACCATGACAGAAAACGAGATTGCAACAATTATTATTAACGCAGCCTTTTCATTGCACAAAAAAACAGGACCTGGCCTGCTGGAATCAGCCTATGAGCACGCATTAGCCCATGACCTGTTAGAATTGGGTATCGATGTAAAACAACAATTAGCGCTGCCATTCATTTATAAGAATGTCAAGTTGGATATTGGATACCGGATTGACCTGATGGTCGACCTAAAAGTCCTTGTAGAAATAAAATCAGTTGAAGTCCTTGCTCCAGTCCATTTCGCACAAACACTCACTTATCTAAAATTGTCGGGACTAAGATTAGGCTTGCTGATCAATTTTAATACTCCCTTATTAAAGCAAGGGATACATCGGATAGTTAATAATTTATAAAACTGCGTCTTGGCGCATGCTCCGCGACTTTGCGTGGAATCTTTTCACGCGGAGACGCAAAGTTAACGCAGAGACGCAGATAAGTTGA
>DAIRDK010000246.1:0-4060 GCA_036796175.1 Bacteroidales bacterium | reverse complement strand
TTATCGGAGCTCCCCCGGGATATGTTGGTTACGAGGAGAGCGGGCAACTGACCGAAGCCGTCCGGAGAAAACCTTACTCCGTGATCCTGCTCGATGAGATCGAAAAAGCCCACCCGGATGTCTTTAACATCCTGCTGCAGGTGCTCGATGACGGACGGCTGACGGACAATAAAGGACGGACGGTCGATTTCAAGAATACCCTGATCATCATGACCAGCAACCTGGGATCACAGCTGATCCGTGAGAACCTGGAGACCGTGACCGACAACAACCGGGAGGCCGTCCTCGAACGGACCCGGGAACAGGTCTTCGAGCTCCTGAAACGCACGATCCGCCCGGAATTTCTCAACCGAATCGACGAGATCATCATGTTCTCCCCGTTGACCCGGGATGAGATCAGGCAGGTCGTGCGCCTGCAGATGGAGCAGGTTAGCCGCATGATGGAAAAGAACGACATGGCCCTCCGGGTTACCGACCAGGCGATCGGTTTCCTGGCAGATGCCGGGTACGACCCGATGTTCGGAGCACGCCCCATCAAGCGGGTGATCCAGAAGATGGTGCTGAATGAACTTTCGAAACAGATCCTCGACGGGAACATCGATAAAGAATCGGTCATCACGCTGGATGTTTCAAAAGGGGCCCTCGTGTTCAGGAACGGGTAAAACATTTCATTACATTTGGAAAAATATTTCCAGATGACACGTTCTGTATCACGCCGCGATGCCCTGAAGATCCTGGGGCTGACTATCGGGGCATCGTTCTTCCCTTTTTCCTCATGGGCCACGGATGAATGGGGCACACCGATCATTCTTCCCCGCAACCCTGCGTATAAACGGCCCGTCAGACCTGTAACGGCCATCACCTGCGGGGCCGGAAACCGCGGGAACGTTTATGGCAACTACGCGATCGAATACCCGGACGACCTGAAGATCGTCGGCGTCGCGGAACCGTTACCGGTCCGTAACGAGCGGTATGCCAAAAAGCACGGGATTCCCGATGCCAACCGGTTCGTGACCTGGGAACATGTATTCCAGCGGCCGAAGTTTGCCGATGCGATCATCGTGACCACGCCCGACAACCTGCATTACGGTCCCTGCATGGCCGCGCTGGAAATGGGATACGACGTATTGCTCGAAAAACCCATCTCCCCAAGTGCCAAGGAGTGCTATGACATTCTTGCGCTGACGAAAAAGACCGGCAGGATCGTGGCCGTGTGCCATGTCCTGAGATATGCTCCCTATTTCATCAAGCTGCGTGAGCTGATGCAGTCGGGTGCTATCGGAGAAGTGATCAGCATCCAGCACATGGAACCGATCGAACACATCCACATGAGCCATTCGTATGTGAGGGGGAACTGGCACAATTCAAAGCAGACCACACCGATCATCCTGGCGAAATCGTGCCACGACCTCGATATCCTGCGCTGGATGACGGGAAAGAAGTCGAAAAAGATCCAGGCCTTCGGTGACCTGAAGTGGTTCCGTAAGGAGAATGCACCGGAGGGATGGACGCCACGCTGCATGGACGGGTGCGCAGTGGAGAGCACCTGCCCTTATTCCGCCATGAAGATCTATTACCGGCAACAGGGATGGACTTATGTGTTCGATCTTCCCGAAGACAAGGACAAACAGGGCGATGCGATCCTGAACTACCTGAAGACGACAAACTATGGCCGTTGCGTTTACGACATGGACAATGACCAATGCGATCATTACACCGCCAATATCCTGTTCGATGAGAACGTAACAGCCAGTTTCAGCATGGAGGCATTCACCCCTTGGGGCGGGCGCAGGACACGCATCATGGGCAGCATGGGATTCATCGAAGGGGACATGTCCCGGTTTACGATCTACGATTTCAAAACCGACAAATCGGAAACGATGGAATCCAACGCAATCGATATCCCCCAGTACAAGAACTCCGGGCACGGAGGCGGCGACTGGCGGCTTGTTTCAGACTGGATCCAGGCCATCTCCCAGCATAATCCCGCATTACTGACCTCCACCATCGATCAGTCGGTAGAGAGCCATATTATGGGATTTGAGGCGGAGAAGAGCAGGCTGGAGGGGAAGGTCAGGGAAATTTCGATGAGATAAAAGTATTAAAAGATCTGAAACACAAAGGTCTCAAAGTTTGAAGAAAAGTTCTCAGAGCACCTCATTTTAAACTCCGTGTTCTCCGTGTTTCTGACAAATCGTGAAATCCCGCCTATTCCTTCGGCGTCCTGTCCAGGAGAATCCCTTTATCATACTTCTCGGTCCTGACCACTTCCCCTTTGTCTGAATAATAGAGCCAGGTTCCGTGCATGTGCCCTTCAAGGTATTCGCCGGTCATCATGACCTTGTTGTCGTCATCGTAATAAAAAACGAAAGGCCCTGATTTCTCACCATTCCGGTAAGCTCCCTTCATCTTGATCCTGCCGTCGGAATACCAGGTCTGCCAGGGGCCGTCGCGTATATTGTCCTTCCAGGTTATGGATTCGGAAACTACTGTGCCGCCGGGGAACCAGATCCTCTCCGCACCGTTCTTCACCCCCTTCGTATAGGTTTCTTCTGATGCAAGGCTGCCGTCGTATTCCATGAAGAACCGCCAGGTGCTGTCGCGCTTCTCGTCACGATAGATCCCTTTGGCCATAGACTTGCCGTTTTTGTAAAACGATTCCGACTTCACCTTATGGCCTTTTTCCGCAAAGACCGAAATGGTCTTAATCTTCCCGTCGGGATAGTAATAACGGAACGTATCGACGGGGATATTGTCGCGGAACTGTCCTTCGTAGATCTTGCGCCCGGCCGAATCCACTTTGCACCATGCCCCCTGCTTTCTCCCGGCCTCATCCGTCTTATTCGGCGCCGTCTGCTGGGCTCCTGCGTGCGGAAAAAGGCTCATGGAGAAAACAAAAATGAGGACCGGGATAATGCAGGTACGCATGAATAGGTTAATTTTGTGAGACAAAAGTATAAAGATTTCTTACTGCCTTGAACACCTATCCGTCACAACTCCTTGAAAACGCCGTGAACGAACTGTCCCGGCTGCCGGGGATCGGCAAGCGGTCGGCGCTCCGGATGGCCCTCCACCTGCTCAAATGCCGTCCAGAGGAGGTGGAAGCCTTCGGCAATGCGGTGATCGGCCTACGGAACGGAGTCATCTACTGCACCTCCTGCGGCAACATCTCCGATACGGAGCTGTGTTCCATCTGCGCCAGCCCGAAACGTGACCACTCCCTGATCTGTGTGGTTGAGGATATCCGTGACGTCATGGCCATTGAAGCAACAGGGCAGTACACGGGCATCTATCATGTTCTGGGCGGCATCATCTCCCCCATCGAGGGAGTCGGTCCCCAGGACCTGAACATCAGCTCCCTTATCGATAAACTGTCACATGAAAGCGTCGGGGAGATCATCCTGGCCCTCCCCACCACCATCGAAGGCGATACGACTAACTATTACCTGTTTAAAAAGATCTCACCGTCAGGCGTTAAGGTTTCCGTCATAGCCAGGGGTATCAGCATCGGGGATGAACTCGAACATACGGATGAAGTAACGTTGGGGAGGTCGATATTGAACCGCCTACCCTATTCGGGCAAATGATTCTTTTATTTCATTTGGCCGTTTCTTCGCTTATTACTTCTGCTTGTCATTATTATCTTCTTTTTTTTCGCTCAGGCCGCTAGGCCTCGTCATCGCATCGCAGCTGCGCCCGGGGCTTTCCTAAACAATATTGTGCCATGTGGTAATTTGGGCCCCGGTCAAGGCTGCTCACGCGATGACTGGTATCATTTTTTCTACCGCTTCCGAAAATTCGCTAAATATCTTCGTAACTTGCTAAACTGCGGAAATTCGACCCCCGATCTTCGCCTCCGCTGCGATCGGGATCCTCAGACAGCCCGAAGTTTTTAACGCTCATTCCTTGATTTTCCTGACGCGAATTTTCTGAGGCGGATCTTTTGCCTTCGGATTTTCGACGGGGCACCCACTCGGCGAAGATTCCGTTAAAAGCCAGGCGTGGAAGTGAGGAGGCCAGGGGCCGACGAACGGCTTGACTGGCTTAGGAATCGAGCCGT
>DAIRDK010000245.1:0-4080 GCA_036796175.1 Bacteroidales bacterium | reverse complement strand
GCCATTTTGTCGGCCGGCGGTCAACAGGAAAAAACAGGTTTGCAGGAAGGGGAACCGGTAATCATCAAACTCGGGTCCGTGGCCAATGAAACCAACATTCAGTATGAAGCCACAAAACGGTTCGCAGATTCCGTGCGCGAACGATCTAACGGGCAGATCGACATTCAACTCTTTTTCAGCGGTCAGCTGGGAAATGAGGCTGATATGATCGATTCGATTCAGATGGGGGGGATACAAATGATGCAGTCCTTCCCAACCTGGTGGACATCCTTCATCCCGGAGATGGGGATACTGGATCTGCCCTTCCAGTTCACCGACTTCGCCCATGTCCGCCGGGTTACCGACAGCGAAGTGGGAGAACGCCTTGCCGAGCTAGTCAAAGAAAGAACGGGAGTTACCGTTCTAAAATGGTGGCCCCACGGGTTCCGCAATATGTACACCAAACGCCCTATAAAAAAGGCTTCCGACATGGCGGGACTCCTGATCCGAGTACCCGGAACCCCGGTGTATGAGCGAACCTTTACGCTTCTTGGAGCATCGCCGATCTCAGTTCCCTGGCCAGAGCTGTATACGGCTCTCCAGACCGGTATGGTCGAGGCGGCTGAAGCTGACCTGAGCGGCGCGCTTGCTTCCGGTTTTGCGGATATCACCGACTATGTCATCAAAACCGGTCATATTTATACCGCTTCATTTCTTGTGATCAACGACGATTTCTATTCTTCCCTCTCGAAAGAACATCAGAAAATTCTTCTCGATGCCGCCGCCGAAGCCGAAGCATGGCTGTATGAGGCAATCGGCAAGATAACGGAACAGAACGAACAGAAAGCGAAGGACAGCGGTATGGAAATAATCGAACCGGACCTCGAGTCCTTCAGACAGAAACTCAAACCGATGGTCGATGATTTCCGAAAGACGGTGGACGTGGATTCCCTGCTTGAAATCATCAACGACCTTCGATAGGCGGTTCCATCCATACAATCCATGGTACTCTGGAGAAAACATCTCTTCAGAGTACCTGTTGTATCAAAAGGGTTATTTATGGAGAAGCTGAATTCCATTTTAAATCGAATACTCGAATACAGCCTGATGTTCCTTCTGGCAAGCCTGGTAATCCTGGTGTTCACCCAGGTAGTATTCCGAATATTCGAACGTTCCTTTATCTGGATAGAAGAACTGGGCAGATACCTCTTTGTCTGGCTGGTATTTTTAGGAAGCGCTTTTGCCGTGAATAAGGGAGCTCATCTCGGCATCGATATTCTGATATCCAGGCTGCCGGACCGAAAGAGACGCCGGGCAACCCTGGCCCTTTCGGGTCTTCTCATCCTCTTCTTCGGCATCCTGCTTTACTACTCCGTCAAGGTGTATCCTGTCTGGAGCAGAAAAACCTCCGCTGCATTGAGAATTCCCATGTCTCTCGTTTTTCTATCCCTGCCGGTTTCCCTGGTATTGAAGATCATACATCTCATCTCACGATTCTTTCGATCGGAGGTGGCACGATGATCCTTACTGTACTCCTGATACTTCTTCTTCTGTTTATCCTTTTCGGCATCCCCATCGCTTTTGCTATAGGCATGTCTTCCATGATCGTCATGATGATCTTCGGTAACATGCCTCTTGTCATGATCGTCCAGAAGATAGTCTACAGTACCGATTCTTTCGTTTTTCTCGCGGTTCCCTTTTTCATCCTGGCCGGAGTAATCATGGAAAAGGGCGGCATTTCCGAGCGTCTCGTACGGTTCGCGAAAGCATTCATTGGTCAGATTCGTGGAGGTCTCGCCATGGCCTGTGTTCTCAGCAGTATGATCTTTGCAGGCCTTTCCGGTTCGGCAGTTGCGGATGCCTCGGCCATCGGGTCCATTCTTATTCCCGCCATGAAAAGAAACGGCTACAGAAAAGAATTCGCGGTAGGACTGCAGTCAAGTGCGGCAATCCTTGGGCCGATTATTCCCCCTTCTGTTCTGATGATCATCTACGGATCGATGACGAATCTGTCCATTGCCAAACTGTTTCTCGCGGGTATCGTTCCCGGGCTTTTAATAGGAATTGTACTGATCCTTGCCTGCTACTTCATCGCTATCCGTCATGGCTACCCTGCGGAAGCCAAGGCCGGCCTGCGGGAAATCGGTCAGGCTACCAGGGAATCGATCCTGGCCTTGATGCTTCCGGCTATAATCCTGCTCGGCATCATTTTCGGGATTTTCACTCCAACCGAAGCGGGAGCGATCGCCGTCATATATTCTCTATCTATCACGATGTTCGTTTACAGGACAATCAAACCGGCGGACCTCAAGGGTATTCTTGTAAGCGCTTCATTGAAAACAGCTGTCGTCATGATCGTAGTAGCCACTGCATCAATATTCGCCTGGATTCTCGCCCGCGAACAGGTACCCCAGCATCTGGTGACAACCCTCAGGCAGGTTTCCGACAACCCTTACATCATCATGATCCTGCTGGTCGCTATCCTGATAGCCATCGGTACGGTAGTGGACACCATGGCCGCGACCATAATCCTGACTCCGGTCCTGGCACCCCTTGCCATGGAATACGGGTTCGACCCTCTGCACTTCGGCCTGATCGTCCTGATGTCATTGATCATCGGTTTGATCACACCGCCGGTTGGCGTGGTTTTATACATAACATGTGAAATCGGTGAAATAAAGGTTCAGAAGGCTACGCCCTACATCATTATGTTTGTCGGCTTAGTTGTAGCGACTATCATTACAATGATATTCATCCCGCAACTCATTCTGTTTGTCCCCCGACTTTTCGGATAAAAGGATTGCCCCTTGAACGAAACAAAAACTGATATACTGGTGGTAGGGGGAAACCTCGGCGGAATCGCCGGTGCCCTCGCAGCGCTTCGCTCGGGAAAACAGGTACTGCTGACCGAAGAAACCGCGTGGATCGGAGGACAGTGCACGGTACAGGCGGTTCCCCCGGATGAAAATCCCTGGATCGAAAGCCGCGATACGGGTTGTACGGAAAGCTACAGGGAATTCCGAAATCTGATCCGCAATCACTACCGAAGCTACTACCCTCTCGTCAAACGAGCTCTAAGGGATCCCCATCTGAACCCGGGGGAAGGCAATGTCAGCTCCCTCTGCCACGAACCGCGGGTCGCTCACACGGTTCTCAGCAGCATGCTCATTCCCTTCGAATCCAGCGGAAGATTACGCATTCTCCATAACCACGAACCGGTGAAAGTGTACGCCTCCAGGGACAAGATAGAGGCGGTTACCTTCCGGGATCCCCTGCAGGGAAGGGATTTAACTATAAAGGCCGCCTTCATTCTGGACGCAACCGATCTCGGTGATCTCCTGCCCCTTTCCGGTGCGGAACATACTTTCGGCGCGGAATGTCAGGAGGAAAGCGGAGAACCCCATGCGGTCGAAGGGAATCACGATTATAACGATCAACAGGCGTTCTCGTGGTGCTTTGCCATTGATTACCTCCCCGGAACGGACTGGACTATCGAAAAGCCCCGCGGGTATGATTTCTGGCGCTCCTATCAGGCACCATTCTGGCCTGCCCCTCAGTTGAGCTGGACAACCCCGGATCCCGTTACCCTGGACCCAGTTTACCGGCCCTTATTCAATGAACCGACAGATATCCTCAGGGGTACCGATTTATGGCATTTCAGAAGAATTCTCTACCGGCGCAATTTCAGGAAAAGCTTCTTTCAGAGTGACGTATCCCTGGTAAACTGGCCGCAGATAGACTACTGGATCAAACCGCTGATAGGGGTATCAAGAGAGGAACGAGCCAAAGCACTGGCCGATTCACGACAGCTCAGCCTGTCCTTCCTTTACTGGATGCAAACGGAAGCGGAAACCCTGTCCGGGGGTCCGGGATACCCCGGCATTCGGCCTCGGGGCGATCTCCTTGGGACCGGCCTGCTGGCCCTGCGGCCATATACCCGGGAAGGGTATCGCATGAAGACAGTCTATACGATCCGTGAACAGGATGTCGGTGTCGAAGCCCGGGGCAAACTGATCGGCGCTGAACGATACCATGACAGTGTGGGTGTAGGGAGTTACCGGATCGATCTTCACCCCAGTTCTGCCGGCAGAAATTACCTGG
>DAIRDK010000244.1:0-4099 GCA_036796175.1 Bacteroidales bacterium | reverse complement strand
TCGTCCGTGAACTGCACGGGGTGGAACCGGCAAACAGTGGTTGAATCGGCGTGGAAGTAAGGGAACGGGCCATGGTAGATCACATCGAAGAAATTGAGGTACCGGCGCATCAGCTCGGTCCTTGTGGAGGGATAAGGTCCATCTGAAAGTTTCCCAAATTCGATCATCGAGCCGATGGTCTTGTAGTCGTCGCCGTCGTAGGCGATCTGCAGGGGCCTCGGCACCAGGTCGGTGTTCCCAATGATGGAGAACGCCGGGTCAGCAGGCGTGAAGTCGTTTACGGAGATGTATGAGGTTCCCAGGTACGGATAGGCGAGCCCTTCGCAGAAGGTGCCGGACAGCCCCTGGATATCTTCAAAGTAATAGGCCGGCACCTGCTGGGTCGTATAATGGAAGAAAGAATTCAGTTCGGTCGTGTTGTGCGACCATTCGGCATAGCTTTCCATGTAGAGCCTGCCCCCGTTGGCCAGGTAATTGGCGAAGAACGACCCTTCATCGTCGGTCAGGAAATGGGAACCGGTGGTGGTGCCCAGAACGAGGAAGATCACAGGGTAGTTCAGCAGGTGGGGGCCCAGCCAGGTGTACTGATCGTACGTGGCTCCCACCGTGTCGAGCGCCCATTTCATGGCGGCAATGGAAGAGGTGTAACTGGTGAGGTTCACCAGCGCCACGGGTCGGGACCCGAGCTGCAGGTCAATCGTGAACTCTTTCGATATCCCTGTGGCTGCGGTCACATCCAGGGTGATTGTCCGGCTGCTACCGGCCGGTATGTAACGTGAAGCCTGCAGTCGCAGCGACAGGTTCATGGCCTCGTTCGACTGCAGCAAGCCCTGTTCGACCACGGCAGACGTCAGGAGACTGATTGATGTATCGGGCATGGAGATCGTGACCGTAACGCTGTCGGCGTCACGGGAACCGAAGTTGCCGATTGCCACCTCTAAGTCGGCGACTTCCCCGGGATCCAGCAATGAATTAGCCCCGTCGTGCAGGTTATAGGTCGTCAGGCGGAGATCGGTCTCTGAAACCGTCACGGGGAAGGTGTAATTCCAGTGCGATGTGCCGGCCGAGGCCTGGATGGTGAACCACAGCAGCGCACCGTCAGGATAATGTTCCTGCATCTGGAAAGCGAATGCTCCCGGAACCTGTGCTGATTGACCGGCACCCAGATTTGCATACGTATCCGTCGAATCGGTGATCAGGATCAATGTATCGGCGCTCCGCAGGACAAGCTGGAGATTGTCGAGTGAAGCCTGTCCAGGGTTGGTCAGCAGGATATCCATCGGCAACGATTCACCGAAACACGCCATGCCGGCGTGGACAGGCAATGACGGCTTGATCCGGAGCCCGGGCGTGAACTGGAATTCCTTCTCATCAGTAAAGAGCTGCTCATCGCTGACCCGCACCCTGATGTCGTAAAGGTTTTCTGCCTGCGGGGTGTTGAGCGAAAGCAGCCCGTCATCCGAGAGGTTAAGTCCATCGGGCGTTTTGGGTGGGGTATAGTGGAATGACTGCCCTGAGAGGGATGCCAGATCAGCCGTCTCATTGATCTCGAAACTTATGTCATCCCCTTTGGAATACCCCGTCATGACCCGGTCGGCAGTGCCGGTATTGGAGCAGTTCCCGTAATGGAACTCAAAGGAGCCGTCGGGGAAGAGGACCAGTTCGAACGAATTGTCGGTCCCCGATTCGTAGTTTGCCACGGAGACCTGCCAGTGGAACGTGACTTTCCCGGGTTCTTTCCTGACCCACATGCCGTCGCTGTCGGCGTAGCTGATCCGGTGATACCAGGAAAACGCGGGAAAGATCAGGGGAACTTTCCGGAGCATGTCGTCCCAGCCGATGAGGTATGGATACGGGAGCTGATCGTTTGTGAACTGCAGCATGCCGCGGCTGTTCATGTAAACGGTATCGTAGCTTGTTCCGAAGAACGGGAAACTGAATGGCAGGACGACCTGTGCATAGGGGATCTCGTCGCTTGTTTCGATCAGGTGAATGTCGTTCACCCCGGTATAGCCGGGGTCCACCGGCGACCTCTGGCATTGCTCAACAAGCGCCCATTGATAAGGCCGTTTCCCGCCACCGGCTGTAAGCTGCGCCGACCAGGGGACTCCCGGAGCAGCCGGCGGCAACGACTCGGTTGTGATTTGTACGGGAGAAAAGTCGACTCTCCCGATGGCCGATACGTAAGTTACTCCCTGGTTGGTCACAGGCACGTCTGTGTCGTGGGATTCGAATACTTCAACTTCTCCCGAGTAATCGTGGAATGCCACATGACGGATCAGGCCCGATCCAAGCTGGTAGGGATCGTTTTCCTCAACGATAAAAAAGAACTTCGCCGGCTGGCCGGGTGTTATGTGGGTCAGCAAGGGGGTCACATCCAGGCCGAGTTCGATCTCATCCTGCCCGGGGATGCTGTCGATGCCCTGCATGACATGCCCGCCGCCCTGGAAATTGAAGAACGGGAATTCCATGGTATGGGCCGGGAAATCGGCAGTGGTATCGGCATTGACGCCAGCCGTGATGCGAAGCTGGTTCCGCTGGTTGTATTTCAGTTTGAATTCCATCCCGAGCAGGGGGACGTAGGCGGTGTCGGGTTCGACGATGTAAACGCAGTTATTCCACACGCCGCCCTGCTCGAAGGGGCATGCGAAGGAGTGGTAGAGTGCATACCCGTAACCGCCGTCAGCCCACCAGGCACCGTAAGAGTTGGCGAATTTGAAAGCGCCGATCTCCCAGTCCTGGGCATTCACGATCCCGTCGCCGGTGATATCGATGTTATTTGTGCACTGCCCGTCGCCATTAAGATCATAGCGGATCGAGTCGTCGTAGCCCACGATGGTCATCCCGTGCGTAGCCCAGGGCTGCCAGTTGAGCACGATATGTTTGCCCGCTTCCGGCAGACCGTTTGGAATCACCGAAATGTTGGTCGGGCCGGCGGCGGTGAAGCAGGCGACGCCCCCGGTGGCCGAACCGTCGAGGTGGTCGTTGAGGTAATGTTTCATCGTGAGGATCCCTTCTTCGGAGTTGATCGGTATGGATTTAATCCCCAGGATCCTGTTCGGGAAGGCCTTTTCATATTTATCGTACCCGGAAACCCATCCCAGGTAGCGCGTGGCGGTATCGGGCCCATATTCCGCCCGGCTCATCTGTCCCTGCTGCATCAGGGCATGGAACGTATGCAGGAAATTCACCCCGACGAACTGACCGCCGTAGTTCAGGAAATTCCAGGTATAGTGGGCGGGATAGCGGTTCTCTTCGACGTTGGCCGCAACATTCCGCAGGCGGTTCACTTCATAGGTATAGGTGTAAGTGACACCCGCATACTGCTGGCAGCTGAAAAAGAGATACTGCGCATAGATCCCCGGGAAATAGGGGAGAGTGGAATTGTCGATCGCCGCAGGCAGACTCCTGACGCGGTACGATTCGGGCAGGGTGACCACGGGAATTCGTGAGGCCAGGGCCGAGTCGTAGGCCGTGGCAACCGTTTGGTACCGGGCATCCCGGTCGGATTCGCAGCAGTACTGTGCAGTGACGGTCTGAATTCCGGCCAGCAGCAGGAAGAGGGCGAGTATGGATTTAGTTCTCATAGGACTGAATTAGCCCCATAAAAGTACTCAAAATCCGGATTGTTACAGCGGAATGTTCCCGTGTTTCTTCGGTGGATTGGTCTTGCTCTTATTCTGTGTAAGATCCAGGGCCTGGATCAGTTTCTGGCGGGTCTGACGCGGGTAAATGATTTCGTCGACGTACCCGAGTTCGGCCGCCTTGTATGGATTGGCAAAGGTCGTCCGGTAATGGTCCACCGCCTCCGTCCGCTTCTCCTCGCTGAGCTTGCCTTTGTGAATGATGTTCACGGCACCTTCGGGGCCCATCACGGCGATTTCGGCAGTGGGGTAAGCGTAATTCACATCCCCGCCTATGTGTTTGCTTGACATTACGCAATAGGCTCCTCCGTAAGCTTTTCGGGTGATGACCGTGATCTTCGGCACGGTCGCTTCGCAGAAGGCATAGAGCAGTTTGGCGCCGTGCTTGATGATCCCGCCGAATTCCTGGTTGGTGCCGGGCAGGAATCCGGGGACGTCTTCGAAGGTGATCAGCG
>DAIRDK010000243.1:0-4112 GCA_036796175.1 Bacteroidales bacterium | reverse complement strand
ATTCGTTCTTGTCGAGATGCCGGCAATCGAGGTAGACATAGTCAACCCCGGCCAGCTTCATCTCGCTGTCGATGGCCCGGGCCACAATGTCCCGGGGAGCCAGTGACAGGCGGGAATCATATTTATGCATGAACTCCCTGCCGTCAGTGGTTTTTAACATGGCCCCAAACCCACGTAAGGCCTCGGTGATCAGGAACGCGGGATTTTCGGCCGGATTGTACAGCGCCGTCGGATGGAACTGGATGAACTCCATGTTATCGATCGTGCCTTTGGCCCGGTATACCATCGCGATGCCGTCGCCGGTGCTGATGGGCGGATTGGTGGTGGTGGCATACACCTGTCCGGTTCCGCCCGTGGCGATCATGGTCACTTTGGCCAGGATCGTATGGATCAGCCGGGTCCGTGGATCCAGCACATAGGCGCCATAACAGCGGATGTCGGGCGTCTTTCGGTTCACCTCCATCCCCAGGTGGTGCTGGGTGATGATATCGATGGCAAAATGGTCTTCCAGCAACTCGATGTTCGGGTGCCGAAGGACCTGTTCCAGGAGCGTGTTCTCGATCTCGCGGCCGGTGGAATCTTTGTGGTGCAGCACCCGGAACTCGGAATGACCGCCCTCTTTGGCCAGGTCATATCGCCCCGTGTTGGTCTTGTCGAACTTGGCTCCCCAGCGGATCAGCTCCTTCACGCGATCGGTCGACTCCGTAATGACCAGCCGGACGATCTGTTCGTCGCACAACCCGTCGCCGGCAATGATCGTATCCTGGATGTGCTTCTCGTACGTATCGGGATTGTACATCACCGCGGCGATACCCCCCTGGGCATAACTCGTCGCAGTGTCGTCTTTCTTCTGCTTGGTGATGATGCAGACTTTCCCGTGCTTCGCTGCCTTGAGCGCGAAGGTCAGACCGGCGATCCCCGATCCGAGTACTAAAAAATCGACGTGCTTGCGCATCTTCCTTGTTCCCTGAGGCTAAAGATCCAGTAACAGTTTGTCAGGATCCATCCCGAACGTCAGTAACTTCACGGGTTGTTCGATCAGCTCTTTGATCCTGACGAGGAAGCTGACCGACTCACGTCCGTCCACTACCCGGTGGTCATAGGAGAGGGCCAGGTACATCATCGGCCGGATCACGACCTGCCCGTTCCAGGCGACGGGCCGGTCCATGATCTTGTGCATGCCAAGGATGGCGCTTTGCGGGGGATTTAGTATGGGGGTCGACATCAGCGATCCGAATACGCCACCGTTGGTGATGGTAAAGGTGCCGCCTTTCATGTCGTCGATAGTGATCCGGCTCTCGCGGGCTTTTACAGCCAACTCCTTGATCGCCCGCTCCAGCTCGCCGAGGCCCAGCCGTTCGGCATTCCGGATGACAGGTACCACCAGGCCTTTCGGCGCACTGACGGCAATGCCGATATCTACAAAATTCGGGGTGACCAGTTCATCGCCGTCAATCATCGAATTTACCTGCGGGAATTCCTGCAGGGCGATGGCCGAAGCTTTGGTAAAAAACGACATGAACCCAAGGTTCGTGCCGTACTTCTCTTTGAATGCCTCATTGTATTTTTCCTTGAGAGCGATCACGGCCGACATATCCGCCTCGTTGAACGTCGTCAGCATGGCCGTCTCATTTTTTACAGACACCAGCCGCTCGGCCAGCTTCATCCGCAGGGTGGTCAGTTTCTTTCTTTCCGTCGTGCGTTCTCCCGCCGGCGCAGGGGAAGTGGCAGCAGCTGCCTGCTTCCTGCCCTGGAGAAAGGCCATCAGGTCGTTCTTCGTGATCCGCTTGCCCGGGAAGGCAGCAGCTACGGCTGCGGAATCCACCTGCTGCTCCTTCATGATCTTACGGGCCAACGGCGTGAATGCCTGGGGCGGTGAGCTGGGGGCGGGGGGCGTGGGGCCTGGAGTGGGGGGCAGGGGGCTTGGAGCAGGGGGCATGGGGCCCGGGGTGCCTTTTTTAGTAACTTCCATAACATCGATCACGGCGATCACGGCGCCTACCGGCAGCGTATCCCCTTCTGCTGCCTTCAGCGCGATCTTCCCGGAAACCTCAGCCGTAATCGGGAACGAAGCCTTGTCGGAGTCGATCTCGACCACCTCCTGGTCCTTCTCCACCTCCTCGCCGTCCTGGACAAGCCATTTGGCCAGCTGGACCTGCGTTATGGATTCCCCCGGACTGGGTATTTTTATCTCGATGAGCATAAATTCTTTCTTTTGATATATTAAAACGCAACGATCTACGTTATTATACGCAACAGGACCTGAAAAGTTCCTTTCCGAATCATTGGACAAAGTTACGAACATGCAGGAATAAATTACTCTTATTGCATCTGAAACCCGACTTTGTCCATATATCAGCCCGTATTTTTCCGAGTTTTAAACACCTAAAACCTGCTAACTATGAAAACAGCCCGAATTATCCTGAGCTTTTTACTCATGCTCTCTGTCGCCCTGTCGTTCAACGGGTGTAAGAAAAAGGAAGAACCCAAGGATTACCAGTCGCAAACCTTCATCGCCAACGAAAATGGCATCTCCGAAAAGGTTTACGACGATGCGAAACTCTTTTCCGACCAGGTGATGTCCCTGGCGGGGAAACTGAAATCCGGCGGACTCGATACCGTTTACATGGGTCAGTGCATTCTGGCAACCCTGGACTGGACCGCCGTTCCGTTCCTGCTGACCATCGATTTCGGACCATCCAACTGTTTATGCACCGATGGCATTTACCGCCGCGGCAAGATCCTCGTGACGTTTACCGGAGGATACTTTGACGTCGGCACGGTGATCACTTATAATTTTGAGGATTATCACGTAAACGATTACCACGTGATGGGCACCAAGACCGTCACCAACATGGGACTCAACAACAGCGGCAACTACTGGTGGGACATCGTGGTCAACGGCCAGATCGTTGAGCCCGACAACACCGGAACTTTTTTCTGGAACTCGCACCACGAGCTCGAATGGTCGGAGGGGATCACCACCCCGTGGATCTGGTGGGATGACGTGTACCTGGTCCGGGGTACCGCAAATGGTACCACCGTCGAGGGACTAGATTATACTATGACCGTGGTCCAGGATTTGGTTAAGAAAACCAACTGCCAGTGGGTCAGCGCAGGCGTTCTCAACATCCAGCCTGAAGGCTGGCCCCTGTTCGTAGTGGATTACGGCGACGGCACCTGCGACAACCAGGCCACCGTGACTGTGAACGGGCAGGTGTACTACATTACCATGTAAGACGACGGACGCCTGCCTGCCGGCAGGCAGGAAGGACGAAGGACGGCGGACGGTAAAAGGTTGTAGCGACTGACCGCCGTCCTCGTTCATTTTACCAGGGAACGGTAACTGCAAATCGTTTTAAAATAGTTCTTTTAATAGCTATCCATCCGAAGAATGAATGTCCTCCTTTTTCTACTCTCACAGCAACATAGTTACCGTAATCTTCAAAAAAATATCCAGAAGTCGATTCTTGACCGCTCACCACATGGATATGAGAATAGATCAGGGCCGTTGAATCTGACCATTTAATGTTTTCATTGATAGTATCACCAAAGGGTAAAGAGTCGACCCAGAATCCATTGATCATCGAAACACAAACGGAATTTGATCCCAATGGAATTATCCTTAACATACTGGCAGATGCTCCTAAATTTGAAGGAGGAGATATATCTAAGACGAATTCAAAATCTGGAGTTTTATCATTGTTTAAATCCAGACTTTTGGTTGTTGAAAGGTGTTCCGGATAATCAATGACACGAATGGTGTCATCAGGATTTACGTCAATATATCTGATACCACTGCCATTCTCCTGGCCTGCAAATATATAATCTACATAATTCCAATCCCTCTCGTTTTTATCACACGAGATTAAGATTAAAATAACAGGCAACAATAATGCTAATCGTTTCATCGGGACACTTTTCTTTACCGTCAAGGGATTGAAGTCATTCAATGATGAACCTGGTCCACGTATAATGGTCTTCATACCAAATCCGCACAAGGTAAAGTCCCTTAGCCAGACCGGAGACCGTAATTGGTTCTTCCGGCAATGCCATTCCTGTTTTGCATCGAACGCCTCTTGAAGTATAAAGATCATAGATAAACTCTGGGG
>DAIRDK010000242.1:0-4124 GCA_036796175.1 Bacteroidales bacterium | reverse complement strand
AAGTTCCTGATCTTCTTTGCCGCTGCCGCCATCGCGGCCGGTGCGATCCTGGGCAAAGCCATGGAATCACTGCCTAAAGGGACGAAGGGACAAATCCTTGTTCTTGTGACGCTTCAGTAGGAGGGAGGCCATCATGAGAAAGATCCTCTTACTTTGTTATTTATCAGGTTGCCTCTTGTTGTCGCAACAGAGTCCCGGGCAATTCGTGACCAATCAGGAAGCCACGATGATCGCGAATAAGTATATCCAGGTCACTACCGCAAAATTTGGACCGTGGGGCGGTCAGTCTGCAGCATTCGCAAAACCTGCTCAGGAACTTGTCCATGAAGGTATTCTGGTTGGGTACTACTGCCAGGTAGATCCATGCGGATGGATTGTTATGCCAATCCGGAGAGAATTCGGCAGTGTGAAGGCCAGTTCAGACATCGGTATCTTTCAAGCGGAAGAAACAACAGGTCTTGTAGCGCTAATCAAAGAAAAAATGGCGGATTATGTCAGGGCCGTTGAAATGAAATCCGGAAGTATAAAAACAGCTTCAATTGAGGATGTTGAAAGCCTGTTGACGCGTTCCGGAAGGGAAGTTTGGGGGGAACTGGCATCTTATGTGCCGGGTTCAATCTCGGAATCTCCTATTGTAACGGATAATTATGTAGAAGGACAGTTCCTCCTGACTACAGAATGGGACCAGAATGCTCCATACAATAATTATTGCCCTTACCTGGCGTGCTCTGAAACAGATAACGGCAATGCCTTGGTCGGATGTGTTGCGACTGCCGGAGCCCAGATCATGCGGTATTGGGCCTGGCCCCCCAACAATCCGGGGAATCCGCTTGACCCTTATGACTGGCCCAATATGAAAGACGAGGTCAATTATCCTTCATCCCCTGCCGCTCAGCAGGATGCCGTAGCTGAATTATGCTTTGATGTAGGAATGGAAGTCGATATGTCTTATGGCTGTGACGGTTCCAGCGCCAACACGGAGGATATGGTGGATGTTTTCACAATGAACCTGTACCATAACACGTGTGATGTTCTGTACCGATCAGATTTCGAATACAATGCCTGGTTCATGTTGATACAGTTAAGCATCAACCTCAATCGACCTATGCAATACCGGATTGGCACAAGTTCATCCGGTCATTCGATTGTGTGCGATGGCTGGAGAACAGGAGTCGGTACGGGACAGCAATACCATATGAATTATGGATGGAACGATTATCATACTGCCTGGTATAACGTTGATTTCTTATATAACAGCAATCCGGATGAAGAATTTATTGTGACAAATATTTTCCCATACTGTTCCCTGGGAGGAGCGCTTGGGGGAACCTACCTGGCCGGTATCAGGTATGTTGACCTTGATGCGTGGGGAACGACAGCTACTTTTCTCGGGGGCTCAATCATTCAGACACTTCCATCCTGCTGGATCAAGGGAACCGGAACCGGAGGAACCGAAAAGGTGAAATTTTATGGAAACTCAAGTGATTTTTCTCTGATTTATACGGAGGGGAATGTTATTTCCGGGATAAAAATCTATAACGGAGGATTGACACTGCAGAATAGCGGCATGATCAAGATGAACAAACAGGAGCACTGGTGAGAGTTGAGTGAAAAGTGAAAAGTGAAGAGTGAAAAATTAGTTTTTGCAGCATTATTATTATTCTTGTGCCAGGGAGTGTTGGCGCAGTTCGTGACCCGTGATGAGGCCACGATGATCGCCAATAAGTATATTCTGAAAGTCATTGACCGGTTTGGGAATTGGGCGGGCGACAGCATTGCTGTCGCCGAACCGGCCCGGGAACTGCATTACAAAGGGAAGCTGATCGGCTATTGGTGCAATGTTGAACCGGACGGCTTTACAGTAATGTCCCTGCGGCGGGAATTCTCGCCGGTAAAAGCAAGTTCCGACAGGGGAAGGTTCAACCCGGAAGATACCGGGGGTATCGTCGCTTTGGTGAAGGAGAGAATGGCGGCCCACCTTGATTTGGTTGAAAGGGCGTTCGGATCCATAGTGACCATTCCTGCCGAACAGGTTGAAAGCATTCTTGAATTCTCCTGCCGTGAGTCCTGGAACCGGCTTGCAGCCTATAGTTCCAGCCGGAAAACGGATGCGCCGATGCTCACCGGCAACTATACGGAAGGCGATGTCTTGCTTACTTCAAACTGGCATCAACGGCCACCCTACAACAACGAATGTCCCGACCTTGGCTGTACAGGCCAGAGCAATGTGAGGGCACTGGTCGGATGTGTGGCCACGGCCGGTGCCCAGATCATGCGGTACTGGTGCTGGCCGCCCAACACCTATCTGACTCCTTCCGATCCCTACCAATGGTGGGATATGCGCGACCAGGTGGATTCCGTCACAGGACCGGCAGCCCAGCAGGATGCAGTGGCCGAGATCTGTCACGATGTCGGTGTGCAGGTAGGGATGGAATACGGCTGTGCAGCTTCCAGTGCCGCGACATTGGAAATGGTTGGCGTTTATACCCAGAATGTGTATGATTTCTCTTGCGGATATATATTAAGAACTGCATTCGAAGCATCTGTCTGGTGGGCCATAATTAAAGCTCAACTCAACTTGAATCAACCCATACACTACCGGATCGACGGCCATTCGATCGTATGCGACGGCTGGAGGTTCGATACTGCTCCGGATTGGGAATACCATATGAATTACGGCTGGCTTTCAAGTTCGAGTAATATGTGGTACGCATTCGACCAACTCCCGCCTTTTAATGTCCCGGCGGAATACATGGTCATTAACATCGTGCCGGCTGTCGCCTTGGGATCGGTCCTGTCCGGAGTGTATTCCTCCGGTTACCACTATATCAATATGGATGCCTCTGGAACCTCGGCTGTTTTCCTCGGCGGGTGCCTGATTCAGACCCTTCCGGGACTGTTTGTCAAGGGCAGTGGATTGTTGCCATCAGTGAAGTTCTATGGTACCTCAACTAGTAATACCCGGATATTTACCAATGGGACCTCCACATCGGGAATAAAAATTGTAAATGGAGGTGTGGTGCTGCTGAACGGAGGACAATTGGTGTTAAACAAACCCTCAGAATGATCTGCCGGGTACCGCGGCGGTCTGTCCCCCGTCCCCCGTCCCCCATCTTCCGTCCTTCATCCGTCGTCCCTCGTCCCCCTTACCCGTGCCTGCTGATCTGCTGCAGCAACTCCGGGTTGATGATCCGTACCGTTCTGTCTTCCAGGTTAAGGACATGGTCTTCCCGAAGTTTTTGCAATACCCGGGTGGCGCTTTCTCTCGAAATGCCGATCAGGTCGGCCAGTTCCTGCCTGGAGAAAGGGATCTCGAATTCGTCTGATTCATAGATAACTTTCGAAAAATAGAGCATCGCGTCGGCGACTTTGCCGTAGGTCTTCTTCATCGACTGGCTCATGAACCGGTGAAAATTGTTCAGGCTGTCGCGGGATACCGAAACCAGGATCTGGTAGGCGAATTCCCCGTTCTTGTGAACGAGGTCCATGAAAGTGTTCAGGTCGATATAACAGACTTTGACATCTTCCAAAGCTGCATATGAGTAATGATTGATTCGGTCGCCGAACAGGGAAGGCAGCCCCAGGTAGGTGTATTTCTTTACGATCTGCAGGATTTGTTCCTTATTGTCCGGAGTCCTTACGTATTCCTTGACCAACCCGGATTTAAGGTAGATGATATGCGAATTGAGTGATCCTTCGTGGATCAGGATATCCCCTTTCTTGAATTCCGCCTCCCGGCTGTTCTCCCGGATCAGTGAAGTCTCGAGTGAATTCAGCACGGCGGCTGCACAGGACTTGTCCTTGCAATCGTCACAGGCATTTCGGGCTGAAACAGGTTCCTGGAACATAATCTTTGTTGCATGATGATCATGCACTTCCGGTTGCAAAGTTCCGAAAAAAATAGGACATCCGGGTCATGAAAGGGACGAGAAAATTCAATATTTTTGGCCCATGGATCTCGAAGCGTATTTTCGCCCGTTCAGGCAGAATATCATCGGCCAGGACCTGGTTTTCCAAACCCCGTTCGGACCGAAAAAGATGATCTATGCTGACTGGATCGCAAGCGGACGTTTGTACAGACCCATCGAGCAGATCCTGACCGACCAGATCGGCCCGTTCGTCGG
>DAIRDK010000241.1:0-4140 GCA_036796175.1 Bacteroidales bacterium | reverse complement strand
TTTCAGGTCGATATCCGGGAAATTGGTGAACGAAGGTGCGGCAGGGATCTCAACCTGTCCTGCCTCAACGGTTACAGGCTGTGTCGCCCATGTCACCAGGTCAGGATCCCAGGGTTCACCGACCCGTTTCAGCCAGCAGGCATTGTCGCCTCCGTTACCGCCGTTCACCCCGGGATAATAATAGAGACTCAGCGTAGCGCTGAAGATCTCAGATCCAGGTGGGATCTCCGACAGGTCAAAGCGCATCAGGCTTCGTCCCACCCCCGGAATCCCTTGGAAGGTCCAGTAGCAGGCCAGGAAAACATCAGGTTCTCCCTGGTTGTAGGTTGGCATGAAATCAATGATGTACGCTGCATATCCGCCGTTTCCCGGACCCGGTTGCAGGGTCAGGGTCTTCTGGGCGGATAATGTGTTGATATTAAGCCACGCCGCAGAAAGCAACAAAATTGTAACCAGCCTTGATCGGGTCATGGAAAGATTTTTTGTAAATATAATAAGGAATAATATGTCTGTCAAGACCGGATTTGTTGCCGGAAATCCTATTGCCTTTTGCCTGTTGCCTGATGCCTAAATATCCTTACCCCGTTTTGCTGATCAGGTGAAGTTTCTGCAAGTCGTTGATCACGATCTTCCTCCCTTCAAGGGTTATGATCCCTTCCTTATTGAATTTCGAAAGTGTATTGATCACATTCTCCGACGAGCAGGCAGCATATTCCGCAAGTTCTTTTCGCTGAAGGGTGAATTCGTAAGGGGTATCCTTATAAACATGTTCCCACAGGTAGATCAGAATATCCGCAATCCGGCCGTTCACCTGTTTGTGGGCCAGGCTGATGAAATTGAAGATCGAACTCTGGAACATCTCCACCGAACGCTCACATAATGCAAGCAGATAGTGGCCGTTCGCAGCTGCCACGTTCCGAAGCGCCCGGCTGTCGATGAAACAAAGCTCGCAATCTTCAACTGCGACCAGCGAAAAAATATTGGTCTCCCGGAAGAAGAGATTCGCTCCGCCCAGGAGGATCGGCCCCTTGACGATGGTCATGATGAAGTTTTTCCCCTGGTCGGACTGGTAAACAAATTTAACGATCCCAAGGTGAAGAAAGACCAGTTGCTGCGCTTTCGCGCCCTGCTTCATGATGGTCTCGCCCTTTTCAAACTTCAGCTGGTAAGATGTCCTGCGAATCAGCTCGAATTCTTGCTCTGTTACAAAATAACAGGACAATGTTCTGAATAAACAGGCATTGCAATCATATAAGTTGTGTTTCCCCTGATTCATTTCAACATCCTAAAATGCCTAATGCCTATTGCCTAATGCCTATTGCCTGATGCCTAATGCCTCCTCCACCCACTTCCTCGCATTCACAAACGCTTCCACCCAGGGGGTCACTTCGTCGGTGCGACCTGCCGGGTAGTTGGGCCACTGCCAGGGAAGCACGGAATCTTCCAGGTGCGGCATGATCGCAAGATGCCGGCCGTCGTCCGAGGCAATACATGCCGCATCGTACATCGATCCGTTCGGATTTCCCGGATATTTGCTGTAACTGAATTTTGCCGGGATGTGATAACGCTCCTCGGCATAGGGGAAATTGAACTTGCCCTCGCCGTGAGCCACCCAGATGCCAAGGCGCGTTCCGGTCAGCGACTTCAACATCACGCTGTGGTTCTCCAGGATGCTCACATTGACAAATGTACATTCGTACTTATGTGAATCATTCCACGACATCCTGGGATGCAGTTCATGGCCGGGATAGATCAGTCCCAGTTCGACCAGGAGCTGGCATCCGTTGCAAACGCCGAGGCTCAGGGTATCGGGACGGGCAAAGAAGCGGTTGAGCGTCTCTTTCGCTTTTTGATTGTACATGAAGGCCCCCGCCCAGCCCTTGGCCGATCCGAGTACGTCGGAATTGGAAAATCCGCCCACGAATGCGATGAAATTCACGTCATCGAGCGTCTCCCGTCCTGAGATCAGGTCGGTCATATGAACATCTTTTACGTCGAACCCTGCCAGGTACATGGCCCAGGCCATATCGCGGTCACGGTTCACGCCCTTTTCTCGGATGATCGCCCCTTTGATGCCGGTGGGTTTCCGCCGGGCCGGATCGATCCCGTACTGCGAGGCCTTCCCGGTGAATGGTTCCGGGAACCTGAATTTCAGCGGATGATTCTTGTAATTGGTAAAACGCTCCAGCGCCAGCTGTTCGCCGCACTGTTTGCGGTCGAGGAGATAACTGGTGCGGAACCAGGTGTCGCGGAGAGTGGCAACGGGATACCGGATGCCTGATGCCTGATGCTGGATGGTTAGTATTCCATCGGACGTGACGGTACCCAGGACCTGGTGTGAAACACCGGCTTCTTTGAGGGCCGAGCGGACATGGTCGGTATCTTTTACCTGGATCACGACGGCCGGTGATTCGCTGAAGAGGACCTTGACCAGGTCGTTTTCGCCGAGAACGCTCAGATCCACATCCATCCCGGGCTTCTCTTCCGGGAAGGCCATTTCGAGAAGGGTGGTGACCAGTCCGCCGGCCGAGACATCATGGCCTGCGAGAATCAGCCCTTCGGCAACAAGTTTCTGTATGCCTGCGAAGGCATTGGCAAAGAAAGCGGGATCGGTGATGTCGGGAACTTCGTTGCCCAGCTGGCCGAGGACCTGGGCAAAACTGCTTCCGCCAAGGTGGAAGCCTCCTTTGGTGAACGGGATATAGATCAGCGTCGTATTCTCTTCGGAAGAGAGATTCGGGCTAACGACTTTCTTTACGTCGGATGTTTCCGCCACAGCGGAAACAATGACTGTTCCCGGAGAATAAACGACTTTTCCGTCCGGGTATTTCTGGGTCATCGAGAGGGAGTCCTTGCCGGTTGGGATGTTGATGCCCAGGGCGATCGCAAAGTCGCTCAGCGCTTTCACAGCCAGATAGAGCCGGGCGTCTTCTCCCTCGTTTTTGCAAGGCCACATCCAGTTGGCGCTGAGGGAGACGCCTTTCAGTCCATGAGTCAAAGGCGCCCATACAAGATTGGTAAGCGCTTTTGCGACCGAGAGCCTTGATCCGGCAGCCGCGTTGATCAGACCGGCTGCAGGTGCATGCCCGAGTGAAGTGGCAATGCCTTTCTCCCCCGAATAATCGAGTGCCGTTACACCGAGGTTGTTCAGCGGCAGCTGCAACGCACCGCATGTCTGTTGTTTCGCGATCTTGCCCGATACGGCCCGGTCGACTTTATTGGTGAGCCAATCCTTGCAAGCGACCGCTTCAAGCTGGAGAAGGTCGTTCAGGTATTCGGTTATGTTCTCAGGATCGTAGAGAAGTGACGAGTGACGGGTGACGAGTGACGAGTCATTCATGATCGTCTTCGGCGGCTTCCCGAAGAAGTCTTCTACTTTCAGGTCGATGGAGCGGATCCCTGAGCGGCGGTCTTCGAAGATCAGTTGATGGTCGCCCGTAGTCTGCCCGACTTCATAGTAGGGAGCCCGTTCTCGGTCGGCAATGGTTTTCATCAGTTCCGCATCCCCGGGTCGCATAAGCAATCCCATCCGCTCCTGCGATTCGTTGCTGACGATCTCTTTGTCCGACAGGGTCGGATCCCCGATTGGCAAGGCATCGATGTTCACCGTGCCTCCGGTGGCTTCCACCAGTTCGGAGATGGAATTGAGGTGTCCCCCGGCCCCGTGGTCATGGATCGAAACGACCGGATTACGGTCCATTTCCACCATTGCCCGGATGGCATTGAACACACGTTTCTGCATCTCGGGATTGGAACGCTGCACGGCATTCAGCTCGATCGCATTTCCGTACTCGCCCGTCGCAACCGACGACACGGCGCCGCCTCCCATGCCGATGCGGTAGTTGTCGCCGCCCAGCACGATGATCTTGTCGCCGGCTCCGGGTTCCTCTTTCAGGCTGTCCTCTTTCCTTGCGAAGCCGATTCCCCCGGCGAGCATGATGACTTTGTCATACCCGTAAACTTTGTCTTCTCCGGCATATTCGAACGTAAGCACCGATCCGCAGATCAACGGCTGGCCGAATTTGTTACCGAAGTCGCTGGCACCGTTAGAGGCTTTCACCAGGATCTCTTCCGTATTCTTATTCACCCATTTCCTTGCCGTGAAGACCGTCTCCCATGGCGGGCCACCCCCTATGCGGG
>DAIRDK010000240.1:0-4167 GCA_036796175.1 Bacteroidales bacterium | reverse complement strand
GGAGGCGGCATGATACCGCCGCCGTCTATTATGCCGCAGGTATCCGCGCTCAACCAGAATGCGCTGGCAGCGGCGCGCGAGATGCTGCAGTTCAACCAGTCCGTGCTGGAGGACGTGTTGGCCTGCCGCGTGTTCACCGTCATCTATCCGAACGAACTGGAGCATCTGGTTAACGAGGCGCAGGACTATATCACCATGCTGACGCGACTGGTTTCGGGCGCGGAGGAAATGGCTCCCCGCGAGTTTGCGATGCAGCAGGCGTTCTGGAATGAAAACATGGGGCAGCATGCCGAATACATCGAAGGATCGCTGGACCTCCCGGTACTGGTAAAGATCGATTGCAGCGACCGGTGGACAGGTATTGCCACCGGACTGGATCCTGTTTTCGGGACCTCCCGTGAATTTACCGCACCGGATTTCGACATCCTGTACGACTGTCCGCTGCTGATCGGGGAACTCGAAGAGTTGCCCTAATTCCGGGTGAACGGGATCGAACACCGCTTCATCGGGTACGGCATGGGTGCGTTCGACAGGCAACTGTTCATGGATAACCTGAAAAAGGTGGTTGAGAGCGCGGTGGCCCTGATGGGAGACATTCCCTACAAACAGTACACCTTCATCGGCATTGGTCCGGGCAGGGGAGGCATCGAGCACCTGAACAATACGACCGTCACCTTCACCGGCGAAGGGCTCGAAACGCCAGAAGGGATGGCCGGGACCATGGGTTTCCTCGGGCACGAGTATTTTCACAACTACAACGTGAAGCGGATACGGCCTTTCGAGCTGGGACCGTTCGATTACGACCGCGGCAACAAGACCTACCTGCTCTGGGTGAGCGAAGGGCTCTCGGTCTATTACGAATACCTGGTCCTGGAGCGGGCCGGACTGATGAACGAGCGGCAGCTCCTTGACAGGTTCGCGCAGGACATCACGACGCTGGAGAACAACCCGGGCCGGAAGCACCAGTCGCTCGCACAGGCCAGTTACGAAACCTGGAGCGACGGCCCCTTCGGCAAGCAGGGCGCCGATGCCGGCAAGTCGATCTCGTACTATGTGAAAGGCCCGGTGGTGGGGCTCCTTCTCGATTTTGCGATCCGCCATGCAACTGAGAACAGCAAATCGCTGGACGACGTGATAAGGTACTTGTATAACCACTACTACAAAAAGCTCGGTCGAGGATTCACCGACGCCGAATTCCAGCGGTCATGCGAGGAGATCGCCGGCACAAGCCTGGTGAAGTTCTTCGAGTATATCTATACCACAAAGGATCTCAATTACGACAAGTACCTCTCTTATGCCGGACTGGAGCTTAAAGAGTACGCAGGAACCGACAAGGGAGCAAGGAAGTTCATGTTACGCCGAAAGGCGGATGTTACACCGGCGCAGGAAGCGGTATTACAAGATTGGTTGGCGCGTTGATAGCCCAGCCCCTACGGGGCTGTCAGACGCATGGGGGCACCATATTAGCTACAGACGCATGGCCTCTCCGAGGCCGGAAGACTACTATCGAACAACGAACACCGAACACCGAACAACGGCTCCCTGCTCCCTGCTCCCTGCCTCTTAGCCCCCGAACTTCCCCTTATCCTTCTTGTAGTTCTTCATCATCTTCCCGAACATCCTGTCCTTTCTGCGCTTTTCGAGGACCGAGGATTCGAAGTGGGCTTTCTCCCGTTCCATCTTCAGGTAGTTTTCGTAAGAGTTCCGGTCGATCTCCCCGTTTTCGACAGCTGCGATGACTGCGCAACCGGTCTCCCCGGTATGGGTGCAGTCTTTGAATTTGCACCGGTGCGAATAGCTGTAGATCTTGTCGAACGTGGTCTCCAGGCCGCCGGTGGTATCGGTGATCCCCACCTCCCGCATCCCGGGGTTGTCGATCAGGATACCGCCGCTGTCGAGCACGATCAGTTCCCGGTGGCTGGTCACATGCCGGCCCTTCCCGGTGCTTGTGCTGATCGCGCCGGTATCCAAGAGCTGCCGGCCGGAGAGGTTGTTCAGCAACGTGGATTTCCCGACGCCTGAAGATCCCAGCAGGCAGTAGGTTCTTCC
The DNA here is from genome assembly GCA_036796175.1 of Bacteroidales bacterium. Lineage (GTDB taxonomy): Bacteria > Bacteroidota > Bacteroidia > Bacteroidales > FEN-979 > DAIRDK01. Next base: position 2,118 of record DAIRDK010000240.1, on the reverse strand, counting down.
CTTTTCAATGAGAGGTTCCAGGGCTTCGTACCCGCTGTGTGTTTCGTTGCTGATGGCGATGACCGGGATGTTCTCAATTCGAAGGTGAATGCTGTTTACGATCTCTGAAAGCCGTTGTTCATTTGCCAGGTCAGTCTTGGTCAGGACGATGACCGGCTTCACGCCGGAGGAATAACAGATGGTCAGGTAGCGTTCCAGCCGGTTGATGTTGAAATCGCGGTCCACGGCCTGTACCAGGAAGGCGTAATCGATGTTGGTCGCGATGATCTGGATCTCCCCGGCCTGACCGACCGCCTGCCTGGAGATAACCGACGACCGGGGCAGGATCTTATGGATGACGGAAAAATCCGAATCGTAAATGGTCAGCGCCACCCAGTCGCCCACAGCCGGAAAATCCCCGCGGCCCCGGGCTGAGAACCGCAGGTTCCCCGTGATCTCGGCCTCCAGTTCCCCCTGCTCCGTGCTTACGATGTACCGTTCCTTATGTTCGGCAACAACGCGCCCGATGTCGAAACCCGTCAGGTCATTCTCAATCCTCAATTGTTCGAAGGAGTCTGTGTAGCCAAGATCATGGAGGGTCATAGCGAGTGCATCATCATTCATATCACCCGAGGCGGGTAAAAAATATGGAGATATAAGCCACAATCCAGGCCAGAAAGGCTAGTGATAAAGGGAATTGCATTCGTTTCAGCCGGATGAACAATCCGCAGGCCGAGAGCACAAACAGGATGATCAGAAACCATAAGTCCAGATTAAAACTGAACCCCGATGAGGAAACGCTGCCCTGCGTGATCCCTATGAATGCAATCACTGCAATGAGTCCGAAGAACCAGTTCCGGTTGTGATCATAGGTTTCTTCCAGGTCAGTTTCCGGTTTCAGGTCGGGCAACAGCAGATGGCCCATCATGGATACTCCGATCGGGATGATCAGGTACAGCAGGAATTTATAAAATCTCCAGTCCGACGTCGTATGTTGATAAAACAGAACCCACCAGATCAACAATTGCAGCAACATTAAAAAGACCATCCAGACGATGGTAGGATAATATAGTTTGATTTTTCCGCGAAAATTGATCAGGCTGACAAAACCTAAAATCAGATGTCTGAACCCTAAGGCAATGATGATCGAGATGAAAATAGAGAGATGGTCAAACTGTTCCATGTTGCAGTTGTTGATTGGTCTTGTAAAAATACATAATAGGTTAACGTAAAAGTCAAAACTCAAAAGTCAAAACTTCAACTTAAAACTCAAAACTGGTTCTCGGCATGCCGTGTCTGACTTCATATTCTTCATACTCTTCATACTCTTTTTCCTCACCACGAAGTCACTAAGACACGACTATTTCACGATTTCACCATTTCACGATTTCACGATTTTCGTCTGGTTGTCGGTTATCGGTTATCAGTTGTCGGTTTTGGACAAGGGACTTGGGACGAAGGACGTAGTATGTTCGAAGGACAAAAATTTGTGAAAATCAGTTTAAATCCGTGTCATCTGTGTGATATTTATTTCACGATTTCACCATTTCACGATTTCACGATTTTCGTCTGGTTGTCGGTTATCGGTTATCAGTTGTCGGTTTTGGACAAGGGACTTGGGACGAAGGACGTAGTATGTTCGAAGGACAAAAATTTGTGAAAATCAGTTTAAATCCGTGTCATCTGTGTGCTATTTATTTCACGATTTCACCGTTTCACGATTTCACGATTTGTTTTGGACGAACATCGAACAACGAACATCGAACATCGACTACTTACGCTGACCTTTCGCCGCGTGTTTCCCCTGCACTCGGACGACCACAGTCTCTGCGATCTTGTCGTGCAGCGACATCCGGTTGGGGTTCCAAAGAGCCTGGAGGTAACCGAATCCGAACTCGAGGGCGGAGGCGAAATACCCGAGGCTGCGTTCGAAGCCGTGCCAGAGGCCGACATGGTCATGGTGGAGGGAGATGACCCGGATGCCCAGGATCCGTTTCCCGATCGTTTGTCCCCGGAAGCGGAATGAGAGGGTGAAATAGATCACCGGCAGCAGTCCTATGAGGAGCCCCATCACCTTCCGCAGGAAACCGGGGGCATTGTCCATCTCCAGTTCCACATCGAAGATGCTGCTGCCAATGA
>DAIRDK010000239.1:0-4168 GCA_036796175.1 Bacteroidales bacterium | reverse complement strand
GATCCCCAATATCCTCTTCGGGATCATTGCAGCCGAGCTGATCCGGATGGCACCAAAATGAGTGAAGAGTGAAAAGTGAAAAGTGAAGAGTGAAGTCAGAGCCGGGCGGTGTGGATGAAATAATCTACAGGGAATGAGTTGAGGATGCGGGCAGGATTTTCGAACAGCCCGTAAACCGCCGAGCCGCTGCCGCTCATGGAGGCATAAAGCGCCCCAAGTTCATAGAGTCTCTCTTTCACTGCGCTAATTTCCGGGTACCTGGCCATGACCGGGCCTTCGAAGTCATTGATCAGCATTCCTTTCCATTCATTCACCGGCAATGCAACCACATCCCTGGTCGAAATGACCGGTTTAACCGGGGTGATCATCGAATAGGCTTCTGCCGTGCTCACATGGACCGGGGGAATGACCAGTGCCAGGTGATATCCGTGCAGGCCTGGACTGATTTCTTCCAGGACCTCTCCCCTGCCGGTTGCGAAAGCCGGCCGGTTCCGGATGAAGAATGGACAGTCGCTCCCGAGCTGTCCGGCCAGCCGGATCAGTCGTTCTTCCTGAAGACCCGTTTCCATCATGTCATTCAACATTTTCAGGGTGTAGGCCCCGTCGGAAGATCCGCCGCCAAGACCGCTGCCGGGAGGGATCTGCTTATGCAAGTGAAGAGTGAAGAGTGAAGAGTGAAGAGTGGGGGACGAAGAGTGAAGAGTGAACAGGTCAATTGCTTTCAAACAAATGTTTTTATCCGGGGATCCGGGAATATCGATGCCGGAAATCGTTAGCGTTGTTTCCTCGGAACCTGAAGGGATGATCTCGAGGATGTCGCAAAGGGGGATCGGATACATGACGGTTTCGATATTGTGGTAGCCGTCGGCCCTTTTTTCCGTAACATTCAGTCCTAAGTTGATCTTGGCGTTGGGAAAGGATATCATGTAACAAGTATACGATTATTTTTATTAGTCGAGAATAAATACATAATACATGCGTTAATCTGAGAAACCGGCTTGCATGATGCACTGATCGACTCCCTGCTAACCAATTATTAACTAAACCGATCAGTTATGAAAAAAGGAAAATGGCTTATGCCGGTTTTGATCCTGTTCACCCTGTCTTCGTGCGACAAATCAAACGATTCCGGATACCAACCGGCACCCGAAGATGATTTTATGGCCCTGAAAGTGGGCAATTACTGGATCTATCAGAACTACGACATCGATTCGAACGGTGTCGCAACACCCACGAACGACTGGGACAGCGCTTATATTTCGAAGGATACGGTGATCAATGGTCAGACTTATTTTAAGATGATCCGAAAACCGGTTGTATTTATGAGCGGACAATTCCCGGTTTATCTTCGTGATTCTTCGGGATATCTGGTTGATTCAGACGGCCAGATCCACATGTCGGCAACAAATTTTACGGATACGCTGTACACAGATACGACAACGACTCCCATACTCTATTACGGTTACCTGAGGATGTTTGCCAAAGACTCACTGATCACCGTGCCTGCAGGAACCTTTACGACCCGAACAGCCAGGTTCTCCGTAGTTCCCGTCAATCCTAACGATCCGCACCCTGTCCGTTATACTTATGATGTATATGCCAGGAATGTGGGCCGGATCAAGTACCACTCGTTTTTTTACAGCGGAGATAAGCATTTTGAAGCACGGCTTGAGCGATATCACCTCGAGCCCTGATCCCAACTTCACTCCGGCGGACCATAGGCAGGATTCGTGATGAAACTGCTGTCGCTGAGGGTCAGCAAAAAGGATTTCAGGTCGGCTTTCTCGGCTGGAGTCAGCTGGTTTCCGCCCGTTCCGATATGGTGCATCAGGGTGCTGACATACGGACTGTAGACCAATCCTGAACTGTAGAAATCGATCACTTCATCGATCGTTGAGAACCTGCCGTCATGCATGTAGGGGGCAGTAAAGATCAGGTTCCTTAATGTCGGGGCCTTGTATGCCCCGATATCCGATGTGAGAAAGGTAACGTGATACCGGTCACGCGTGTCCGTGAACTCCGAATCCTTCCCGTTGTTGTAAAAGAGGTTGGTTGTAAACAGCGGATTGCCTTCGCCCCCGTGACAGTGGAAACAATCGGCGCCCTCTTCCGTCATGAACAGCACATAACCGTGCAGTTCCGAAGGATTCAGCTGGACCTCGCCGCGCAGGTACCGGTCGAATTTTGAGTCGGAGGAGACGAGGGTCCTGACGAACTGGGCGATGGCTCTGCCCATATTTTTCACAGTAACCACATCCGAGCCAAAGGCCTTTTTGAACATTTCCGGGTAGCCGGGGATCGACTGGATCAACGCTTTCGTCCGGTTGGTGTCGCCGGCCATCTCATGGGGCGCAACGATCCCCATCCACACCAGGTCTTCCAGCTGCCGTTTGGCCGGATCGGGATTGGCCGGTTCGATCACTCCGTTCCAGAGGTAGCCCGTGCTGGTCCACACCAGGTTGACCAGTGGCATCATCGTATGAGGCGTCGGGACTCCGGACAATCCGAAGGGATGACCTCCCGTGTATTTCGGATGATCGATCCCGCATTCAAAGGCATGGCTTTGCAAATGGCAGGTGCTGCACGACATCAGGGAATCGGGGTCTGTACGCCCGGAGAGACGTCCGTCATAAAACAGTTTCCGTCCGAGTGCGATCCCTTCAACGGTCATGGGATTATCTGCCGGAATACTCAGTTGTGTGGGAAAGAATAACGGAATATCGATGACATACGGCGTCGGCTTGTCAACTACGGGTTCATCCTTTCCGCATGAAACCAGGAAAAGCAAAACAACAAAGAGGATCCATCCGTTGTCTTTCATCGGGCCAGGCCGTGTTAATGCGGATATAAGATGATGGGAAAATCGATTGTGAACGCTCCCTCCCCGTTTTCCTTAACCTGTTGCATCAATGCCTGGTTCTGCATGATCCCTTGAGGAAGAGTGTCCAGGTCAAGCGGGTTTGGAGGTCCGTTGAACCAGTGGTCGATGTTCATGACGATGCCGATCGTGAGTGTATCGCCGGTGGCCATGGTAAAGGAAGAGGCGGGGAGGCAGACGTGAAACCAGTTGGGGACAAAGCCGATGATCGAATCGGGATCTGGGGTCACGCTGCTGTAGATCTGTCCTGTCCCCAGGTGCATCATAAACGGTGACTGGATGTTTGTGCAGCAGTTCTTCCATACCGAATTCAGCTTCATGTGATGGTAGCCTCCGCCAAGCACCTCCGGCCAGAACATATCCCGTTCGGGAGGATCCGGGAACCGGTTGGATCTATTTTGCTTGTCGTCGAGGCCAAAGTTAAATGCCACCGAGTCGTAATCCCCGGCTGCAATGGTCCCGGCAGCCGGCCAGTCCAGGGTTTCGGCCAGCCGGAGATCGATATACCTGATGCTGTCACCGTCGGAAAGCACCACCGGTTCGCCCCCGTGCCGGTACAGGGTGATGCGGGAGATGAAATACTGAAGGTCCGTGACCTTGAACTGGACTCCGCCGTCAGTAATATATTTCATGGTATCCAGTTCCAGCGGTGCCTCGTTCACCAGGTGGAAAAAGTGAACATGGACCAGGCCGGTTTCATCAGGTGGTGCGGGAGCCGGTTCATCTTTTTGACAGGAACCTGCCGTGATCAGCAAAGAGCATACGGCAAGCAGTGGGATCAAGGTTTTCATGGGTTTCATCAGGGATCTTTTAAAGATGCAGAATAACCTGAAATGTTGCAAATAATATGCCGTTTTCAACCATTTGTGTGTGATACTGCTCACAATAAACTGCAAAGCTAATACAATAACTCAGGCCTCCCTGAGATCCCACCGGATCGGTTCTTTCCCCATTTGCGTCAGCAGGTTGTTGGTCGGTGAAAAGTGCCTGCATCCGAAGAAGCCCCTGGCAGCCGACAATGGCGAAGGGTGTGGCGCAGTCAGGACGAAGTGTTTGGACTGGTCGATGAGATCGCGTTTGGAGATGGCATAGTTGCCCCACAGCAGGAAGATCAATCCTTCACGCTGCTGCGAGAGTGCCGAGATGGCAGCATCCGTAAAGGTTTCCCACCCCTTGCCCTGGTGCGAACCGGCCAGGTTCTCGCGCACCGTCAACGTGGCATTGAGCAGCAGGACACCCTGGTTGGCCCAGTCGGTGCTGCTGTTGCTGAAGAAGATGGAGAGCCCCCGC
>DAIRDK010000238.1:0-4201 GCA_036796175.1 Bacteroidales bacterium | reverse complement strand
ATGCAAATATTTAATTTTATGTGTTTAAGGGGAATACAAAATTAGGAACTTTTCTTTAATCAGACCAATTTTTTAAAGCATTATTTGCCAGATCGGCAAATTTCATGTAGGTTTGCTTGGGCTAAATTGTACACCCGGATGGAAAAGATCCGCCTGGAAATCATCGGCATGAAATACAGCCAGTCGCAGAGCGGCGCCTATGCCCTTATTCTTGAAGAAAGAAACGGGAAGCGGCGGCTCCCCATCATCATCGGGAGTTTTGAAGCACAGGCCATCGCGATCGAACTGGAGAAGATCAAGACGCCGCGGCCACTGACTCACGACCTCTTCCGCTCCTTCGCGGAATCCTATGGGATACGACTGATGGAAGTGGTGATCAACAAGTTCCAGGATGGGGTGTTCTTTGCCAAACTGGTCTGCATCCAGGACAATAACATGCAGGAAGTGGATTCCCGGACATCCGACGCCATCGCCCTGGCGCTCCGCTTCAACTGCCCGATATATACCTACGACAGCATCCTGGATGCGGCCGGGATCATCGCCGAAGAGGTACCCGAACAGGAAGGTGCCGGCGAGCCTGCGGAGGAACCTGCCGGAAAGCAAGAAAGCCTGGATGAATATTCGGAAGAAGAACTGAAGGAGTTCCTGCAGCTTGCCATCGAGAGCGAGGATTACGAAAAGGCATCTCGGATCCGGGACGAATTGAACAAACGGCAAACGGAAAAATGAAACAATACCTTGACCTGCTTGACCATGTCCTTCAATATGGGGTGAAGAAAGAGGACCGGACAGGCACGGGAACCGTCAGTGTGTTCGGATACCAGATGCGGTTCCGGCTGGATGAAGGGTTCCCCGCACTGACGACCAAGAAACTGCACCTGCGATCCATCATTCACGAATTGCTCTGGTTCCTGAAAGGAGAGACCAATGTCCGCTACCTTCACGAGAACAAAGTGACGATCTGGGATGAATGGGTGAGGGATGACGGGGAACTCGGACCCATCTACGGCTATCAGTGGCGCCACTGGCCTAAGGGTGACGGCACCCATATCGACCAGATCCAACGGGTTGTTGAATCCATTCAAAAGAACCCGGATTCACGCAGGCATATCGTCAGCGCCTGGAATGTCGGCCAGCTGGAAGAAATGGCCCTGCCGCCCTGCCATCTCCTGTTTCAATTCTATGTTGCCGACGGAAAACTCTCCTGCCAGATGTACCAGCGGAGCTGCGATATCTTCCTGGGCGTTCCGTTCAATATCGCATCTTATTCCCTGCTCACCCTGATGATGGCACAGGTGACGGGGCTCAGGCCAGGAGAGTTTATCCACACCCTGGGCGATGCACATATTTACCTGAACCATTTGGACCAGGTCCGCCTGCAACTGAGCCGTGAGCCCTACCCGCTGCCGGTGATGAAGATCAACCCCGACGTGAAGGACATTCTCGGTTTCCGGTATGAAGATTTTGAACTGACCGGGTACCAGGCGCATCCTCACATCAAAGGGGATATCGCCGTTTAGAAGACCGACATTATGATATCGATCATTGTAGCAGTAGCTGAAAATCATGCCATAGGCCGCAATAATGAATTGCTCTGGCACTTGTCCGACGACCTCATCAGGTTCAAACGGATCACAGCCGGCCACCCGGTCATCATGGGACGTCGTACCTGGGAATCCCTCCCCAAACGGCCTCTTCCCAATCGCCGCAATATTGTCATCTCCGATATCCCCGGCGACCGGATCGACGGCGCTGAGGTCGTCTCCTCCATCGAAGCCGCCATTGAATTATGCGATCCGGCTGAGGAGAACTTTGTGATCGGAGGCGCTTCCGTGTACAGGCAATTCCTTCCCAAATGCGATCGCCTGTACCTGACCAGAGTCCATAAACCGTTTGAGGGAGATGTCTTCTTCCCTGAGCTTTCGCCTGGGGAATGGAAACTCGTCAGTTCAGAAGAGGGCCCGCCCGACGGGAAGAATGACTTCCGTTATACGTACCTGGTTTATGAAAGGATCAGCTGAGATATGTCTAAGGGCTCAGGTTTTCCGCTTCTCTTTTTTGGCAGCAGGGAATAATACGTTGTTCAGGATCAGCCTGTAACCGGGTGAATTGGGGAACAGGTTCAGGTCGGTGGGCGGGTCGCCTACCATGTGCTGGTAATCTTCCGGATCGTGCCCCCCGAGAAATGTCCAGGTGCCGTTTCCGAAATCCCCGTGAATATAGCGGGCTTCATTCAGCGATTTGTTCTCTCCCAGGATCGTGACGGAGGGCTTCACGTAGGTTTCATTGAACGCGGTAGTCTGCCCCATGAAGCCCCGGATGATCGTTTCGTGATCCTGGCAAAGCATGGTGGGTACGGGATCCCACTTGGCGGAGAACTCGAAGAGGGTAAAGAAGTCGGTCGCGGGCGTCAGGTTCTTCGGCCTCGTTTCAGTTACATCGATCGATGAGATCTCATACTCGTAAGGGTTGGTGCTCAGCTTGAAGTTCTCGAAGGCGAAACAGTTCTCGAAATTCAGTTTCTGTTGAGCATTGGGATCGGGAGGATCGCCGTCGAACATCACATCGCAGATGTCAAGTCCGCTAGCGGCTTCGGCAACATCGTAACTGTCGGGCGCCGAACACATGGCAAAAAGATAACCGCCTCCTGCCACGAAATCCCGGATCTTGTTCGCAACGGCCAGTTTCATCTGCGATACCTTGCTGAAACCCAGCCTTTGCGCCATATCCTCCTGGATCCTTACGTCTTCGATGTACCATTCGTAGTTCTTGTAAGCTGCCCAGAATTTGCCGTACTGCCCGGTGAAATCCTCGTGGTGAAGGTGCAGCCAATCATAGAGCGGGAGCACGCCCGACAGGATCTCTTCGTCATATACCACATCATAGGGGATCTCGGCATAGGTGAGGGCCAGGGTCACCGCGTCATCCCAGGGCTGTTTGTTCTTTGGGGAATAAACCGCGATGCGGGGTGCCTTGTGGAGTTTGATGTTTTCCTGGTTGATCTGCGGATCGGCGATCTCCTGGAGGATGGCGCTTTGCTGGGCATCGGCGATGACCTGGCAGGTCACTCCGCGGATGTTGCACTCCTCTTCGAAGGCTTTAGCATATGGGAACATGAAACTGCCGCCCCGGTAATTCAGCAGCCAGCTGATTTCTACATCCTGTTTCAGCACCCAGTAAGCAATCCCATAAGCCTTCAGGTGGTTTTGCTGGGTGTTATCCATCGGAATGAGGATATAAGCCGCCCGTGCATATACGGTAACCAACAGGAAGGAAAGGATGATAATGCTCCTGACTATGTTAAAAGGGCTGGTCCTCATGATCGATCTCATCCATGCGCGACATGACGCTGCGCGTACGCACCTGCCCTTCAAACGCCGTATTGGGAGAAATAGTATCCGAAACTTCGTATTCATCCCCGTAATCAGCGAACTTGGCGTACTTGGCGATGAACCGGAGCTTGATGTCCTTGGTGGAGCCGCTGCGGTTCTTGGCAATGCTGATCTCGGCCAGGCCGGTCGTGGATTCTCCTTTCTCGTCGGTTTCGATCTTGTAGTATTCAGGACGGTAAATGAACAGGACCATGTCGGCATCCTGCTCGATGGATCCCGACTCACGCAGGTCGGACAGGATCGGTTTCTTGGTCCCTCCTCGTTTTTCCACTTCACGGCTGAGCTGCGACAAGGCCACGATCGGAACTTCGAGTTCCTTGGACAGGGCCTTGAGTGACCGCGAGATGCTGCTGATCTCCTGTTCGCGGTTTCCCTTGTGCTCGGCGCCTCCCTGCATCAACTGCAGGTAGTCGAGGATGATCAGTTCGATGTTGTGCTGCGCTTTGAGCCGGCGGCTTTTGGCCCGGAGTTCGAAAATAGTGAGTGCCGGCGTGTCGTCGATTAATATGGGTGCATCGATCAGGCTGGTGATCTTGGCGTGCAAATGCTGCCACTCGATGTCATCCAGGTTCCCTTTTTTGAGTTTTTCCGCATTGATCCCGGTCTCGCTTGAGATCAACCTCGTCACGAGCTGCACGGCTGACATTTCAAGGGAAAAGACAGCGACCGGTTTTTTGAAATCGACCGCGGCATTTCGCGCCATCGTCAGTGCGAATGCGGTCTTCCCCATGCCCGGACGGGAAGCCAGGATCACCAGATCGGATTTCTGCCATCCCCCGGTGACCCGGTCCAGCTCAGTGAATCCGGAC
>DAIRDK010000237.1:0-4235 GCA_036796175.1 Bacteroidales bacterium | reverse complement strand
GTGATCACCCCCACGTAGGTCCCGTCAGGCTGTCGTTCAAGGTCGCTTACATACTGGATCTTGTACCAGTCGATAGTCACCTTGTCGTAGTTGAGCTGCATCAGTCGGTCGAAATATTCCCTTACTTTGTAATAAGCCACATCCGGGCGGGCGAGCGAGGATACCCCCACTTCGCTGCCGGGCATGAACAGTTCGACGGCCCGTTCGATCACGCGTTGCGCTTCCGACCACTGGGTCTTCTTATCTCCAATGATGCTGATGTATTTGCTGAGGTCGCGCACCTTTTCCAGTGCGAGGCTGTCGATGGCCTGTTTCCGTTGCGGAGAGATATTATCGCCCTGGTCCTGGGCAAACAGCCCGGATCCGGTGATGATCACCACTATGATTAAACCAATGATCTTCTTCATGTCGCTTATTTTTTAATGAGGTCAAGTTCGGTGATCTTGCCGGAACTGTCCAGCTGGTAGGAATCCACGGCGTTGCGGCTGTCTTTCTGATCTTTGCAGAAATCCAGGTATTTCCTGATCGTGGTGGGCTTGTCGAAATCCACCGTACTGCCTTCCCGGCTGATAATGATCAGCACCGGGACAGCTTCTGAAGCGAAGTATTTGCTGATGGTGGATTGCACCAGGGAATTCGCCTGGGTCAGGTTGCCTGTTTTGGCTGCGTTCACGATCGCCTGGAACGCGCCTTCAAGCTGGGTTTTCACGGTCCCGCCCGAGGAGCTGGCCCGCATGTCCTTGATCTTTTTCTCCAGGCGGCCCATCAGCTCGTCGATCTCCGTATCATTGATGTTCTGTGCCTTGAGTTTGTTCAGTTCCTGTTCCAGCTCATCCGCGGAAAGATTGTCCTTGTTGGTGATCAGGTCGTAAAGCTTGGTTCGGGCGGCCGCGACTTTCGCCTCCTGCTGTTTCTGCCGTTCGGCTGCCAGTGCCTTGTGTTTTTGCTGTGCCTGGATGATCAGGTTGTTGAGTTCGGGGTCGTTGAAATTCTTGTTGATCGCTTCGCTCAAAACACGCTCCTGGTCGTCGAGCGAAAGTTTCGACGTTCCGTCGACGATCTCCTTCAGCTGTTTCTTGTACATCTCGATCTGGGCCTTGCGCTCTTTCTTCGTCATCTTGCCCGTTTGCTTGTTGCAGCTCTCGGTCCCGACGGCTACCAGGGCGGCCAGGATCACGATCATGACAGTCTGCCAGCGGATAGTCCTCATTTTACTGATGATCTGGGTCATGTTATCCTTGTTTGATTTTTGATTGATGATTGAATTTGAATTATCCTTTATAGAACGGAAATTTCACCACTTTAGCGCGCAGTGATTTATCGCGGATGCTGACCAGGATCTCGCTTCCCTCCCGGCTCAGGGCGGTGGGCACGTAGCCCATGCCGACCGGGATCTTCACGAAGGGTCCCATGGTGCCGGAGGTCACTTCGCCGATCGGATGGCCCTGGGGGTCCACGATCGGGTATCCGTGCCGGGGAATGCCCTTGTCGACCATTTCAAAACCGACCAATTTGCGGGTCACGCCTTCCGTCTTTTGTTTCAGGAGCGCTGCTTTGTTGATGAACTCCTTGGCATCGGTGAATTTGGTGATCCAGCCCAACCCGGCTTCGATCGGTGACGTGGTGTCGTTGATGTCATTCCCGTAAAGGCAGAATCCCATTTCCAGCCTGAGGGTGTCGCGTGCAGCCAGCCCGATCGGCTTGATCCCGTATTCGGCGCCGGCCTCAAAGACGGCCTTCCAGATGACCGGGGCGTCTTCATTCGCCATGTAGATCTCGCATCCACCCGACCCCGTATAGCCGGTCGTGGAAAGGATCACATCTTTAACTCCTGCGAACGTTACTTTTTTAAAGGTGTAATACTCCATGTCAAGGATGGGCGTGTCTGTCAGTTTTTGCATGGCTTTCAGGGCGAGAGGCCCTTGAACGGCCAGCTGGGCGATCTCGTCAGATGCGTTGTAGAGGGCTGCCCCCATCTTGTTTTGTTTATTGCACCAGGCCCAATCCTTGTCAATATTTGCGGCATTGACGACGAGCAGGTAGGTCTCTTCATTGATCCGGTAGACCAGAAGGTCGTCCACGATGCCACCTGTTTCATTTGGAAAACAGGAATACTGCACCTTGCCGTCGGTCAGTTTGGATGCGTCATTGGAAGTGACCCACTGCACAAATTCAAGAGCTTTGGGGCCCTTCACCCAGAATTCGCCCATGTGCGACACGTCAAACACGCCCACCCCGCGGCGAACCGTTTCGTGTTCCACGTTGACTCCTTCATACTGTAGTGGCATGTAATAACCGGCAAAGGGAACCATTTTTGCACCCAGTGCTTCATGAAATTTTGTAAAGGCGGTATTCTTCATATCGAAAAGATTTTATTGTTTGCAGGGGAAGCCAAATGCCTTATGTGCAGTATTTCATATTGCACTAAACGGAACAAAGTTAGAAAAAATTGTCCTGCGCTTTCGTGTTGTTGATATTTGGGTGATAACTTTGCGGCAGTTTCACGAACAAAAACCATGCCATCTCACCACCTCACCACCTCACCACCTCACCACCTTGTCACGGTTCCCATGATCCTCGGTCCCACCGCTTCCGGCAAGACCAAACTGGCTGCAGGTCTCGCGGCCGCCATCGGCGGGGAGGTCATCAGCGCCGACTCCCGCCAGGTGTACCGCGGAATGGATATCGGGACCGGCAAGGACCTGGCCGACTACCTGGTTAATGGCACCCGGATTCCGTACCACCTCATCGATATCGCCGATCCGGGTTACGAATACAATGTCTACGAGTTCCAGCGGGACTTTCTGAAAGTTTACGGTGAGATCACGGACCGCGGCCATGTTCCCATCCTCTGCGGAGGCTCCGGGATGTACCTCGAAGCCGTGATCCGCGGTTACCGCCTTCCCGACTTGCCCGAAGACCCCGATTTCCTGTCCGAGCTGGAATCCAGGCCGGTTGAAGATCTTCTAGAACTCTATTATGCCCTCTGCAAACCGCATAACACCACCGATACCGTGGAACGTCACCGCGTTATCAAAGCCATCCGGATCGCCGTACAGCAGTCGCGTGAAACCGGACATGATGCTAACCGGCCCGACATCCGTTTTACGGTGTTCGGGATCCGAACCAACCGGGAAACACTTCGCAGGCGGATCACGGAACGGCTTCACGAACGACTGCAGCAGGGGATGATCGATGAGGTAAGGAGGCTGTTGGCCGATGGAGTGTCTCCGGATAGATTAAGAAGGTATGGACTTGAATATAAGTTCATTGTGATGTTTCTTGAAGGAGAGTTGCCGTACGAAGAGATGGTCCGGTTGCTGAATACGGCGATCCATCAGTTTGCGAAGCGGCAGATGACCTGGTTCCGGAAAATGGAGAGATCCGGCATACCTATTCATTGGATACCATGGGAATCGGAACTTCAGGAAAAAATTGAGCTCATCAGGACAGAACTTGAAAAAATGTTATAGTTTTGTATTATTGAAACAGAAAACAGATTGTTAAACTAAACCCTGACACCATGAAAAAAATTCTTAACGTTTTTATTTCGGGCCTGGTCATCCTCGCATTCATGGCCGGCACCACCGGGTGTAAAAAAGACAAGGAAACAGCGATCAAGGGCTCTGCATCATTCCCCGCAGGCACTGCCGGTGACCTGTCCAACGCTAAAGTCAGCCTTTACCTTTCGCTTGATGAATGGTACAACAATTCTCCCGTGAAATATAATGTAGTCAGCGGCACGGGTGCCAATGTAACGTACAAGATCTCCGATGTTGTGCCGGGTAATTATTACCTGGATGTGTGGAAGGACAACGATTTTGATGGCTACTGGTCGGTTGGCGACTTTGTAGGCTGGTACGGTTCAGGCGGACTGGGAGCTCCCAGTCTCACCCCGCTGCAGGTGACCGAAGGCAGCACGTTCACGGCCAATGTGACCATGTACGTCCTGGTCCCCGGGCTGAAGCTGAAGAAGCTGTAACCCGTAACAGTGAATAAAAAAGGCCGTTCAACGACGGCCTTTTTTATTGATCTCATTTCGATTTATCCGGGAACGGGGGAACCGCCGGCAACTCTTTCGGCCAGTTCTTCATTTCCTCTTTGATCAGTGCGATCGCTTTGTTCAACTGCTGGTCATCGCCGGCATACTCTTTTGCCGGATCGTTATCCACCCAAACATCGGGAGAGACCCCTTCACCCTCAATGGCCCACTTGTTTTCCTTGAAGTCATAATT
>DAIRDK010000236.1:0-4295 GCA_036796175.1 Bacteroidales bacterium | reverse complement strand
GACAGGTTCTACTTCCTGAGCTATTAGCCCGATATAAGGCCTTTCCCGTTCATCCAATAAACTATTCATAACTCCAGGCGCCACGATTGTTGAATCATTTAATGTTTCAGGATCCGTGCCCCCAGAACTTGTCGAATCTGTTTTTAAATCGTAATACACACCTCTTAATTGCAATACTTTTATCAATGCATCCCGCACGGGTTGTACATTTGTTTTAAACGAACTGTCTGAACCGAACCAGTGTCCGTTTGAGTAGATTTGTCCGTTCCCATAAACAAAAAACTTATGTGCTCCATTTCTGAATACGATATAAGATTTCGTGTAATCGGTTTGAGCAACGGTTCCGTTATTCCAACCATAATCGTTAAAGATACTTGGCTGAAAGTATGTATAACCGCTGGGCTGGATTTGAACACCCCATTCTTTAGTCAAACTACCCATGCTGATGTGCCGGTCACTATGCACTTTAATCTGTCCGAAGCCAGGGCCTACTGACACAAGAAGCATGCTGATCAAAATAACTCTTTTCATTTCATTTGCTTTTATTCTGAGGAACCCGATGATGGAAAAAGATCGTTATCTGTTTTAATGGTCCTTGCAGCAAATTCAGCATATGAGTGTAGTGTGAATCCAGCATCCAGGATAACACTATTTTCTCCCCAAAAGGTCACATCTGTATTTGAACCTGGAATGGTGAATATACGTCCATCCCCGCCTAATAGAATGTCATTATGTACCCTGAACATTTCAGGGTCACTATAATTATAGGCATTTGGCGCATACGTTCCAGAGATGTTGCTTTTCATTAATTTATAACATCTTATGTAATCAACTTCGTAAGGTAGACCGATGTTTGGATCAGGGGTAAATCTCCGGAAAGACAAGCTCACCTGTAGCTTTTGAGGGATGGCATATAAGAAATCTGTACAAGCAAAATATGATGAACCCTCGTTTTGAAATAAGTTATGATTATCTGTATATCGGATAGATGAAGTCACATCTCCATTAATAATGAAATTGATTTCCTCCGGAAGCCATTCCACAGCGAATACATAATAGTTACCTAGACAATTTTGAGGATATTGAAGTGAGTGCGAAAGCTTATTCCAAGAGGATAATCCTGTATCATGGTAAAAATTCTGTAGCAATCGAGCGACATCAATTGAATATAGTTTTCTCTCAAAAACATCAATCTCATCGTAACCGATCAAGTTTTGTCCTTGCCAAATACCTCCCACCATCCAAAAACAGGGATACAAACTGTTGTCATTGGGGAGGTAACATCGCATCTCTATATATCCATAGTGAATATTTCTAACCGACTGGATCCAACCAGATGCATATTCATAAGATCGTGTAATCAAGTGCTTATTTTCGTCCTCATATGTACACTCCACTGGATTAACTCCTGTTACCTTTAACTTAAGAGAACCGTTATTTACATAGATATTGTCAGAGTTGTCTCTGAAATATGCATCCGGTGACATTGCATGGCACAGGTTATCCCCAACTTCCCAATTAGATGAATTCAAGATATAGCCATTAAACTCCTCGGATGTTTCCGGGTTTAAAACCCAACCAGTTGTTTTTTCATGTAATGTTAAGGGCAGCGATTGAAAAGAAAAATTCTTTGACAGATAATAGCAATCATTTGGGGGATCCTCCCTTGAATATAATGAATCAGGACTATAAACCTGTGAATACCCATAAAAGGGAAACAATATTGATAAGGCAATGAAAATCCTCATATGCGATAACACTAAAAAAGTATGATACAAATATATGATAAATAAACCTAAAAGTCAAGTTTTCGACATAATATCTTTTATAAAATGTTAGTCGACGATTTTAACAACAATGTATATTCCCACAATTTTTTAATTAATTTGACCGTTGAGGCAGCATGTGATGCACTTAACTAATTCCGTTGGAGCCTGCGAGTTGTTAAAGGATTTCAATCCTGCGAACATCATCCTCGCAGAGGATGCACAAACAAGTTAATTTGGTAATATTACCGCAAATCAGATTTCGATGAAAAAAGCTATCCTCTTTGTGGTTATCGCCGGCTTGGGCGGGCTTTGGGCATGCTGCCCCAGTGATAAGAAAGATGAAAAAGCCGCTGCGCCGATCATCGGGAAACCCGATCTTCAGCTCTCCGGCGACCTGATGACCCCTGAAGTCCTCTGGGCGTTCGGACGCACCAGCGAACCGGAAGTATCCCCGGATAACAAAACGGTCGTGTATGGGGTCACTTATTATGACATCGCACAGAACAAAGGCAACCGGGAACTGTGGACCGTTAATATTGACGGTACCGGCCGCAAGCAGATAACCACCACCAGATTCAGCGAATACCAGGCATTATGGCGTCCCGACGGGAAAAAGATCGGGTTTATGTCAGCGGAATCAGGATCGATGCAGATGTGGGAAATGAACCCCGACGGCAGTGACCGGGTTCAGATCACAAATATTGAGGACGGGATCACGGGCTTTAAATATTCCCCGGATCAAAAGAGGATCCTCTATACAAAAGACATCTACCTGGAAAAAGTTGAGAAAGACCTTTACAAAGACCTGCCCCTGGCCTCAGGCAAAATATACAATGACCTGATGTACCGTCACTGGGACAGCTTCGTCGAAACGACCAGCCATGTATTCGTGGCCGATTACGACGGGAAGGCGATCTCTAATGACGCGGACCTCCTTGCCGGAGAACCCTACGAATGCCCGATGCGACCCTTCGGCGGCATGGAAGAGGTCGCATGGAGTCCCGACAGCAAGAGCATCGCATACACCTGCCGCAAAAAGACCGGTAAAGAATATTCCATCTCAACGAACAGCGATATCTACCTCTATGACATTGAAACCAAACAAACCGTCAACTTTTCGGAAGGCATGATGGGCTATGACCAGGACCCGGTCTTCTCTCCCGACGGGAAGAAAGTTGCCTGGACCAGCATGGAACATGACGGGTATGAATCGGACAAGAAAAGGCTGATCGTTGGCGATATCGAAACAAAGACCTGGACGGATTACTCGAAACACTTCGACCAGAACACGGATAACCTCGACTGGAGCACGGACGGGCAATCCATTTACCTGGTCTCCGACTGGCATGCCACCGACCAGATCTACCGTCTGGATCTCGCCGACGGTAAGATCACAAAACTCACGGAAGGTGTGCATGACTATCAGTCCGTCCAGACTGCAGGAGACAAACTGGTCGCGACCCGAATGTCGATGTCGATGCCCAGCGAGATCTATGCTGTGGATCCGAAGACCGGGAAAGACACGCCGCTGAGCGAAACCAACAAGGACCTGCTTGGCAAGCTGACCATGGGCAACGTAGAAGAGCGCTGGGTTAAGACGACGGACAACAAGGATATGCACATGTGGGTGATCTATCCGCCTCATTTCGATCCGGCGAAGAAGTATCCTACCCTCCTCTATTGTGAAGGGGGTCCGCAAAGCACGGTCAGCCAGTTCTGGTCGTTCCGGTGGAACTTCCAGATCATGGCGGCCAATGGCTACATCATCGTCGCTCCCAACCGCCGCGGACTTCCGGGATTCGGTATGGACTGGCTGACGCAGATCAGCGGAGACTACGGCGGGCAGAACATGAAAGACTATCTCACGGCGATCGATGCGATGGTCAAGGAACCTTTTGTTGACAAAGACCATCTCGGATGCGTAGGCGCCAGTTATGGCGGGTATTCGGTTTACTGGCTGGCCGGCAACCATAATAAACGGTTCAAGGCCTTCATTGCTCACGACGGCATGTTCAACCTCGAATCGCAGTACCTTGAAACGGAAGAGATGTGGTTCGTGAACTGGGACCTGGGAGGACCCTACTGGGATAAAGCGAATGCCGCAGCGCAGCGCACCTATGCAACTGCCTCACCGCACCGGTTCGTGCAAAACTGGGACACACCGATCCTGGTCGTTCACGGTGAACTTGATTACAGGATCCCGGTCACCCAGGGCATGCAGGCGTTCAACGCTGCCATACTCAGGGGAATTCCTGCCGAATTCCTCTACTTTCCGGATGAAAACCACTGGGTGCTCAAACCCCAGAACGGGATCCTCTGGCAACGCACGTTCTTTAACTGGCTCGACCGCTATCTGAAGAAGTAAGTGTGCGGCAGATGACCCTTGAAGCCAATATCAAGCAGGCTGCAGGACTTCTGCGGAATTCGAGATTCACAACCGCATATACCGGGGCCGGAATCTCAGTGGAGAGCGGTATTCCGCCTTTCCGGGGAGAAAACGGGCTGTGGAGCAAATATGATCCAAAC
>DAIRDK010000235.1:0-4304 GCA_036796175.1 Bacteroidales bacterium | reverse complement strand
GAGGAATATTTCTCGATCGAGGCCAACAAATCCAAATTCCTTTCCTGGCTACCGACTACAAAATATTCCAGAAGCGGGGTCATGGAAAAACTGTTTTTCCTTTTCCAGGCCAATCCCGACAGTATCCAGTACCGGTTGGTTGTTGTCGTCACCTTCACCGATTATACCCACAAGATCATCAACGCCACGCCGATGGTGGCTTATACGCCATATTCGGTTGCTGAGTTCAAAGTAGGTTTTGATCACCTTAACCTTGTCAATGCCTGGTACGGGAAGACAGTCAGATCCTGGGAAGTGATGCTCATGGACAGCGACGATGAGTACCTGTCCGAGCGCCGCATATTTATCTATGATGACCGTGTTTTTGATAACGAAAAGGTCTTCTTTTACCGGAATTCCTTTTCTGCATACGATACGTTCCGGTTCCTCGGAAAAACGGAGCTTAACCTAGAGTATGAAAGGGCAACCGGGAACACTATCCGGGAAGAGAAGTATTCATTCTTCAATGCCCCTTCCAGGCAATTCAGCGCGAAAGAGACAGAAAATTGCAAGGCGAATTCCGGCTGGATCACATTGACGGAAAAGAATTGCCTGAGGGAACTGCTTTTATCCACTGAAAGCTATGAACAGATCGGAAAGGAACTGTTCCGGATCATAGTCAAGACGGCAAAAGTGACCCCGTTCCTCAAGGATGGCGAATATCTCTACAACCTTGAGATCGAGTACGAGCGGGCATACCAGAATTCATTTTTCTCTCTCCATAATCCCGATAGCTCTGCAAATCCTGTCATCCCGCCAGAAACGCTGACATGGGATAATATGGATGTGAGCTTCGATAACGTGGAAATAACATTTGACCAGGTAACTTTTTAGCAATGGCAAGACAAGAAATAAACATCGGGATCGTCCCGGGTGACAAACGGGGTGACAAGCTCCGGGTAGGAGGCAAAAAGATCAACGAGAACTTCACCGAGCTTTACAACTTTCTCTTCAATATCCAGTCTTCGCCTGTCATTGCCGGTACGCACCTGATCAATGAGCAGGAGTGCAATCAACTGACCGATATCCATGTGATCATTCCTGCCCCGGGAGATGACAAGGTGATCGAGTTGATTTCCATGATCGCGAAGATCATGCCTTTGCCGCCTCCGATCGGAGGGCTGCAGATCTATTCCAACCAGACCCTGAATGTTACCACGGACGGCGATACCGAGACACAGGATTGGGGCTTTTTTCCGGCAGACTTCATCATGTCGCAGTCTGAGACCATCCAGCGCATGACCCCGGTGTTTTCGACGCAGATCTTCGCGAACACCCCGGTTTACGTCAGCCTTTCAGGAGGAGAAAATCCCAAATCCGGCAGCGCTAAGATCCAACTCTATTACCTGTACCGGATCATCGATGCTTCCGGCACCGGTGGATCCGGCGGTGGTGGTGGCGGAGTTGCGATTGACCAGGTGGTTCAATCCTTCATCAACCAGAGTGAGATCACAGTGGAGCACAACCTTCACAAATATCCGACGGTTGTCGTGGTTGATACGACCGGTCGCGAGCTGATCCCGGAGATCACTCATGAATCGACCGACAGGATGATCATCCGCTTGAACCCGGCTGCAAGCGGAAAGTTGATTTACAGTTAATCAAATTCTTTAACCCTAAAAGCAAAAATCCATGGCAAAAAAAGTTCTGGTCCCGCTGGACTTAAACAAAAACGAATTACAGAATGCTGTGATTCAGAACCTGGCTACTGCCCCGGCGAGTCCGGTCAAAGGCCAGAAGTATTTCGATACGACCGACAACTATGAAAAGTACTGGAACGGTACGGTATGGGTCAAGTCGGTTGATCCCACTGCGATTGACCACAATTCGCTGCTCAACCGTGGCACAAATACCCATGCCGCGATCGATACGCACCTTGCATCGACTTCCAACCCGCACTCTACGACCAAATCGCAGGTTGGTCTGGGTAATGTCGATAACATCCAGCAGATGCCACTTTCGTATCTTGACACCGATGGCACGCTGAGCGCCAATTCTGATGTCAAAGTGGCCAGTCAGAAGGCAACCAAGACCTATGTTGACGGTCAGATCGCCAATATCCAGGGTCAGATCACCTCCGGGATGGTTTACAAAGGCACCTTTGATGGCAGCCAGACCATTGCCGCCCAGGGTATCACGACCATTCAGAAAGGATGGTTCTGGAAAGTCATCGTTGCCGGTACCACTTCAGGAGTGAGCACCCCTTCAAATACCGGGGTAAACATCGGCGACATGGTCATTGCCAACGTCACCAAGAGTTCCGGGATCACGGCAGCCGATTTCGACGGCGTGGACAACACCGAATCCGCCGACCTTGTCAAGCTGGCTGCAACGCAAACGCTCACCAACAAGACCATCGATGCCGATCTGAACACCATCACCAACATCGAAACGGCTGATTTCAAATCCGGGGTTATCGACACAGACGGAACGCTGGCTGCAAATAGTGATACCAGGCTGGCCACCCAGAAGGCGACCAAGACCTATGTCGATACAAAGACCACCGGTCGTACAAAGAAATATGTCGGTACCATTTCGGCGGCTACAACCGGTACTATCACTGCGGCAACGCATGGTTGCGGTACGGACGTGGTGGTCATGATCTATGAGACCATTTCCTCTGTCCGTTATGCCGTTGAAGCTGATATCTCTGTAAATGCTGCCGGGGATGTCACCTGGACCTCAGCCACTTCTATGACCGGTCAGATCGTTATCGTCGGTTAATTTTAATCATTCACTTTTCCTTATGCCATCATTCAAATCCAACCTGGATATCCAGCAGAATCAGCTGCTTAACGCCGTTCTGCACAAACTCAATGATTTGCCTCCCAATCCTGTCGAAGGGCAATTGTATTACAATGAGGGCAAGCATTTGGCTTATGTCTGGGATGGAACTTATTGGATTCCCTGGGGAAGTTCATCCGGTGGGGGAGGGAGCGAGGTCAAGCAGTTCATCACAACGATCCTCAATCCCTCTTCCAAGTCGGGAGCTATCATGATCAGACTTTATGAAGATATTATTGGGGTCAGGGTCGATGCTCATTTCAGCACTGTCAACACGGTTTACTTCAATATTGATATCAGGGCGAATGTCAATCTGGCCGGCACCAATATTACAGACAGGCCGATGACTGCAACCAATAACGGGAATGAGTACACGACCATTGATCATCCCTGGCTGAAAAAAGATGACTGGCTTTATCTGAGTATCGCTTCCGGTTCAGGTGATGCTGGTACACCTGCCGAAGGGGGTACAGCCGGTACGACCGGTGGCACCGGAACTGAACCGCCGGCTGGGGACGGTGAAGTTCTTGGAGTTCTTACTGTAATCCTGACTGGTACAGTTTATTAATCGGTTGCTTGTTAGCTGAAGAATGGATGATCTTTAAGTTTTTCCGCTGTTTCAAGTTTTGTAACCCGGATATACTTGAAAAAGGACTCTGTTGTCCGGTGTCCGGTTATCTGCATGATATCCCTGATCGGTATTCCAGCCAGATAAGCATTTGTCGCAAATGATCTCCTTACTGTGTGAGTTCTGATTTGGAGCCATTTGTTCATGTCTCCTGAACCTATTTTCTGATCAAATGCCTTTTCACCGATCCACTTGACAGCGTCGTTAGTCTTTTGAAGAGTGGGAACCTCGATGGAATCATATTTCTGAAGGATTTCCATGATCAAAGGTTTTACCGGGATGATGACCGGTTCATCGGTTTTCTGTGTCCTTATATAAAGCTTGTTGTCGTGAATATTTCTGATTGAAACTTTATTCCAATCGGAGTGCCTTAATCCTGTATAACAGTTCAAAACGAAGATATCCCGAATTTTCCTCTTTGCCGGGAGTTCAATATTCATGTCATAAAGTTCCTTTATATCATTTTCTGTCAGGTAAACTGTATCCACGTCAACCTTGATAATCTTGAATTCCCGCTTGTGGTGGTTCTGGTTTGTTGTCAGTTTGTCCTCGATTGCCTCGTTCATCAGCCTTTTAATTCTCTTTATATGAGCTCCGACCGTATTAGGCTTCAAACCCTGGTCATTCAGGTAATCAGTGAATTTGATATAGAAATCTTTCCCAATGGTATCGAAGTCCACCCTGAAACTTTCTTTTGTCTGGAACGCTTCCAAATGGTTTTTGAGACCGTTATAGTGTTTCAGGTGTGCCGGATTGAACTTGTTCTTGTACCGTTCTTGGAACTTCGAGATAAAGGATATCAAGGATACCCTTTCTACAATCGGAGCACTCTTTTTTCCGATGAAAACCTTAT
>DAIRDK010000234.1:0-4308 GCA_036796175.1 Bacteroidales bacterium | reverse complement strand
ATTATGCTTACCTCCCCGCGCTCTTCATCTACCAGGATCCATCTTTCCACCGTTGCGTCGCGGCAGAGCGGAGACTGCTGGACGACCCGGATTACATCCCGGAGTATCTCTCCGGCACCGGAACCCATAAGGTCAACAAATACTTCATCGGGGTGGCACTTCTGCAGCTGCCGTTCTTTGCCGTTGCTTCCGGGATCGCATGGGCCACAGGGGCCCCGCTTGACGGTTACTCCCTCCCCTTCCAGGTCCTGGCCGGACTGGGCGCTGTTTTTTATCTTTTCTTCGGATTATGGTTCCTGCAGCGGCTTCTAAGAAGATTCGTCACCGGCGAATGGATCATCGCATTCGTAATGGCCGCCTTCACGCTCGGCACAAATCTCCTCTACTACACTATCGGCGCGCCCCTGATGTCACACGTCTATTCGTTCTTCGCCGTGAACGGTTTCCTATGGGCAGTATCGGAAGCCGCGGACCGGAGAGGATATATCTGGTATCTGGCATCCGGTATCTTCTTTGGCCTTGTGATCCTCATCCGTCCGGTGAACGCGATCGTCCTGCTTCTGGTCCCGTTATTTGCAGGCTCTCTTAAGGACTTTCTGAAACCCTCATACATCCTGCTCGTCCTGCTGCCCGTCATCGACCTGGCGCTGCTCCAGTCCTTCGCCTGGTTCCTGCAGACCGGCTCCTGGTTCGTCTGGTCTTACGGCAACGAAGGGTTCAACTTCCTCCACCCGGCCATCATCAACGTCCTCTTCAGCTTCCGCAAAGGCCTCTTCATCTACACCCCCCTCACCCTAATCTCCCTCACCGGTCTGCTCTACCTGTATAAATTCAATAAAAAACAATTCCTCATATTCCTCATATTCTTCATACTCTTCATATTCCTCCTCTCTTCCTGGTGGAACTGGCACTACGGCGACGGCTTCGGCATGCGTCCCGCCATCGATGTGTATGCCCTCTTTGCCATCCTGCTGGCGATTGCGCTTGGGAAATCAAAGGCCCCGGTCCGGAATATCACCGGACTGCTGGCGGTCGCCTGCGTGTTGCTGAACCTGTTCCAGTCGTGGCAGTACGTGAAAGGGATTATCCATCCGTACAACATGGACCGGGAAAAATATGCGTATGTCTTTCTCCGGACCGATCCCTCTTTCCGGAACGCATTGGGAGGATCGGAGGAGATCCCATGGCATGGCACATCCATGGAAAAACCATGTTTTGTCTACAGGGAGAAGAAAGTTCCGATCGATTCCCTGTCGAAGTACAACGCAATGGCAAAACTCACCGCTTCCGAACTGCCGGTGATCCCGGGCAGGTACTACCTCTCGGGCAGCTTCTACGTTCGCGATCTCAGCGACGGCGCAGGCAACAGGCTGTGGTTTGTCCTGAGCATCTTCAGGGCTGATTCGGTGAGGGATCACTGGTACGGGTTCCGGGTGAACGATATCCCTGTTCATGACACGGTCAATTACCGGTTCATTCACTTTTCATTGAATTCGCCGGTGATCGCCAACCCGGATGCCCTGGTGAAGGCCTACCTCTGGAATCCGTCGAAGATGGCTGTGAATGTGGTCGATTTCAAACTGGAATTCTACCCGCCCGAGCCGGCTGTGTCAGGCATTGAGGAGGACGACAGCCTCCGCTGAAACGCCCTCCTCGCGGCCTACGAATCCGAGTTTCTCCCCCGTCTTGGCCTTGATGGCGATCTGCGATTCCGATATCTGCAGGATGGGTGCCAGCGTCCTGAGCATGTCGGGGATGTATGGGCCGATCTTCGGGATCTGCAGGTGGATCGTGCTGTCGATATTCCCGATCCTGAAGCCTTTCTCCATGATCAGGGCCACTGTTTTTGCGAGGAGTATCTTGCTGTCGATCCCCTGGTATTGCGGGTCGTTGTCGGGGAACTGCGTGCCGATGTCACGCAGGCCGGCGGCGCCAAGGAGGGCATCGCAGATGGCGTGGATCAGGACATCGGCATCGGAATGGCCGGAAGCGCCTTTGTAATGGCCGATCCGTATGCCTCCGAGCCAGAAGGGGTGGTTCACCTCCAGCCGGTGCGTGTCAAAGCCGAAACCGATCCGGTATTCCATGAATGGTTATTCCTCGCCTGCAGCCTTCTTCCCTTTCTTTGCCGGGTCAAAATTGAACAGCAGGGTGAACTGCAAGGTATTCTGAAGCGGGTTGTTGTTCTTGACCGGGACCAGGTAGGAGAAATCGAGGCCGAAGACATTGTACCTGACGCCGGCGCCGAAGTTGAAGTACTGGCGGTCGCCCTTGTACTTCGATTCATAAAAATAACCCATCCTGACCGCAAAGAGCTTGTTGTACCAGTACTCGGCACCCACCCCGATGGTGATCTCGTCGAGCTCTTCCTTGAAGCCGTAAGGGGCGTCGTAGAATGACTGGATCATCCCTTTCACGGGCGACACGTCGGGATCCATCCCTTTTTCGATCACCTTCTCTCCCTGGGGATTTAAGGAGTCGGGATAATAGATCGGCGGAGTCGGGACGAGAAGTTTGTTGAAGTCGAGGTTGAACGACAACCGGTTGTAGTCGTCGAGATCCATCGTGAACGACGGGCCCAGGCGAAGGTTGGTGGGGATGAAGTCGCGCAGGGTCGAGCTGCTGCTGTATGAGATCTTGGCGCCGATGTTGGAGATGTCGAGGCCGACGTTGATCCAGGAACTGTTCAGCCCTGAGATCTCGAGTTCTTTGTGATAGTAAATGGCGATATCAGCAGCGACGGATATGCCCGGCCGCACATCATATTTGTTGTAATCTATGGGAACCAGGTTCGAATAGATGAACCGTGCGGCGACGGCTCCCGACAAGGTCCTTGTGAACTTCCTGGCATAGGTGGCGTCGATGGTCCATTCGTTGGGCTTGACAGCGCCCAGTTCCTGGCCCACATCATTTGTGAACATCACCTCTCCCATCGAGAAGAAACGAAGGGAGGCGGCAATCGCCTGCTTGTCGCCGAACCGCTTGAAGCCGGCCAGCGAAGCCAGCCCGATATCATTTACCACATTGCGGAGCCAGGGCACATACCCGATCCCGAAGCCGAAATCCTTATCGATGAAAGCGTACTTGGCAGGGTTCCAGAACATCGAATAGGCATCCGCTGTGCTCGAAACCCCGACGGATCCCATCCCGCCCGCGCGGGCGTCAGGGGATATCAGGAGGAAAGGAACTGCGGTCGTGATCACATTCACCTGCTGCTCGCTCTGTCCAAACGTATTGTTGATCAATAAAACAAATCCGAGAATCAACGCAAAACCGGTCTTACTGTTTCTCATTCAAAATGGAAGGTTAGATGTGTATTAAGGGGTTGCAAAATTAACGAATTATCTTTCCCGATATTGCCCGCCATGATAAAAACTGAACATAAATTTATTTAACTATCTGAGAATGATCAATTTTCGTGATGTCTGGCTGACGGCCCCGTTTGAGCTTTTAAAGACCACCCGGTAGGGGTATATTCCGCTTTCCAGCCGGTTCCCATGATCATCGGTACCGTCCCAGTAGTGCATAAAGGGTCCGCCGGCTCCCTCGTTGTAAGCGAAATCCAGGGTTTTTACCGGCTGGCCCACGACAGAGAAGATGTGGATGGTGATCTCGATCGTGCCGAAACCGGGATCGGGAACGAAAGAGAAGGTCGTACCATCCTGCAAGGGATTGGGGAAATTCATCACATTGGTGACGGTCACCGTCGGGTATTCGAACGCGTAAAACGCAATGCTTCTCTCCGACGGGTTATTGTACAGATCCCAGGCTTTGAGCGTCAGGGTGTGCCGGCCGGGATCCAGGCCGTTGAGTTCAAAATAGACGCTTCCGCTCTGGTACCGGTCGGCATCAGGCTGGTAATAATCATTCAGGACGACGGGATGCACCCAGTCGTCGTCGAGTGCCATCAGGATCTCGTGCCCGATGCCGAGACCAAGGGAATTGATCCCGTTGGTGTCATAGAGGTCGGCGATCAGCAGGGTGTTCAGCCCCGTTTTGCCGTTGTTGGTAAAATCCCGGTCATCCATGTACAGGCTGATCTGCGGTCCGGCATTGACGGGATCGATGGCGGGGTCGATCCCCCCGACCACCATATCCGTGGTCAGGCCGGTCGCATCCGCATCGCCGGTCCGTGCGTAATAGCTGATCTTGCCTTTCCCAAGCTGCAGGTTGACCGTAGCGGGGACCACGAAACTGAAACTGAATTCCCCATTGGTCACGGTGGCCCTGCCATCGAACAGAACGCTGTTCTGGCACTGGAACGGCTGCGGGAAACTCTTGGGCTGGTTGCCCAGTGTCGAATAGGTC
>DAIRDK010000233.1:0-4358 GCA_036796175.1 Bacteroidales bacterium | reverse complement strand
CCTACCTGCAATTCTTCCTGGATGCCATCCTGCGGTTCACGACCCGGGTTTCAACGGGATCCAGGGACTTCCTGGAGTGGTGGGAAACAAACAGGGGCAAACTCTCGATCGTCGTTCCCGAAGGCATGGATGCGGTGAGGGTCATGACCATCCATAAGGCGAAAGGACTCCAGTTCCCGGTCGTGATCTATGCATTTGCCACGGAAAAAAAGATGAATACCAAGGAGTGGCTCTGGGCTGACCTTCAGAAAGAGGAAGTGCCCGGACTGCCTGCCGTGATCCTGAAATCGGAAAAAGACCTGGCAAAGACCGATTATGCCGGACTGCTTGAGACCGAAGAGCGTAAGTCGATGCTCGACCTGGTCAACATCCTGTACGTCGCAATGACCCGTCCCGAGGAACGGTTGTACGTCCTGACGAAACCAGGAAGCCAGAACGGCGAACTGCAATCGTTGCCAAAATTCTTTGCTTTCGTCTTGCAGCAGATGGGGGTGTTTGAGGACGGAAAGAGTGCCTATGAATTCGGATCACCCGCAAAACATATCAGCGGAAACGGTAAACCTGATGAACAACCTTTCCGTCTTGAGTCTATGATCTCGGGGGAATGGCGGAAGAAGATCCGGGTGAAGTTCCATGCGCCTGAAATGTGGAGCACCGAACAGCCCGTGGAAAGCTCGCAGTGGGGAAACCGCATCCACACCATCCTGGCGGGGATCATCACGAAGGACGACCTCGGGGATGCCCTGGACAGAGCCGTATTTTCGGGACTTATCATGAAGAGCGAACGGCAGGAGATGGAAGAGGTGATCCGACCCCTGTTCTCTCATCCCTTGTTGTCCAGGCTGTTCAGCGATAAGGTGAAAGTCAGGACCGAAGCGGAGATCCTCGTGGAAGGAGGACTGTTCTACCGTCCCGACCGTGTGGTGTTCGACGGAGAGGATACGTACATCGTGGATTACAAGACCGGCCGTCAGAACGAACGCCACCGGTCGCAGCTGAACCAGTATGCGGATCTGGTTGAAAGCATGGGACACGGGAAAGTGCACCGGGTGTTGGTGTATCTTGAACCGAAGGTGAACGTGGTTAGGTTTTAGAATAAACAAATTGTGTTAACATGGTGCCTTAGTGCCTTTGTGGTTAAGAAAAAAGATACCGGATACAGGATACCAGATGCCAGATACCAGATGCGGGATGAATTAAACATATTATTTAAAAAGCGCTTCGGAGAAGAGCCTGAAGAAGCCACTAAACTACCCGGTTCCGGCTCTTCGCGGGAGTATTACCGCCTGAAAGCAAAGAATATCACCGCCATCGGCGCATATAACCCCGAGCCCCGCGAAAACAGGGCCTTCCTGTCATTCACTGCCTCCCTGCTCCATGCCCCCTGCCCCGTGCCGGAAGTCTATGCCTCCGACGAAAAAAACAACATCTACCTGATCCGTGACCTGGGTGATGATACGCTGTTCTCGAGGCTGACGGAGTTGAGGAAAGGCAGCCGGGATTTCCCGGAAGAGGTTTTTGAGATCTACCGCAAAGTCGCGAAGACGCTAAGTAAGTTCCAGGTCGAAGGAGCTAAATATATCGATTGGTCGGTATGTTTCCCGAGGGATGTCTTCGACCGGCGGTCGATGCTGTGGGACCTGAACTATTTCAAATACTATTTCCTCAAGCTGGCCGGCATCGCGTATGATGAAGAGGCACTGGAAACGGATTTTCAGAAGTTCGCGGATTTTCTTTGCGAAGCGGGCCACGAGTATTTCATGTACCGCGATTTCCAGTCGAGGAACATCATGCTGGTCAATGACGAACCCTGGTTCATCGACTACCAGGGCGGCCGTAAAGGCGCCTTGCAGTACGATATCGCCTCGCTCCTTTATGACGCCAAGGCGGATATACCGGAAGCCGCCAGGGAGCAATTGCTGGCCGTGTACCTGGATGGCCTGGAAGCTTTCATACCCGTTAACAGGGACCAATTCATCAACTATTATTACGGCTTTGTCCTGATCAGAATATTGCAGGCCCTGGGTGCGTATGGGTTCCGGGGTTATTATGAGAATAAGCCGCACTTCCTGCAGAGCATCCCCTTCGCGCTGGAGAACCTGAAGGTCCTTCGGCAAAAGGGCGTCCTTGATCTCGGGTTGCCCATGCTGGAGCGGATCATCGACGACCTCATTGAACACCCGAACTGGTCGGCCGTCTCGAAACCTTCCGCCAGCCTGGCGGTGACCGTCAGCAGCTTTTCCTATAAGAACGGGCTGCCCGAAGATCCTTCGGGGAACGGTGGCGGTTTCATCTTCGACTGCAGGGCGCTTCCGAATCCCGGGCGCTATGATGAATTTAAAAGCCTTACCGGCAAAGACAAGCCCGTGATCGATTTCCTGAAGAAAGAGAGAGCCGTTGAGGAGTTCCTCAACCATGCCTGCTCGATGGTGGATCAAAGCATCCGGAATTATATCGAACGCGGATTTACAAACCTGTCGGTTTCGTTTGGCTGCACTGGTGGGCAGCACCGGTCTGTGTACTGTGCTGAAGCGCTGGCGAACTACATCCGAGCGAAATATGATCTGAAGCTTTTGGTCGAGCATACTGAACTCAAAACTCAAAACTCAAAACTCAAAACCTGACTCAAAACCCACACAACGAACATCCAACAACGAACATCGAACATCGAACATCGAACATGCGTTCAGCTAACATAAAAGCCATGATCCTCGCCGCGGGCCTGGGAACACGCCTGAAGCCCTTCACGGACAAGCATCCGAAAGCTCTGTACGAAGCCGACGGCGTGACCCTGCTGGAGCATTCGCTGCGCCATCTCAACCATCACGGCATAAGGGAGGTGATCATCAATGTGCACCATTTCCCGGAGCAGATCCTGCGGTTCCTGGAGAACAACGGCAATTTCGGGATGGACATCACGATCTCCGACGAGTCGGACCGGTTGATGGAGACCGGCGGGGGTGTGAAGAAGGCGGAGGAGTTTCTCTGTGATTGCGACGCATTCATCGTACGGAATGTGGATATCTTGTCGGACCTTGACCTCACGGCGATGCTGCGGATCCATCTTGCCGCCAAGCCGCTGGCCACGCTGGCCGTGAGGAACCGGGTGACCTCGCGCTATTTCCTGTTCGACGAGCATATGCAGCTCTGCGGATGGATGAACCGGAGCACGGGAGAGGAACGCATCCCGAGGCCCAAACAGCACCTGGTGCCATTGGCCTTCAGCGGCATCCATGCACTGAGCCCGGCCATCTTCCCGATGATGACGGAGACGGGACCGTTCTCCCTCACCGACTTGTACCTCAGTCTTTGTCACGATTACGTGATCCATGGCTATGAAGATATCAGTCCATACTGGCGCGATGCAGGCAAAAGCGATCAGAATAAAAACGAAACACGGTGAAATCTTTTCTCGATAAAACGGCCGAATACCTTGTAAAGACACACGGACCGGAGCTTTCCGACATCGCTGTCGTGCTCCCGAACCGGCGGGCCGGGCTCTTCCTGCGACGCTATATGGCAGGCCATGCCGGGAAACCCACCTGGTCGCCGGCCATCTTTGCCATCGAAGATTTCATCGCGGAGATCGGCGGACTGCACGAAGCCGGGTCGCTCGCCCTGTTGTTCGAACTCTATGCCGTCCATAAGGAAGTTGAAAAAGAGCAGGCCCAGCCCTTCGATGAATTCCTGCACTGGGCGCCGCAGCTGCTGAACGATTTCAATGAGATCGACCGCTACCTGGTTGATCCGCAGCAACTGTTCAGCTATCTCGACGAAGCCCGCGTGATCAGCCTCTGGAACCTTGAAAAACAGCCATTGACGGATTTCGAGACGAAGTACCTTAAATTCTACCATTCGTTAGGCACGTATTACGAACTGCTTTCGAAGAAGATGCTCGGGGCAGGGAGCGCGTGGCAGGGATTGCTGTTCAGGCACACAGCGGAACGCATTTCTGAAATCGTGCACACCATCCGCTGGAAACAGGTCGTGTTCGCCGGTTTCAACGCGCTCACCCGGGCTGAGGAACAGATCATCTCCGAACTCAGGTTGCACAGGAAAGCCACCTTGCTGTGGGATGCCGATCCGTATTATGTGAATAACGAAAAGCAGGAAGCAGGCATGTTCCTGAGGGAGTGGATCCGGAAATGGCCGTCGGACGAGGTGAAATGGATCAGCGATGAGTTCGCGTCATCCGAAAAGGAGATCCGCATCATCGGCGCTCCCGATTCGGTCGGACAGGTCAAGTTTTGCGGAGACCTGTTGCAGAAGCTGGCGAAAGAGGGCGAAGCTGATGAGCGCACTGCGGTCGTGCTGCTGGACCAGGCCCTGCTGAACCCGCTGCTGAACTCGATCCCCGG
>DAIRDK010000232.1:0-4374 GCA_036796175.1 Bacteroidales bacterium | reverse complement strand
CTGTTACGGTAACCTGGGAAACGGGCTGCAGGTCGGAGCGGTCGTAAACGGTTACCTTCTGGCCAATGGCAACGATGGATAAGAGGCTGCACCATGCAGCTATGATTAATTGTCTCGTCATAATCTATCTATATAATTATATAATGAATAATGAGTATACGGGCAATTCATAAATTGCCCCGTCGATTGGTACATGTCATGTACGGGCAATGCATGAATTGCCCATACCATCATGCTTTTGGAGGCGGCAGTTGAGGATCTGTCGGGCGGAACACCAACCTGTGAAGAGGCGAAGGGAATCGGATGTTGCCCGGAGCCGGTTTTGGATCAGGATCCCAGGTAACGGGCATGGCCAATGTGATCAGGTTGTTGATCAGGGATTGGGTGTTTTTTGCACGGGCCGCCTTACGCATTCCTTCCATGAGGATCTCCTCTCGGGTATCGCGGATGCAATAAAATGTCGTGACCCGGTTCCGGGTGGACTCGTAAAGCACATCGTATAGCTCTCCCCTGTATTTGAACTCGCGGTCTTCGACCCGGGTGAAGTTCAAATCATGATCGGCATCAAAGATCTGCAGGACCAACACCTTTTGCCGGGCGAGGCTGAGTTGCCTGCGCATCTCGGTCCTGACGATGGAGCGGTTGACCTGGAACACGAC
Organism: Bacteroidales bacterium; assembly: GCA_036796175.1. Taxonomy (GTDB): domain Bacteria; phylum Bacteroidota; class Bacteroidia; order Bacteroidales; family FEN-979; genus DAIRDK01. The sequence continues at coordinate 3,715 of DAIRDK010000232.1, read as the reverse complement.
GAAATATCCGAAGACATTGTAAAAGACAGCTCCCAGGAGCAGGATGGCCAGTCCGGTACGCAGCAGAACAGTGGTATGTAAACCCGTTTTCAACGTTCCGCAAAAATAGGGATTAATAGATTAAATTTGCAACAAGACCTATTTTCATGGAAACGCTGAAAATCGCCGCTGTATCCTATCTGAATACCTTCCCGTTCGTGTTCGGGATCAAGACATCCGGGGAACTGGATGACATCGAACTTCATCTGCATGTCCCCTCGCTGTGTGCCGACAAGCTGCGGACCGGCGAAGTGGACCTGGCCCTGGTTCCGGCCGGAGCCCTGCCTGAGATCGGGAATTACCGAATCGTCACCGATTACTGTATCGGGGCAGAAGCAGATGTGAAGACCGTTCTTCTGCTTAGCACCAAACCCCTGAATGAGATCAACCGGATTCATCTCGATTTCGATTCCCGCACCTCGGTGGCGCTGGCACGTGTACTCGCAAAACACCACTGGAAGATCAACCCCGAATGGATCCCGCTCCCTCCGGGGAAAGCCTCGGCGCCAGACGATATCGAATCCCTTGTCGCCATCGGCGACAAGACGTTCAACCTGACTTTCCATTATCCTTATGTGTACGACCTCGCCGGCGAATGGATCCGGTTCACGGGACTTCCTTTCGTATTCGCAGTATGGGTTACCTGCAGGGAACTTCCGGAAGGGTTTCTGAAAAAATTCAACCTGGCCCTCGAATACGGCATCAACCATATTCCTGAAATCCCTGACTTCTTTCGAAATCAAATCCCTAAAGGCGTGGACGCAATGGATTACCTGAGCCACAACATCTCGTATCCGCTAACCGACAGGAAGAGAGAGGGGTTGGCTCGATATCTCGGGCTAATTACGAATTACGAAAGACGAAAGACGAATTAAATTTCAAATTACGAAAGACGAAAAGTTTTCAACACTGCATTACCTTTTCTTCCTTTTCCGGATTAAGGGGAAAATGTCACTATGAAAACAAACGTAATGCAAGACAAAGCTTTCGACTTCTCGGTTCGGATTGTCAGATTAGGCAAATTCCTCGAGAGCCGGAAGGAGTACACGATCTCCACCCACGTTATTCGCTCCGGAACCTCCGTTGGTGCGAACATTGAGGAAGCAGTTGGCGGATTATCGAAAAAAGAATTCCTTGCCAAAATTACTATCGCCTATAAAGAAGCACGAGAGACCATGTACTGGCTGAAACTGCTTATGAAGACTGGAATGCTGGATGAAAAACTGAGTCAGTCCCTCATTTCTGATTGTGATGAACTGGTAAGGATGATTGGCAGTGCACAAAAAACGACAAAGTCAAGAATGAATGCCGGATAATACGATATTCGCAATTCGTAATTTGAAATTTAATTCGTCTTTCGTCTTTCGTAATTCGTAATTCAAAGCGCTTTAGCGCTTTACCGGGTATCCTCTTTTCTTCGCCATATCTTCAAGCCGTTTCTGGAAGCCTGATTTCTTAACGGGTTTCTTCTTGTTGGCTTCGATCTGGGCATGCAGTTTCTTTTCGTCGATCGTTGCCTTGATCAGGTAGATCTGTGCGAATGTAAGCAGGTTGGCCAGGAGATAGTAGTAACTGAGGCCCGAAGAGTAGTCGTTGAACCAGAAGAGGAACATCACCGGCATCAGGTACATCATGGTCTTCATACCAGGCAGCTGCTGGTTCGAGGTGGCTCCCATCATGTTCTCGTTGATCTTCGTATAGAAGATGCTGGAGATGGTCATCAGGAGGGCGAACAGGCTGACATGATCCCCGTAGAACGGGATCGTGAATCCGTTCGGGAAGGTCCAGATGGCATCATACGACGACAGGTCTTTCGCCCACAGGAACGCCTCCTGGCGGAGTTCGATGGAGGAGGGGAAAAAGCGGAACATCGCGATCAGGATGGGCATCTGCAGCAACAGCGGGATACATCCGGCCATCGGGTTCACGCCGGCCTTTTTATACAGGTCCATGGTCGCCTGCTGCTTCTTCAGGGCATCCTCTTTCTTCGGATATTTTTGATTCAGCTCGTCGATCTCCGGTTTCAGGACCCTCATCTTGGCTGAGGATTTATAGGTCTTGTATGCGATCGGGAAGAGGACGATCTTGAGGAGGATCGTCAGGATCAGGATGATGAGGCCGTAGTTCCATCCCAGGTTCCCGAAGAAGGTGAATACGGGGATCACAGCCCAGATGTTGATCCAGGCCATGGGACGGAAACTCCATCCCAGCGGGATCTGCTTCTCCAGGTCCAGGTCGTATTTCTTGAGCGTATAGAATTTATTGGGGCCGGTATACATCGACATCGCGATGGTTTTAGTCTCGGCCGGCGTGTAAGGGATGCCGATCTCGGCCGACATGGTCTTCAGGTAGTTTCCCTGGAGCGGAAGGGTCTGCGTGACCAGCTTGGGTTCGGCGAAAAAATCCCCGGCGATCAGCGTGGTGGTGAAGAACTGCTGCTTGAACCCGATCCAGTCGACTTTATCGTTCTTCAGGTACACCTCTTCATCTTTGGTTTCCTTGAGATTATCGACATTGTCATCCTTTATGCGATAATAGATCGTTGAGGTGATCCGTTCCATCTTGGCGCTCTTCTCCTGGCGAAGGAGGTTCTCTTTCCAGTTCAGGAGGAGGAATTTCGTGGCCGGATCGATCACATCCTGCATGCCTGAAAAATTCAGATGATATCCGAACCGGTAATCGTTGCCTTTGATGGTGTACAGGAATTCGATGAATTTTTCGGGGTCAATGGCTGTATCAGATGCATCGGCATACACCCTCATGCCAATCTGCAGGGAATCGGTTCCGGCGACTACGAGGGAATCGCTCTCTTTGGCGCTCCCATAGAACACCGGCAGGAAGTAGAGTTTTTCTGTCGAGACCAGCCGGTTACCGGCAAAGAAGGAGAATCCGAAATGGAGGGAATCCGAATCCATCAGCATCAACGGGCGGCCGTCCCACGATTTGTAATTCTTGAGTTCGATCTGCCGGATATGGCCGCCAAGTGCGGAAATCCGGATCTTCAGCAGGTCGGTTTCCACGGTGATTTGCCGGTCTTGCCCGGTGCCTGCGTTGGAGAACCGGCCTAGCTGGTCCTTCAGGAGTATTTTTTCAAGCTGGGCGCTATCCAGGACGGCTCCTGTCCGGGTGGCTTCAGCCTTTCGTTTTTCGAGGGCCATCACATTTTCCCGTGCAGCGGCTTTGATGGCAGCGTCGCGCCTGGACTGGTAAACCATCGCGGCCGAATCATTCTTTCGTTTGATCGCAGCCGCCTCCTCTTTAGAAGGGGTCATCAGGTAGGAAAAGCCAATGAAGATCGCAAAGATCAGCACCAACCCGATGATCGTGTTCCTGTTCGTCATGTGTTAATGAAAAAGTGGTGCAAAGATACGGATTTGTCACAAACGCGCACCCGCCTGCTTTTTTGCCGCACCGACAAAGCTCACGAACAGCGGGTGGGGATTGGCCACGGTGCTTTTGAATTCCGGGTGGAACTGCACACCGATGAACCAGGGGTGTCCCTTGAGTTCCATGATCTCCACCAGGTTGTCCTTTTCATTCATCCCGACCGGGATCATGCCGGCTTTCCTGTACGCTTCCTTGTACTCGTTATTGAATTCATACCGGTGGCGGTGCCTTTCTGAAATATCTTCCGCCTGGTATATTCCGGCTACTTTGGAATCTTTCGACAGCTTGC
>DAIRDK010000231.1:0-4376 GCA_036796175.1 Bacteroidales bacterium | reverse complement strand
GGTCGACCATTCCGGAGAGCGCATCGGCCATTCCTTTTCCAGCTCCGCCTGCTGAAATGTTGATCTTCACGTGAGGATGGATCTTCATGAACTCCTCGGCCCATCTCACGGCCATGGGATAAAGGGCAAAAGCGCCGGAAATCGTGATCTTTCCACGAAGTTTGGCGTCGGTCTTCACGTTCTGGTTGTCAGGCGTGTTGTTGCATCCAGTGGACAGGAACATGGCCGCAACACTTGCAAAGATCAAAACTCGGAGGATTTTCATGGTGTAATTCTTGGATGGTTAATAGTGTAAAATTAGGTTTTTTCCAAAACCTTGGGATGTGCAAACTCAGAAATAATAAAGAAGTGGAAATACAATTTTTCAGGAAACCAGAACCTGGATCATGTCATCGACTTTGATCCCTTCCGCTTCGGCCTTATAATTCCTGACGATCCGGTGACGAAGGACGGCAGCGGCGACGGCCCTGACGTCTTCAATATCCGGCGAGTATTTCCCGTTGAGCAGGGCATGGCATTTGGCTCCGATGATCAGGTACTGCGAGGCGCGCGGGCCGGCTCCCCAGATGATATAGTCATCAGCGATCTGATGTGCGCCAGGCGTTTTCGGCCTTGTCCGGGAGGCCAGGTTCACAGCATACTCATATACGTTATCCGCAACCGGCACTTTCCTCACCAGGTTCTGAAAATACAGGATCTCCTCTCCCCGGAGAATGACACCGGGTTCTACCGATTTCTCGGTGGTCGTTTCTTTCACGACCATCATCTCTTCGCCGAAAGACGGGTAATCCAGCCAGACATTGAACATAAACCGGTCCAGCTGGGCCTCCGGCAACGGGTATGTCCCTTCCTGTTCGATCGGGTTTTGGGTAGCGAGTACGAAGAATGGTTCTTCGAGATGGTAGGTGGTTCCTGCGACAGTCACCGCTTTTTCCTGCATCGCTTCCAGCAGTGCCGATTGCGTTTTCGGGGGTGTGCGATTGATCTCATCGGCGAGGATGATGTTGGCGAAGACGGGGCCTTTGATGAACCTGAACTTACGGTTCTCGTCCAGGATCTCGGTTCCGATAATGTCTGAAGGCATCAGGTCAGGAGTAAACTGGATGCGGTGGTAAGTAAGGCCAAGGACCTTGGATATCGTATTTACCATCAACGTCTTCGCCAGGCCGGGCACACCGACCAGGAGGCAATGTCCACGGGAAAAAATCGAGATCAGGAGCGTTTTGATCACCTCATCCTGACCGACGATGACTTTTGCGATTTCATGCTTCAGGGCATTGTATTTCTGAACCAGGGCATCCGCTGCCTCGACATCTGATCTGTAATCCATAAGCTGATATTAGTGCCTGTTAATCCTCTTTGGCCGGGATCCAGGCATGTTCAAACTCGCATTGTGTATAGGGGTCGGCAATATATATATAGGTCGATTTTACCTTCTCCTGCACCCAGGTCCTGGTCACATCGTCCTTTTTGGTTGCCAGCGCCCATTGCTGGATGCGTGCATAATCATTTCCCAGTTCCGCTTTATGGGGATCGGTTCTCTTTTTAAGATAGTATATCCTGAACTGGATCTTTCCGCGTTCTTCCCATTTGGTGGCCGTGGATATGTCGCCTTCCTTCAGTTTATCGATGACAAAGAAGACTTTTGGATCCAGCCTGTTCATTTCGAACAGGTTGTCTCCTGTTTCCGGGTTGACCATCATCCCCCCGCTGTTCTTTGTCGGATCGTCGGAAAACCTGATCACAGCCTGTTCGAATGTGACCTTGCCGGTAGCGATGAGCGTCGAGACACTATCGAGGAACAGCTTGGCCTTGTTCAGATCCGCCTGGCTCACCCTGGGCTGGATGAGGATATGCCTGACATCGATATACTCGCCTCTTCGTTCCACCATCTGGATGATATGAAACCCATCTTCGGTCTCCACCACATCGGAAACCTCTCCCGGCTTCAGTTTGAATGCAGCCGCCTCAAATTCGGGCCGCATGGTTCCGCGCTGGAACATGCCAAGGTCTCCCCCTTTGCTGGCCGATCCCGGGTCTTCGGAGTACAGCACGGCAAGGGTCGCAAAATCATCGCCTTTCAGCACCCTGTCGCGAAGGTCTTTCAGCCTGTCACGGGCAATCTGTTTTTCAGTCTCACCGATCTGGGGTACCTTTGAAATCATGCCAACTTCCACTTCTGAAGGAATTTCAGGCAGACTGTCCTTCGGGATCTTCTTATAGAATGCTTTTACCTCCGCCGGGGAAATGGTCACTTTATCCGTAATTTTTTCTTTTTCCTGCTGGGCCAGCATTTGTTCTTTGACGATCTCCCGTAACTCTGCCTTGATCTGCACGATGGATTTGCCATAAAATTTTTCGAGCTCATCGGGAGAGCCAGCCTGGGAGATGAAATACCTCATCCGGCGGTCCATTTCGGCATCCACCTGGGTATCGGTGACCGTCAGGCTGTCGACCCCCGCCTGGTGCACCAGGAGTTTCTGGAAGAGGAGGTTGTCAAGGATCATGCACTTCATGGTGGTGGCCGTTCCCGAAATGCTTCCTTCGGATCTCAGTTGCAGGTACTGGCCTTCAATATCCGATTTCAGGATCACATTGCCTCCCACGATCCCCACAATCCCGTCGATCAAGGTATCCTGCGCCTGCGACGGGAGCACCAGTGCAAGGCAAGCGAATGCCAGGGCGAGTTTTATGTGCAGGTGTTTCATCGGCGGTTTGCCCCTTCAGAATTAATAGATTTCAAAGTCATTGCGTTTTACGGCCTCGTTATATACATCACGACGCATGTTATTGATCAGTTCGATCTTCCGTTTATTCAGGATCATGTCCCTGATCCTGGACCTCTCGTAAGCCAGCGGGGAAATGTTATCCTTGATCTTGAAATCCCGGATCCGGATGATGTAATCATAAGCGGAATCCTGGTATTCGAAGTTGCGGTTCGACTTCAGGAACGTTTCCTGGTCATAGCTTTTAACCGGGATCTCCCTTAACACATCGGTGAAAGAGATCCAGTTTTCATTGTCCAGGAAATAATCCGCTGCCTGTTTTTCACAGAGCTCGGAAAGTTTGGTCAGGGATAAGGGATCATCCGCCTCGAGGAGCCGTTTTACCTGCTGGATCTGCCTTGAATTGACCGGAAGCTTGACGTACTGAAGCTTAACGATATTCTCCTTCAGCAGGAAATTGTTCAGGTTGGCATTATAGTAAGATTCGATCTCCTCATCCGAAACGATTGTATCCAGTTTCTGGTCCACCAGTTTCTTTTCATAAGCATAGATGACCAGTGAATTCTCATATTCGGCCAGCTGCTTGGTAAAATCGAGTTCGGCAGGAGGCAGGTTGTTTTTTGCCTGGCTGATCAGCAACCGTTCCCGAACCCAGCTGTCAATATAGTTCCGGACGATGTTGATGCTGTCCGTGGCCGTGATTCCCGGGGAAAGCAGTCCTTTGATATCGCTTTCATAGAGGTATTCGTCCTTTACCCTGGCTAAAACACGTTCTGTTTTTTTTTTGAAAAACGTGGAACAGGATACCAGCGGGATCAATACCAGTATGAAGATCGCTTTCCTCAAGGCTATTTGATTTTTGCAAGCACATCCTGGTTCACCACCACGGGGTATTTCGCGCGGAGTTCGCGGATCCATTCCTTTTCGAGGTAATTCTGATAATCGGCAGTGATCAGCCCGCGCGCTTCATTGAGCTGCTTGGGTTCCGGTTTCAGGACCGCCCGGACCTTGACGAAGGCCACCCCTTTCCCGTCGGGAATGTCAGCAGAGATGCCAGGTTCCCATTTGACCTGATCCACAAACTGGTTGTCCTTTCTTGAAAATTTTCCGCTTTCGACCGTGAGGACCTTGGCGGTATCCGTATTCAACTCTTTCAGGATCGCGTCATCAGACAGACCGGTTTTAAGGAAGTTTCGGACCTTGGATGCGGCTGCTGGGTCCTTGACTTTATAAACCGTGGCATCGACCCGGGTGCCCCACAGGTAGTTATTCTTGTTCTTTTCATAGAACTGCTTCAGTCCCACTGTATCCTTGACTGCCTTGGACCAGACTTTCTGGTCGGTCAGGTCAAACAGGAGGATCCCGTCCCGGTATTCATTAACCAGCGCCTTGAATTCGGGGTACTTCTTCTCCAGGTGCGCATTTTCCCATTTCATGAGCGATTCGTTCACATAATCCTGGTAAATCTTGTCAACGGCAACTCTCAGGTTCTCCTTTTCACGCTTTTTTTGTTTGGAGGCGATATAATTCACCAGGTCTTTCTGCCGGAAGGTCATGTTCCCGATCTTGAACAGGGGTTTGTTCATTTCAAGGTACGGTTTCGGGTCCCATTTCCCATAGAAGATGCTGTCGGTAACAATAGGATAGATC
>DAIRDK010000230.1:0-4393 GCA_036796175.1 Bacteroidales bacterium | reverse complement strand
TGCGTACTGGTCGTCAATGGCTTTTTGCCTGGCCAGATCTCCGAGGATGGCATCGATCTCGGCCATCTTTTGCTTCGGATATCCTTCAGAAGGCTTCAGACCGGATGCGGACTGGTATCTCGCCCTGGCATCCGGATACGACTTTTCTCCAAGGAGTTTGTCTCCCTCTGCGATGAATCCTGCATACTGCTCCTCCAGCGCCTGTTCCTTTGCGATGGCGTCCAGGGCGGCGTCGATCTCACCGATCTTTGTCTTCGGATATTGCTCGGCAGGTTTCAGCCCCAGCGCTTCGGTGTATTTCGATCTGGCGTCAGCGTAGGTTTTAGAAGAAAGGAGCCGGTCGGCTGATTCGATCAGTGCGGCATACTGATCATCCAGAACTTTCTGTTTCGCCATTTCGCCCAGGATGCCGTCGATCGCCGCGATCCGGTCCTGGGGGTATTTCTCCGCTGGCTTCAGCCCAAGGGCTTCCGAATAGGATTTCCTGGCCTCCGGATATGTTTTCGCTGCAAATAAATTGTCCCCGGTTGCGATCAGTGCCGCGTACTGATCGTCCAGTTCTTTCTGCTGCCTGGCTCGTTCAGCGAAGATCCCGTCGATCTCTGCGATCCTGGTTTTCGGGTATTGCTCTTCCGGCTTAATTGCAGAGGCTCCCTGGTATTTCGTTTTGGCATCGGCATAAGCTTTGGCAGAAAACAGCTGATCAGCCTCGCTGATCACACCGGCATATTGTTCGTCAATGGATCTCTGTTTGGCAAGCTCAGCGAAAATCCGGTCAATCTCAGCCAGCCTGGTTTTGGGATACGCTTCCGTTGGCTTGATGGCTAACGCTTCATTATATTTTGCTTTTGCCTCCTCATAGTGTTTATCCGAGAGCAATTGGTCGGCCGATGCAATCACGCCGGCATATTGGTTGTCGATGGCCTTTTGCTTCGCGATCTCTCCTAAAGCGGCGTCGATCTTCGCGATCTGTTGCTGCGGGTAGTTCTCGGCCGGTTTCAGCCCCAGGGCTTCGGTATAGGATTTCCTCGCCTCTTCGTAGGTTTTGGCGGCAAACAACCGGTCGCCTGTAGCGATCAGTCCTGCATACCGGTCATCGAATTCCTTCTGCTGCCTGGCCTGTTCCGCAAAGATCCCGTCGATCTCAGCGATTTTGGTCTTCGGGTATTGTTCCGCCGGTTTAATGGCAGAAGCTTCCTGGTATTGGGTTTTTGCGCCGGCATAGGCTTGATCTGCGAACAGCTGGTCCGCTTCGCTGATCACGCCCGCATACTGTTCGTCGATCGATCTTTGTTTAGCGATCCCGGCAAGGATCCTGTCGATCTCTGCAATCTTTGATTTGGGGTAAGCCTCTCCCGGTTTCAGGGCAAGTGCATTCTCATATTCTTTCCTGGCCGGGTCATAGGCTTTTTCACCCAGCAGCTTGTCGGCCGATGCGACGGATGCCGCATAGGCCTCATCCATGGCCTTCTGCCCCTGCTCCATCGCCGACATGCCTTGCTCCGTTTTGGCGATCATCTCCTTCGGGTAAGCCTCGTTCGGCTTGACCTGGAGAGCCATCTGGTAATTCTGCCGTGCACGGAGAAAATTCTTCTCGATATACAGGCTGTCGGCAAGGGTGATGTACTTATCGTAATCCTCCTGGACACGCAGCACGCCGGCGAGGATCTGGTCGATCTCCTTGATGCGGTTTTTCGGATAGGCCTCGTCCGGTTTGATCTTCAGGGCGTCCTGGTACCCGGTTTTCGCCTCCGGGTAGCGTCTGACCACGAAATACTGATCGGCGATGGCAAGTGCTTTCTGGTAGGCCTCATCCACTGCTTTCAGCTGGTTCAGGATCTCAGTCAGTTCCCGGATCCGTTCCTGGGGATACGGTTCATCCGGTTTCTGCTTCAGCGCGTTTTTGTATTCGGTGAGCGCGCCCTGGTATTTCTTTTGGTTATACAGCTGATCTGCTTTTGTTATAGCCTGGTTATAGAGCTCTTCCCTCACCTGCTTGTCGACCTGGATCTTAAGGATCTCATTGATCTTGTCTTTGGCGTACTGGTCGCCCGGCAGGATCTGGCTGGCCTTCTCGTATTCCGTCCTGGCCTTGTCGAGATCGCCGGCCTCGTAAAATTTATCTGCATTGGCCACAGCGACATCATAGAGGATGTTTTGGGCTTTCTGGGACCGCAGGTACCCCATGGTCTCATCCAGGCGTTTCTGGGCATAGGGATCGTCGGGTTTCAGGTTAAGCGCCAGTTGGTACGTGGCTTTTGCATCCAGGTAAGCTTTTGCGCTGAAGTATTGGTCGGCCGAAGCCATGAGTTTCGAAAATTCTTCATCTGTCTTTTTCTGCTGAGCCGACAGGGCCGTGGCCTGGACAATCTTATTCTTAATCGTGGCGTCAGCCGGTTTTAATCCCCGGGCTTTTTCATAGAGCAGCAGCGCATCATCGTATTTTTTCTCACGGAACATCTTATCCGCCTGCGACATGATGCTGCGAAAGACGGAATCCTGCTGCTGGTTCACATTCCCTTTCGTCGTATCAGGAGCCCCAACAGGCATGTCCTGCATGGGGACCACGGAACCAGGCATCCGGGTGGTTATATAAGCAAAGCCAAGGATTGCCAGGATAACGAGCAAAAGCGCGGCTGCCGGTTTCTTTCTGTTCTTTCTTACCTCCATACTGACTTTAGCGTTCCGACCATGAAGTGGGTTCAAGCTTCATCCCCGAAGATCCCGTCCCTGATGGTCAGTTTTCGGTCGGCCATATCGGCGAGGCCGGTGTTGTGGGTGACGATCACGTAAGTTTGATGATAATGTTCCCTCAGCCTGAAGAAGAGCCTGTGCAGTTCGAGGGCTGAGGCCGAATCCAGGTTGCCCGATGGCTCATCGGCAAGCACGATCCCCGGGGCATTCACGAGGGCCCGTGCGACTGCTACACGCTGCTGTTCCCCTCCCGACAGTTCGGATGGCTTGTGGTGCATCCTGTCCTTCAGGCTCATGAAATCGAGCAGTTCTTCGGCCCTATTCTGGGCCTGCCGCCGGGCTGTTCCGGCAATAAAGGCAGGGATGCAGATATTTTCAAGCGCTGTGAATTCGGGTAACAGGTGGTGGAACTGGAATACGAAACCGATCTGCCGGTTCCTGAAGTCCGAGAGCTTTCGTTCCGGGAGCCGGAAGACCTCTTTCCCGTTGAGGAAGACCTCCCCTCTGTCAGGTTTGTCAAGAGTTCCCAGGATATGCAGCAAGGTGGATTTGCCTGCCCCGGAGGCACCGACGATGGAGACGATCTCCCCTTTGGCGATTTCGAGACTGATCCCCTTCAACACATTAAGGGTTCCGAAGGAACGGGTAATGTTCTTTGCAATAATCATGGCTGTCAGGAAGAAACGCAAAGTTAGCAATGTTATTTTGATAATTGGTCTGAATCGTGTACTTTTGATTCATGTAAAAATGACAGTGACATATGAACCTACATGAATTCCAAAGCAAAAGCATCCTGAAAAAGAACGGCGTATCCGTTCCGGAGGGCATACTCGCAAACACCGTCAATGAAGCGGTTAAAGCGGCTGAGATCATCCAGAGCATCACGGGAAGCGACAAGTGGGTGATCAAGGCGCAGGTTCATGCAGGCGGACGGGGAAAAGCCGGCGGCGTCAAAGTGGCCAAAACCATCGAGGAGGTGCGTCAGTACGCCTCCCAGATCATCGGCATGAGGCTGGTCACGCCACAGACCACGGCCGAGGGGAAACTCGTCAGGAAAGTCCTTGTCGAACAGAATATTTATTATCCGGGGCCTTCCGAGCCTGCAGAATTCTACCTGAGCGTCCTCCTCAACCGTCAGAAAGGGCTCACGGTGATCATGTACTCCCCCCGCGGCGGGATGGACATCGAAAAAGTGGCGGAAGAAACCCCCGATCAGCTTTTCACGGAGGAGGTCAACCCCAAATCCGGCCTTCAGCCTTACCAGGCCCGCCGGATCGCGTTCAACCTGGGCCTTTCCGGCGATGCATACAAGAACATGGTGAAATTCGTTCACGCGATCTACAACGCTTACGAAAACACCGACTCTTCGCTGCTCGAGATCAATCCTGTATTTAAAACCTCAGACCATAAGATCCTGGCCGCCGATGCCAAGATCGTGATCGACAACAACGCGCTGTTCCGGCATCCTGATATTTCTGCCATGCGCGATTTTGATGAAGAAGATCCCATCGAAGTGGAAGCCACACGCAACGACCTGAACTATGTCAAGCTGACCGGCAATGTAGGATGCATGGTAAACGGCGCCGGGCTTGCCATGGCCACCATGGACATCATCAAGCTTTCCGGCGGCGAGCCGGCCAACTTCCTGGATATCGGCGGCGGCGCGGGGGCAGAGAAGGTGGCTGCCGCGTTCCGCATC
>DAIRDK010000229.1:0-4406 GCA_036796175.1 Bacteroidales bacterium | reverse complement strand
TATTTTCATGGTGGCTGTTTTTTCGAAAGGTTCCGGCTGCAGCAACACCATCTGGACCTGTGAAAACCTGTTCACACGGTGGTTGACATAGTGCTGGAGTTCGATCCTGAGTTCGTCCAGCCTCAATTCAACAAAATTCCTGAATTCATCTCGTAAGTGGCTGTAATGTTCCTCTATCTCTTCCCGGTTAAAATGCACCAGGGCGACCAGTTTTCCCTTCTGCTCGAGAACGAGGGAATCCAGCACATGGCGGAAATTATTGATCACCGATTCGATCTCCTCCGGATAGATGTTCTCGCCTCCCGAAAGAACGATCATGTTCTTGAGACGGCCTTTGATATACAGGTACCCGTCCCGGTCGAAGATGCCCAGGTCGCCCGTTTTCAGCCAGCCGTCCCGGGTCAGGATCCCGGAGGTCAGTTCCGGTTCTTTATAATACCCCTTCATCACATTGGGCCCCCTGGCCCAGATCTCCCCTTCCCCGGTGGTTTTGTGCGGATCATGAACGATCAGCTCGATGTCCTCGATCGGTTTGCCGGCTGCCTGTAAACGGAAATTTTTCGGATTAAATCCGGCAAGCAGGGGCGATGTCTCGGTGAGTCCGTAACCGATCGCATAAGGGAACCGGGCTTCGATCAGGAATTTTTCAACCGACCGGTTCAGTTTGGCCCCTCCGATGCCAAAGAAGCGGAGTTCGCCGCCAAAAGTCTCAAGTAGTTTCCTGCCAGCTGCTTTGTTCAGGATCTTTCGGGTCAACGGGATCCGGATCAACTGCCGAAGAATAAAATGGCTCTTGAATTTTGGCTGGATGACATTCCGGAAGATCTTCTCGATGATTAGTGGAACCGTCAGCATGATGGTCGGCCTGACCTCCTTCAGGGCCGGCAAAAGAACGGATTGCGTTGGAGGCTTCCCGAGGTAATAAATGCAGGCGCCTTTCAGCATCGGCAGGATCATCCCGATCGTGTTCTCGTATGTATGCGACAGGGGAAGGATGGAAAGGAACCGGTCGTGTTCAGTGATTTCCTGGACACGGTCACTCTTCACTGCCGTGAAACAAAGATTCCTGTGCGTCAGCATAACGCCTTTTGATTTCCCCATGGTCCCTGAAGTGTAGATGATCGCAGCAAGATCATGTTCACTGACAGGATACTCCTTTGAAGGCGTGGCGCCCGGGCAATACACGAGGCCAGGATCTGCTCCGCCGAGGATCGAAAGATCTTCTGTCCTGATCTTAACCAGTGGATGGTTTACAGACAGGGAACCGAATTTTTTTACAAGGGCATCTGAAATAAACAAGACCCCGGCTTCGGAATGAGTCAGGATCGTTTCAATCTCAGACTGGTGAAAATCAGGTAAAATGGGAACTGCAACACCGCCCATGAACGTAATGGCATAATAGGAAACAGCCCAGTTCGGCATGTTCGTGCTGAGAATCGCAGCCCGGTCGCCGGGTTGAAATCCCAGCTCTTCAAGCAAACGCATCAACGACCTGATCTTGCGATCCAGTTCATCATAGGTGAAGTGCGTTTCTCCCACGAGCGCCATCGCATAACGCAATTTATGTTTACTGACGGTTTGTGCAAAAAAGGCAGGAAGGGTCAGCTGGGGGGTGTTGTTCATCCGGAGGATTCAGTCCGCAAAGGTACGATTATTCCGCGCATTCAAAAATAAAATGTTGAATATGAGTTATTCTTCGTATATTTGTAGGCTTTTTTGAAGATCGTAGTTCTTCTGGCCTTTACGATTCCCTCCTATTGTTCAGTAAATTCAACCCTTTTCATTAAAGTCACGATGGGACCCTGCCGATAGCAGTTGTCTACTGGCCCCCATTCCTGTTACCTAATATAATATTATTTACTTATTTAATTATGACTTTTGAACATTTAAATCTCATGAAATCCCTTCTCGATGCTGTAAAGCGGGAAGGTTACACGACCCCGACTGCCATACAGCACCAATCCATTCCGCATATACTCGACGGGAAAGACCTGTTCGGCTGCGCACAGACCGGAACAGGCAAGACAGCAGCCTTTGCGCTTCCCATCCTGCAAATGATCCTGCTGGAACAAGCCTCCGGCCGCAAACAGGGGATCAGGGCTTTGGTACTGGCGCCGACCCGTGAACTGGCCATCCAGATCCATGAGAACTTCCGATCGTATGCAAGCGGCACGGGAATCAGAACGGCCTGCATCTATGGCGGAGTTCCCCAGCATACCCAGGTGAACAGGCTGAAACAGGGCGTTGATGTCCTGATCGCCACTCCCGGGCGACTGCTCGACCTGGTCGCGCAACGGATCCTGGATCTGGCTTCCATACGCTGGTTCGTCCTCGATGAGGCCGACCGTATGCTCGATATGGGTTTTATCGACGATATAAAGAAGATCGTGGCCCTGTTACCCAAAAAAAGACAGACCCTGTTTTTCGCGGCTACCCTTTCGCCGGAGATCCGGACACTATCCCAACGGATCCTGAACGCCCCGGTCTCTGTTTCCATTCCTCCTGATTCATCGGTCTCCGGACTGATTACGCAATCGGTTTACTATGTTAAAAAAGAAGATAAGCGATCGCTGCTGCAGCATGTCATGCATGAACAGGAGATCGATCATGCGCTGATCTTCACGCGCACGAAGCGGGGCGCCGACAAGGTGGCCCGGGACCTGAACAAGAACGGGATCAAAGCGGAAGCGATCCATGGCGACAAAACCCAGAATAAACGGGAACGAAGCCTCAACGGATTCAGGAACGGGATGATCCGCGTCCTGGTAGCCACCGATGTAGCCTCCAGGGGGATCGACATTGACCGGCTCAGCCACGTTATCAACTATGAAATCCCGGAAACCCCGGCTACTTATGTTCACCGGATCGGCCGGACCGGAAGGGCCGGAGCCAGAGGCACGGCCTTGTCGTTCTGCACTTCGGATGAACGGGCCTACCTCAAGGGGATCCATAAACTGCTGAATAAAGAAATAAATGTGATCAGGATACATCCCTTTTCCTGAGATTCATGAATATAAATTTTAAATTAAGGGTAAACATCAAAATCATCACAAAATGAAAACTGGAACAGTAAAATTTTTTAATGCCATGAGAGGATTCGGCTTTATTAAGGTCGACGGAACCAATGAAGAAGTATTCGTGCATAAAACGGACATACAGGGAACCATCCGCGAGAATGATGCGGTTGAGTTCGAGATCGAGAAAGGCAAGAAAGGCCTGAATGCGGTCAACGTCAGAGTGATCTGAGCAGGATTCGCTGTTTTTGATTGCCGCGCGAGTTGATTTGTGAGTCGCCCTGGCTATGAATTGCAAATGCCAGGGGGACTCTGATTCGAATGTTACTATCATATTGTCAACATCTTGCTTTGAAAGGGGAAAACCATGAAGAAAAAGACCGTGGATCTGGGAAATCATCATTTTGGAACTCCGAAATCAAAACAACTCGACGGATCTTTGCTCGAGAAATTTCCTGTTGTGCTTAACGGGGGCAAGACCATCGTATATATTTCAGATAAAAGCAAGGAAGAGGAAATCCGGATCAAATACGAAACGAGAAGCCGGGAATTTCATAAGTACCAGCGGTAACGATGTCATTCCGGCACACCCCGTTCCGGGTTGCTGCATTTTAGTTTATTTTTGGATGAGCTTGCGAAAACCTCTCCGTTATGATCATCCAGTCGATTTTTCAGCCGGAAAAACTCTTTTCGGCCAAATGGTTCAAATCCTATGCCCTGATCGTCGTTGGGACGTTCCTGGTGGCCGTTGGGTACGTGCTGTTCATCACCCCCGACAAGATCGTCCCGGGCGGGATTTACGGGATATCCATCATGCTTCACTACCTGCTGGGCACCCCGATCGGTCTTACGGCACTGGCATTCAACATCCCGCTGACCCTGATCGGGACCAAACTGCTGGGCCCGCGGTTCGGCGCCAAGACGGTCGTGGCATTCGTGTTAACATCAATCTATGTTGATGTGTTATACTATTTCTTCGGATCGGATCCCCTGGTGCCGGGAGAACCGCTTATTTCCTGTATTTTCGGCGGAGTCTTTATCGGGATCGGCGTGGCCTTCACGTTCCGGGCCAAGGCAACCAGCGGGGGCAGCGATGTGATCGCCATGATCCTGCAAAAATACACACGCCTGCCGTCCGGACAGCTGATGATGATGGTCGACTCCGCCATCGTGCTGGGAAGTTTCCTTGCCTTCGGCGACTGGCGCATCCCCCTGTTCAGCTGGATCACGATCTTCGTGATCGGCAGGGTCATCGACTTCACCCTGCACGGTTTCTCGTACGATAAAACCTTGTTCATCATCTCCGATAAACATGAGGAGATCCGCGACAGCATCATCAACGACCTGAAACGGGGCGGTACTTTTCTGAAAGGGGAAGGCATGTACAACCGC
>DAIRDK010000228.1:0-4406 GCA_036796175.1 Bacteroidales bacterium | reverse complement strand
AGAGTTCAGGTGTTCTGACCGCGTCCTTTATGTCGATGAACTTCGGAGAAATAGACATTACAACAGTGAATTCGCCGGAAGGGGGACTGGGAACCTTCAAACCGAGTTATCTGAATATCAACCTGGGTTACGCCAAGGCATTTTCAAACAGCATTTATGGTGGGTTGAACGTGAAGATCATCTCTGAATCGATCTCCGATGCCAGTGCCCTTGGAATCGCACTGGATGCCGGTATCCAGTATGTTACCGGGGAGAAGGAACAGATCAAATTCGGGGTTGCCCTGAAGAACGTCGGCCCCCCGATGAAGTTCTCGGGAGACGGCCTTTCTTTCCGCGGCGTGATCCCCACCCATGGGAACGACGATGACCTCTTCACCGTCGAGCAGCGTTCAGCAAAATTTGAAATGCCGGCTACGCTGAGAATCGGAGCTTCCTACGATTTTCATATCGGGGAGATGCATACAATCACACTGGCCGGTAACTTCAACTCGAACTCCTTTACTAAAGACCAGTTCATCCTCGGCCTTGAATATAACCTGAAGTATTACCTCGGATTACGCGCTGCCTATACATACCAGGACGGGATGTTCAGCAGCACCCTTGACGAGCGGGGTACAGTATTCACGGGCCCAAGCGCCGGCGTGACCGTCAGCGTTCCTTTCAACAAGGAGAAAGAAACCGGGATGACTGTCGAATACTCGTACCGCGCTACGAATCCCTTTGCAGGAGTTCATACCGTAGGTTTAAAACTTAATTTTTAAGAGCAAAGCCTAAAAAAAGTCATTTATTTCATTATCTTTGTTTTAAAGGCGGAAGGACCCTTCATTAAGGGTCTTTCGCCTTATTTACTGTCAAAATCCAGATCAAATGGCCGATATCAAGTATTTCACCCCTGAAGGTTTGCAGAAGGTCAAGGATGAACTGCAGCAACTGGTAATGGTGGAGCGACCCCTCATCTCAAGGCAGATTGCCGAGGCCAGGGATAAGGGAGATCTTTCGGAGAATGCGGAATACGCAGCGGCTAAAGAGGCTCAATCCATGCTGGAGATCAAGATCTCGAAACTCCAGGAAGTGCTTAGCAGCGCCAGGCTTGTGGACGAGAAAAAACTCGACAACTCGAGGGTGTTGATATTTTCAACTGTACGCCTGAAGAACACCACCAATGGCCACGAGGTCAGCTATACGCTGGTCCCTGAGAATGAGGCGAACGTTAAGCTTGGCAAGATCTCGGTCAATTCACCGATAGCCAAAGGCATCCTTGGCAAGACGATCGGTGAAACGGTAGAGATCGCGATCCCAGCCGGCGCAATTACCTTTAAGATTCTGGAAATCACCAGATAATTCGAGTTTTATGTCAAGCATTTTCACAAAAATCGTAAAAGGAGAGATCCCTTGCTATAAAGTGGCAGAACATGAAAAGTTCCTGGCTTTTCTCGACATCAATCCTTTGGCGGTCGGCCATACCCTCGTAATCCCCAAGAAGGAGAAGGATTATATCTTCGACATCGAAGACCACGATTACATGGAGCTGTTCCTGTTTGCAAAAAAAGTGGCGCTTGCGGTTGAGAATGTCATCCCGTGCCAGCGGATAGGAATTGCGGTGGTAGGTCTCGAAGTCCCTCACGCACACATCCACCTGGTTCCCCTTCAGACCATCTATGATATTGATTTTAAAAAGCCGAAACTGAAGATCCCCCAGGAGGAATTCATCCTCATCGCTCAAAAGATCGGCGATTCATTTGCCAGGGTCAATAAGCCCTGACATTCCTTCCCTCGATGTAATTGATAAACGCCCGGGTAACGACCTTGTTCCCCCCCGGTGTCGGATAATTGCCGGTAAAGTACCAGTCCCCTGTATGCCCCGGGCAGGCAGCGTGGAGGCTTTCAATCGACTGGTAAACAATCTGCAGATTGGCTTTGTTGCCGGGAGGCGTGACGAGTTCTGCAATCTTTTCGGCGATCCGTTCAGGGGTGAAGGGTTCGTAGATCTCTTTGACATGATTGATCATTTCCTCCGCTGGCAACTGCAACTGTTGCTTACATTTGTTGTAAACCTCATTGAGGAGATGGTCCTGCCGGGTGTCCTTAAGCAATTCGACGGTAGCCTTGAAAGCAATGAAATCATTCAGTTTGGCCATGTCGATCCCATAGCAGTCGGGATACCGGATCTGGGGGGCCGATGAGGCGATCACGATCTTTTTCGGCCCCAGGCGGTCGAGGATCCTGATAATGCTCTGCTTGAGCGTGGTGCCCCGGACGATCGAGTCATCGAGAACGACCAGGTTATCGATCCCTTTACGAATGCTTCCGTAGGTGATGTCATAGACATGGGCAGCCAGATCGTCACGATGACTGTCCTGCGTTATAAAGGTTCTGAGCTTAACATCCTTAACCGCAACCTTTTCAACCCTTGGTTTCAATTGCATGATCCGGTCAAGTTCTTCGGCTGTCGGTGTTTTTGCAAGACCCAGAATCTTCTCCTTCTTGACCCGGGTACAGAACTCGTCGATTTCCTCCGTCAGACCGTAATAGGCATCGACAGCTGTGTTCGGGATATACGAGAACACCGTGTTCTCAATGTCATAATCGACCGCCTTGAGGATCGCAGGCGCCAGGAATTTACCCAGGTTCTTGCGTTCGCGGTAAATGTCTTTGTCCGTGCCACGCGAAAAATAGATCCGTTCAAATGAACAGGATCGCCGTTCAAGCGGTTTGGTAAATTTTTCCTCTTTAACCGTGCCGTCCTGCTTAATGATGATGGCATGACCTGGCTTCAGTTCTTTGATCTGTTCTGCTTCAACATTAAGCGTTGTCTGGATGACGGGCCGTTCACTTGTCACGACGGCGATCTCGTTGTCGGAGTAATAAAACGCAGGGCGGATACCTGACGGATCACGCATTACGAAGCTGTCGCCATGACCGAAGAATCCGGCAATGACGTATCCCCCGTCCCAGGTTTTTGCTGCCTGTCCGAGGATTCTGGCCACATCGAGGTGCTTGGCTATTTCCGTGGAAATTTCCCGGTTGGAAAGGCCTTGTTTGTTGAATTTCCTGAAAAGCACTTCATTTTCCTCGTCCAGGAAATGACCGATCTTCTCGAGGATGGTCACCGTATCTGAAGTTTCAACCGGATCCTGGCCAAGGTCGATGAGACGCTCGAACAGTTCATCCATGTTGGTCAGGTTGAAATTGCCTGCCAGGACCAGATTCCGCGTTTTCCAATTGTTCTCGCGGATGAACGGATGGATATTCAGGAGGGTGTTCTTGCCGTATGTGCCGTAACGCAGATGGCCCAGGTAAAGTTCTCCGTAACTATCCAGGTTGTTTTTCAGCCAGTCGGTATCGGTCAGCCGCTGTGGATATTTCTCTTCGATCTCTTTCAGTTCGGTTCCGATTTTTGAAAAGATCTCTTTGATGGGGCTGTCGGCGTTGGACCGGATTCTTGATATGTACCGCCTGCCAGGTTCCATGCCTAGTTTCAGGGAGGCTATCCCGGCCCCGTCCTGTCCTCGGTTGTGCTGTTTCTGCATCAGCAGGTGCAGCCTGTTGAGCCCATAGAAAGCTGTGCCGTACTTCGAAAGGTAGAACTCGAGCGGCTTGAGCAGGCGGACCAGTGCAATGCCGCATTCGTGATGGATGAAGTCACTCATGACCTGGCCTGAAAAGAGGGCGCAAAGATACGAATTTCTCTCCAACCGGCAATTTGCCTACTTTTGTATACCAGTCTCCCTTTCATGGCCAGAATCCTTGACCCCGAAGCCTTTCTGAAAGAAGCAGCGTCGCTTCCTGTGATCGATGTGCGTTCGCCGGGGGAGTTCTCCCAGGGACATATCCCCGGTGCGTTAAACATCCCCTTGTTCGACGATGCCGAACGGGCCATAGTCGGTACCTTGTATAACCGGTCGGGGCGGGAGACCGCTATCCAAAAAGGAATCGAAATCGCAACTGCCAGGATCCCGGAATACCTTACTTCGTTAAAAACGGTCACCCGCGACACCAGAATACTGGTCCATTGCTGGAGGGGAGGTATGCGAAGCGAACACATGGCCGCCCTGTTTGAGCAGGAAGGATATGAAGCGGGGTTGTTAACAGGTGGATACAAGGCCTACCGCCGACACATCAGGGAGGCCCTGGACAAGGCGGCAACGATCATCGTTCTTGGCGGATATACCGGGAGCGGGAAGACCGGGTTACTCCGGTGGATTGAGCAACTGGGGTGCCAGGTGATCGACCTCGAAGAGCTGGCCTGCCACAAAGGCTCTGCATTCGGTGCGCTCGGACAACCGCCGCAACCCACGAATGAACAATTCGAGAACGAGCTGTACCTTCGATGGAACCGGCTGGACAAATCAAAACCCATCTGGCTTGAGGATGAAAGCCGGATGATCGGAAAGGTTACGCTTCCC
>DAIRDK010000227.1:0-4443 GCA_036796175.1 Bacteroidales bacterium | reverse complement strand
CATCAATTAATCTCTTCATTTCCTCCTCCGAAGTTCCCGTCCCTGACAATCTTAACCTGACGATCCCGGGCTGGGGGAGATAGGCCAGGGAAATCTCCCGGGGAAGTTTCATTTCCCAGGGCTCAATCAGCTCCGACAGGAACGATTCGCCTGCCCCCTGGGTCAGGACCGTACGGTGGACGATGGCTGAGGTCGGAAAACGCTCTTTTAACCGCGGAATGATCTCATCCGTCATCATCGCCTTCATCTCAAACGGCACCCCGGGCATCGAAACGTAAGTAGCCAGCCGGTAGCTGCTGACTGCCGTCCTTCGTCCCCCGTCTCCAGTCCTCTGTCCCCCGTCCTCCGTCTCCTGTCTCTCGAACCACATCCCCGGTGCCGTACCGTTCATATTGGGAATCGGGACACAATTCTCAGGGAGGTAAGCCTGCTGGCGGTTCGGTTCGGTGATCCGGTATCCCCTGGTCCCGAAAAGCCGTTCTATATTGCGGTATGCATCCTCTGAAAAGACCAGGCGGGAATCGAAAAAGTCACATAACGCTTTTTTTGTAATGTCGTCTTTGGTCGGGCCCAACCCGCCGGTGATCAGGACGACCGGTGCCCGCTTCCCGGCTTCCTCAAGCGCTTCCCGGATCGCATCGTGCTGGTCCGCCACTACGGTGATCCGTTCTACTCCGAAGCCGGCAAGATTCAGCTGTTCCGCCATCCAGGAGGCGTTGCTGTTCACCACCTGGCCGATCAGCAATTCGTTGCCTATGTTGATGATCTCGATTTTCATGGGGCAAAGGTAGGGGCAATTCATGAATTGGTTGATATTGTTGGGGCAATTCATGAATTGCCCCTACCTTTGTATGATGATCGCCGAACACGATATCAAACGCCTCGGAGCTCTGATCAGCCTGATGGATGAACCCGACGAAACGGCCTACCTGAAAATCCGGGACCAGGTGTTCGGTTTCGGGAAGGAAGCCTTGCCGTTCCTGGAGAGAGCCATGGAAAAGGCCTTCGATCCCCTGCAGCAGCAGCGCATCAGCGCGATCATGCAGAGCATCCGGCAGGAAAACCTCTACCGGGACCTGCTCGAATGGGTTCAGCTCGGCTCTTCCGACCTCCTGAAAGGCTACCTCCTGATCACCCGCAGCCAGTACCCGGAACTGGACGACGAACAGGTCCGTCAAAAAATCGAACAGCTTCGGATGGATATGTGGCTGGAGCTCAATGAAAACCTGACCGCCCTGGAGAATGTGAAGGTAATGAACCACATCCTGTTTGACGTCAATGCGTTCGAAGGAAATAAGGTCAACCTGAACGCCCCGCAAAACCAGTACCTGAATACACTGCTCGAAACCCGTCGCGGAAGCCCGCTCTCCCTGGGCATGCTGTATATCATCCTGGCATCAAAATTAAACCTGCCTGTTTACGGGGTCAACCTGCCCCAGCACTTTATCCTGGCCTATCTCACCGAACCCGGCCTGAAGGAACCCACCGATGACGATGTCCTCTTCTATATCAATCCCTTCAACAAAGGCGCAGTCTTCACCCGCCGTGAAATTGAGCTGTTTTTGCGGCAGGTCAAAATGGATCCCGAGAAAGCCTTCTTCATGCCCTGCTCGAATATCGATATCATCGAACGGTTGCTCAACGTGCTGATTTACACCTATAATCAGTTGGGATACCCGGAGAAGATCACGGATCTGCAGATTTTGCTGAAAGCCATTCGGTAATTTACGGTTTACAATTTACGATTTACGATTTGGATTTACGATTGACGATTGACGATTTATTGACGATTGATAACTAGTCTGTTGTAAATTATTTCCCAACTTTTTACTGTCTGGTGCATTACCTTTTACCATGAAAACGGATTAAGGGGAACCTAAATCCATAATCATGAAAAAGAAGATCTAATCAAACGGACAATGAACTTTGCGATCCGTATTATCAAAATGACGGATCATCTTCCCAAAACTGATTGGGGACGAGTCCTCACAAACCAGATCCTCAGATCCGCATCCTCTGTTGGAGCCAATTACCGTTCTGCCTGCAGGTCTAAATCCAAGAAGGATTTCATCAATAAACTCAAAACCGTGGAGGAAGAGATGGACGAAACGCTATATTGGCTCATGCTGATCGAAGAATGTGAATTGATCAAGTCAGAGAAACTGATCCAGCTTAAGGAAGAAGGAAACGAGCTACTTGCAATCTTTGTGACAAGTCTTAAGACGGCCAAAGACAACCTCAGGATCACAATCTCCAAATCCACAGATAAATTGTAACTCGTCAATCGTAAATCCAATTGTCAATCGTAAATCGTACCTCGTAAATAATGACTGTCTACGATTGTTTGCTCAACCAGTGTAAAATATTGGTCTCCACCCGTTTCAGCACATCCGAAACATCCGACTTCACGAACTTCTCGCCCGTGATATGCTCATACAGCTCGATGTACCGGTCTGAGACTTGTTGCACGAACTCATCCGGCATGTCGGGTACCTGCTGTCCGGCGTGTCCCATGAAGTTCCGTTCCATCAGCCATTCGCGGACGAACTCCTTGGAGAGCTGGCGTTGCGGAAGGGCTTTGGCCTGGCGTTCTTCGTATCCCTCGAGGTAGAAATAACGGGATGAATCGGGG
Organism: Bacteroidales bacterium; assembly: GCA_036796175.1. Lineage (GTDB taxonomy): Bacteria > Bacteroidota > Bacteroidia > Bacteroidales > FEN-979 > DAIRDK01. The sequence goes on along the minus strand of DAIRDK010000227.1, from coordinate 1,811 downwards.
GTGTGGATCTCGTCGATGAGGTATATCCTGCCGTCGGCGCCCTTGCCGAACTCGTATTTGGTGTCAACGAGGATCAGTCCCATCTTCGCGGCGATCTCGGTTCCGCGTTTAAAGAGGGCTTTGGTGTACTTTTCGAGTGTTTCGTATTCGTCGGCCGGGATCAGTCCGCTGCTGAGGATCTCTTCCTTTGAAATGTCTTCATCATGGCCTTCAGTGGCTTTGGTGGTGGGAGTGACGATGGGTTCCGGGAAGCGCTGGTGCTCCACCATGCCGTCGGGGATAGGCACGCCGCAAATGGCGCGTGAGCCCTTCTGGTAGCTGCGCCACGAACTGCCGGTGAGGTATCCGCGGATGATCATCTCCACCGGGTAGGGCTTGCAGAAATGGCCGATCGTGACCGAGGGATCCGGGCTGGCGATCTTCCAGTTCGGGCAGATGTCGGCCGTCGCGTCAAGGAACTTCACGGCGATCTGGTTCAGCACCTGGCCCTTGTAGGGTATCCCTTTCGGCAGCACCACGTCGAACGCGGAGATACGGTCGGAGGTAACCATCACCAGGTATTTGTCATTGATATTATATACATCGCGCACCTTGCCCTTGTACAGGCTCTTCTGGCCGGGGAAGGTGTAGTTGGTTTTCGTGATTACGTTTGTCATATTCGTTAATTTTTGCAAATATAGGCATTGTGGTGGTGTGGTGGTATGGTGGTGTGGTGGTTGATAAAAATAACTGGTGGACTGCATTACCTTTTGGGTCTTTTCCGGATTAATAGGAAAAATGAGGCAATGGAAAAACAGGTTCAGTTCAACGACTACTTTAGAGAGGCAACAGTTATTAATGCGCTTCAGATTGTATATCTCTACCGGGAATTTAAATCTTCAGAAGAGATGAGGATTTTAGGCAAGCAATTGCTGAGAAGCGCGACATCCGTGGCTGCAAACTTTCGGGCCGCCTGTCGCGCAAGGTCCGTAGCAGAACATTATTCGAAAATGTGTATAGTTGTAGAGGAATGCGATGAAACCTTGTTTTGGCTTGAACTGATTAAATCATCAAAACTGGTTAATAGTCAACAATTAACAACTTGTATTGAGGAAACAAAAAAGTTGTTAATGTCATTTTCAAGAGCACGCAAAAATCTTAAATCCAAATTGTAGCGCCACACCACACCACCACACCACCACACCACCACATAATTCAATGTTCTTTCTGGTAAGCGCGTATAATCCTGCTCACCAGCTTATGCCTGATGATATCGCATTCATCGAGGTAGATGAAGTCGATGCCGGGCACGTCGTTCAGGACCGACTGTACATGGATCAGGCCCGAAGTCTGGTTTTTGGGCAGATCGACCTGGGTGATGTCGCCGGTAACAATGAATTTTGAGGAAGCGCCCATGCGCGTGAGGAACATCTTCAGCTGTCCGGGGGTGGTGTTCTGGGCTTCGTCGAGGATGGCGAATGCGTTCTGCAGGGTGCGGCCGCGCATGAAGGCCAGCGGGGCGATCTCGATGGTGCCGTCCTCCAGGAACGAAAGCAGCTTTTGCGTAGGCAGCATGTCGCGGAGGGCGTCATAAAGGGGTTGAAGGTAAGGATCCAGCTTTTCCTTCAGATCGCCCGGGAGGAAACCCAGGTTTTCACCGGCCTCAACGGCGGGGCGCGTCAGGATGATGCGCTGGACCTCTTTGTTCTTCAGGGCTCTTACGGCAAGCGCAACGGCCGTATAGGTTTTACCTGTCCCTGCGGGACCGGTGGCAAACAGCAGGTCGCTCTTATCCATCGATTCCACCATGTTGCGCTGATTGGGCGTGCGGG
>DAIRDK010000226.1:0-4450 GCA_036796175.1 Bacteroidales bacterium | reverse complement strand
GCAGGTATGGATCCAGCTTCTCTTTCAGGTCACCGGGGAGGAACCCGAGGTTTTCACCGGCCTCAACGGCCGGCCGGGTCAGGATGATGCGCTGGACCTCTTTGTTCTTAAGCGCTCTCACCGCAAGCGCAACTGCAGTATATGTCTTTCCTGTCCCGGCGGGACCGATAGCAAACAGCAGGTCGTTTTTATCGCACGATTCCACCATTTTGCGCTGGTTCGGGGTGCGGGCGCGGATGAGCATGCCGTTGCGGCCGTGGACAAGCACTTCGGCGTTATGCCCTTCGGCCTGCATCAGCGCATCCCCGTTTGACGATCCCAGCAACAGGATGATGTCCTCCTGCGTCAGCCGGTTGAATTTCTCGTAATGAAGCAGCAATGAACGGAACTTCTCCTCAAACTCCAATAGGTCGCTCTCCTCGCCAAAAGCTTTGACGACATTGTCGCGGACAACGATTTTGAGTTTTGGGAATGCATCGCGGATGAGTTCCATGTTGCGGTCGTTGACGCCGAAGATCTCGAGCGGGTGGAAGGATTCGATGCTGATGGTTTTTTCGCTCATGAAAATTTATATACCTTTGATACGCAAAAGTAATCAAAATCCCATGGCGATCATCACGCTGACCAGCGACTGGGGCATGCGCGACCACTACATCGGTTCCGTGAAAGGGGCGATCCTGAGGCAGCTGCCCAATGCGGTCATCGTCGATATCTCCCATACTATCTCCCCGTTCAACCTGAACCACGCCGCTTTTGTCATACGGAACTTCTACACCAGTTTTCCTCCCGGCACGATCCATATCATCGGCATAAACGAAGAAGCATCCATCGAATCGCCCCACACACTTGTCGTGCATGAAGGCCACTATTTCATTGGGGCCGACAACGGCATCTTTTCCCTGATCTTTGACACGCCGCCCGAACAGGTGATCGAGCTCGATGTGATCCAGGATTCGGACTATTTCACATTTCCCGGACGTGATGTCTTCGCCAAAGTAGCCTGCCACCTTGCATTAGGGAAACCGGTTGCCGAACTCGGGCATGCCAAACAAGGGGTGATGCAACGGTTGTCGTTAAAGCCGGTAGTGAACGGCAACGCCATCCGCGGGGCGGTCATTTACAATGACAATTACGGCAATGCCTTTACCAACATAACCGAATCCTTGTTCCGGGAATTCGTCCAGAAGCGGAAATTCACCATTACCTTCCTCTCCCGTGCAAACCGGATCCGGGCGATCAGCAAATCGTTCATGGATGTACCCCCCGGGGAGATGCTGGCCCTCTTTGTCTCCAGCGGCCATCTCGTCATTGCCCAGCGCAACGGCAAAGCCTGCGAGCTACTCGGCCTCAAGCCGGATGTAATTGTGAGTGTGGAGGTGGAGTGACGGAGAATGGTGTACAGCAACTATTAGTTTTTAGATTTTGCCTCTCCACTTTCAGTTTTTAACTTTTCACTTTCCGTTTTATTTACTACAAAGGCATAAAAGGTCGGACAAAGGACACGATTTGTTTCCGGCAGGTAGTACGAGTTATTTGATTACTACCAGCTTCTCTTTCGCAATCACCTTGGCATTGCCAGTAAGTGTTAGAAAATAGATCCCGTCTGCCCATTCAGTAACATCTATCTTTAAGATGGTTTCATTCTTCGGAATGGATATTTCCGCCAAACGTTGACCCTGTTGAGTAAAGACCGAAAGTGTCATTTTCAGATTCCTTGTAGAGCGCACTTTTGTTGTGGTAAGTCCATTTCTCTGAGTCGAAGTTGAAAAAGTTTCAGGGATTGTTACAGTAGCTGAGGTGCGGGCTGGATTAGGGTCAATCTGCAAGTTGTCTGTTGTCATAATTACCTGCGGTTCATCCACATCCACCGGCCAGCAATCCAGCGGAATGGTATCGGAGGCTATTGGCGAACCGCACACGGTGTCGTAAGCCATCGGCATGGTATAAATGCTATCATATTCAAGTTCAGAGTTGAATTTGAAGAGACAGGTTTCAAAGTGAACGGGAACAGTTGAAACTCTCACGATAGTTGCAACAATTTTATTATCATGGGTGACAAATAAGCTGTTTGGAGGAAGACCGTCGTCAACAGGAAGAATGTGTTCGTGTAAGAGTAAACCCGCGGTATCTGCAATGTGGATAATAGAATAGCTTCCAGTATCGGGATCAAATCCATAAGCACCAGCTAAAACCAATGTCGAATCCTGGAGAAAATCGATAGTAGAATAGTCTGCACCTAGTGTGTTTGGGAGAATATCAATCCTTTGAAACGGTGTTCCGTCAATATTTAGTTTATAGAGGCAAAGGTTCGAAGGTGGATTGACCCCATTATTTCCTGCACCAATGTAATATCCATTATTATTTTCGACCGATTCGTTTATGTAACCATGCTGGAAATCTGACTCATGCCAGGTTGCTTCCCAAACCTCTTCACCATTTATATCCACTTTGATCCAGAATGGAGATATCCAGTAGAGTCCTGACCCCGGCACCACTTCCGTACTGTTCCAGCCGGTTATCAGATAGCAGGAATCGGTCGTAAGGATCATATTGAATCCTTGTGCAAGAATGTAGTTGGTGTCCTGATGATAGTAATTTGACCACAGTGTATTCCCATCTTCATCAAGTCTGAAAAGCCAGATCTTTTTATTCAGGTTATCGGAATAAAAGGACATCAGACATATATAACCACCCTCTTCCAGATCGTATGCCTCATTTGCCCAATCCATGTTACCAGGGGTTTTATAGATATTGCACCACTGCTTGTTACCACAGGAATCAAGTTTCAGTACATATGGATCAGTTGCGGGATCGAACTGTGAAGTTCTACCAGTGAGGATCCATCCCCTGTCATTGGTTTCGCGGGCGCAGAAGGTGTGTGTGAAATATGAATAATCACCAATTTTTTTCTCCCAGAGGATATTGCCATTTATATCTGTTTTGACTATCCAGCCAATGGTTTTATCAAGATAGTTGGTATAATTGCCACACAGTAGATAACCCCGGTCATATGTTTCATATATTTGATATAGTTCGCCGTTATTTGAATAATGCCCATAGACCTTAGGCCAGTTTTGAGTATAAGAACAGATTGGCATTAGGTAAATTAGGATATAAATAAGTTGTTTCATAGCGCAATGATTTAAGGAGGCGGGATTATCGTCCCGCCTCCGGGATATTGTTATAGTTTTATCAGTGTTGCTGTTGTCAATGTCTTCCCTCCATTCTGTAATTGCACAAAATAAGTTCCGGGAGTTAAAGAGGAGAGCAGAATGACTCTCTGGTTATTATTGGATGACAGAGGTAGGGTTATTAGTTCCTTACCTAGGATATCATTAATTATTAGAACCAACGATGATCCGTCTGAAGTCGCGTCATAAGATGCAATCACGTATCCGGATGCAGGATTCGGAAATAGATTTAGCCTGATACGGTTGTTATCCTGTGTTCCCTGATGGTTAAATACAGGGCCGGATGCTCCCTGTTCATCTGGGAGGTTCACAGGTTCCAGATAATTAAGGTTTGCTCTTGCGATCAGAATGTTCCTTGAAATTGCACCCGGAGTAAATGCGTCATGTTCAAGCAGTGATTGCAAAGAAGTGGTTCCCGCGCTGTCACATTCCAGAACATGGTTCCCATTTGCTAAAATGGTCTGGAAAAATTCCTTCATAACTCCAAAATCAGAATAGAGTTCAATCTGCGGGGCATTAAGTTCAAACAGCAATGGCACTGAATCCAGGATTGTTTCAGCTTCGGTGATCCTTCCTTCATTCAGCAGCTTTGCAGAGAGGATGTATTTGGCCTCCGGCGTATGGACCCCCATAAGTAAGGATTCAATATCCTCCATAGATCCGCAGGATGTATCAGAGAGATAATATCGCTGTAATTCCTGATAGGCAAAACCCAATTGGTCCTGAAGACACGCAAGACCTATTTCAAGTTCGTCGCGCTCTCCGATGATATTTATTCCCTCTAATACTTCTTCCTTCATTTCCGTTATCATCGGAATAAACCGTTCATCGAGCTTTTGCATGACTGCGGAGGATTTTGCCGATTGAGGGTTAGCGACCAGAACATCCCTGAGCATGGCATTAGGTATGGCAGCCTCATTTTCAACTGCCGATATCATAACGGTATCAGAAAGGAGTGGGGAGACCATTAGCAGAGTATTGTAAACAGAAGCAGATGAATCCGGTGACGCAAGAAGGACTTCAATGTTCAGGTCTTCAGTATTGCCGTTATCAATTAGGGCCTCAATTTCTGTTTGAGTTTCTGAAATATCGTGTGACCTTGATTCCATTTGGCTCAATAAATCACCCGGATCAGGTTGCTCCCGGTTTATCCAGGATGGACAAGATGCTTCCTTAGAATATGTAGTATAATTCACTCTATTCCTGCCTACAGTCTGGGTGGTGACAGGATCGGGATAGATTTTTATCAAATGATCGTA
>DAIRDK010000225.1:0-4457 GCA_036796175.1 Bacteroidales bacterium | reverse complement strand
ACCTGAATTGCAGGTGGCAGGAAGCACGAGGCTCATTTCTCAGCAATGAATCGGTGAATACCTGGATCGATTCCATGGCGACCGTGTTGGATGCGGCGCAGCAACGCAATTTTTTAGTATGGCCGATCCTCGGCGTTTACGTCTGGCCCAATCCCTGGCCCTACCCGACCAGCTACGGCGGAGAGATCGAGTCGATGAAACAATGGATCGACAACCGGCTGGAGTGGCTTGACAATAACATACCCGGGCATTGCTGGACTACGGGAACCGGTCCGCTGGCCGACGGCTGGCATGTCACCGTCGCGCCTAACCCTGCATCGACATATGTATATATTACGGGACTTGACCCGGCCAGGCCAATCCCGGAAATCGAGATCATCAGTATGCTGGGAACCCGGATCCTGGCTGAGTCCGACTACCTCCCCGGCCAGCCCATCGACATCCGCGGACTCGCATCAGGGATCTACATCATCCGCATCAACACAGGTATCACAACAACAACACGCCAACTGATAGTAAGGGCGGGTCCGTGACCCGCCCACAGAGATAGTAAGGGCGGGTCAGGGACCCGCCCCAAGAGACCGGGCGAGTCAGGGACCCGCCCCAACAACGAAAACGACCATGACAAACCGCCTCATATCTGCCGTCCTCCTCCTGTGCATCGCACTATCTGCTGCATGCCAGAAGATCTCCACCCCCGCCCCTCCCAAAAACGTCATTCTCATGATCGGCGACGGGATGGGATATAACTGCGTGCTGGCCGCCGATTACTACTTCGGACCCTCACCGCTGGATGCCTTCCCATACAAAGCGGCTGTATCCACCACTTTTGCAGGCTCCTCGTATGACCCGGCCCTGGCCTGGTCGGATCCGGCTTACCTCTCGAAGGAATACACGGAATCGGCAGCGGCCGCCACGGCATTGGCAACGGGTTTTAAAACGACGTTAAATACGGTCGGGTTATCGGCCACCGGCGACACGGTCATGAATCTCACCGAGTTTGCAAAAAGCATCGGAAAGTCAGCCGGGGTGATCACTTCGGTACCTTTCAGCCATGCCACGCCGGCCGGGTTCCTGGTCCACAACAGGTCCCGCAGCAACTACCCGCAGATCGCGAAGGACATCCTGTTCAAAAGCCGTTGCGATGTGGTGATGGGTTGCGGAAATCCTGAATTCGACGACGACGGTCTCCCCTTAGGTGATCACTGGACCAACGCCGGGTATGTCGGCGACAGCGCCTTGTGGCAGGCCCTCAGGGCTAATCCGGGAAAAATGAACGGCTGGACGGTCCTGACCAAACTCGATGACATTCGCAAGCTCTCATCAGGATCAACACCCAACCGGGTTCTCGTTTGCCCGGAAGTGAACAGCACCTTGCAGGAGGGACGCAAGGGGGGGGTACGGGAATCGGATCTCACACCTCCCTTCACAACTCCCCTGAATGCCGGCGTTCCAACCTTAGCCGAAATGGTACAAGGCGGGCTGAACATTCTCGATAACAATCCGGACGGCTTTTTCCTGATGGTCGAAGGCGGGGCCATCGACTGGGCCAATCACTCCAACCAGCAGGGCCGTATGCTCGAGGAGATGAAATCCTTCCGGGATGCGATCGAAACGGTGATTGCCTGGGTGCAATCGAATTCCTCCTGGGACGAAACCCTGGTGATCGTGACCGCCGATCATGAAAGCGGGAACCTGTGGGGCGGTGCTCCCTTTACGCCGGTCATCGATAACGGGACCGGGAACATGCCTGGCATGCAATATAACTCCTATGACCACACCAATTGCCTGGTGCCCTTCTATGCCCGGGGTAACGGCGGATCCTTGCTCATCGGCGGAGCGGATGAAACCGATCCCGTAAGAGGCATCTATCTGCAAAATAATGAGATCCCCGATTGCATCTTTACATTGTGGAACAGAAAATAATTACCTTTACGCCCGATTTGGAAACGGCCGGCAATCTCCCTGAAAAACAGCACTTATGAAGCATCTCATCCTACCTCTTGTATGGGTATTGATGATCGGGCATTCACCTGCTCAGATCGTGATCAACGAGTATTCCTGCTCGAACCTGAACAAATTTCCCGATAACTACGGGGAATACGAGGATTTCATCGAGCTTTACAATGCCGGGGGCAGCGTCGTTTCGCTGGCTGGATATTACCTGACGGACAATCCCGAGGTGCCGACCAAATGGATGATCCCTGACGGGGTTACGATCGATGCCCATGGATTCAGGAAGATCTGGTGCAGCGGCCGTGACGAATACCTGGGCGGCAACCTGCATTCCAGCTTTAAACTGACCCAGACCAAAGTGCCGCAGGAAACCATCGCGCTATCCGATCCTTCGGCTGTCATCATCGACCAGCGGACCCTCGGGATCACGCAAGTCGGCCATTCCTGGGGCAGGGAAACGGACGGAAGTTCCAACTGGAAAGTGTTTACGAATCCGACTCCGGGCGCCTCGAACAACGGCAGCACTTCGTATTCCGGGTACACGTTAAAACCCACCGCGGATGTCCCTGCCGGATTTTATGGCGGACCCGTGACCGTTACCCTGACCACTTCTGAGCCCGGGGTTACCATCCGGTACACCCTCGACGGCAACGAACCGGTCGTCTCATCCGCAGCATTTACCGCGCCAATCACCATATCCTCAACCAAAATCCTGAAAGCCAAAGCATTCAGCAGCGATCCGGCCGTCCTCCCGGGGCTGATCGAATTCAACACGTATTTTATCAACGAAAACCATACGGTTCCTGTGGTATCGATAGCGGCCAACAGCCTGAAAAGCCTCCTGAACGGCAACGGAGGACTGGTGCCGGTGGGCTCGATCGAATTCTTTGACGAGAACCAGGTGCGAACGACAACAGGTTACGGGCAATTCGGAAAGCACGGTCAGGACTCATGGGTCCACCCTCAACGTAGTCTCGATTACAAGACCAGGGATGAGATGGGGTATAATTTTGCACTGCAGGAAAAACTTTTCACCCAATCCGACCGCGAAGAATTCCAGCGGGTCATCCTCAGGGCATCCGGCGATGATAACTACCCGGGCATTGACAGCAGCGCCCACATCCGCGACGACTTTGTCCAGACCCTATCGGTTGTATCAGGCCAGAACCTGGATGTCAGGAAGTCGCGCCGGTGCGTGATTTATGCCAATGGTGAATACTGGGGGGTCTATGCGATCCGCGAAAAAGTGGATGACCATGACTACACTGACTATTACTATGGACAGGGCAAATACGACCTGCACTACATGCTCCTTTGGGGCAATACCTGGGCGGAATACGGCGGGCAGGCAGCGATCAATGACTGGGAGACGCTGTACACCTACATCACCACGCACGACATGAGCAACCAGGCAAATTACGATTACGTTGTGTCGCAATACGATCCGACCAGCCTGACCGACTACATGCTGATCAACTCCTTCGTGGTGTGCAGCGACTGGCTCAACTGGAACGTGGGTTGGTGGAGGGGATTGAACCCGGAAGGCGATCACCAGAGGTGGGGCTACATTCTGTGGGACGACGATGCCACCTTCGGCCATTACATCAATTACACCGGGATCCCGGCCCAAAGTCCGTATCTCGAACCCTGTTTCCACGAATCGCTCACCAGCCAGTGGCAGGATCCCGAAGGGCATGTGACCGTTCTTAACAAACTTCTTGAAAATGAGGGATTCCGGCAATATTACATCAACCGGTACGTTGATCTGTTAAATACAGGCTATAAACCCGAAAATGCAATGGCCTTGTTCGACAGCTTGGTGAGTGTCATCCAGCCGGAAATGGCCAGACATTGCACACGGTGGGGCGGCAATATTCCTGAGTGGAACGATAATGTTCAGAAAATCAGGGATTTTTACAATATAAGATACCAGGTGGTATGGGATGGGATGAATGGATGCTACAACACCACGGGCCCCTACCCCGTAACTGTAGACCTTCAGCCTGCAGGCTCCGGGTATGTCCGGCTCAATTCTTTAGTCCTCAAGGATTTTCCCTTCAGCGGCCAGTATTTCGGAGGGATCAACATTGCCCTGGAGGCTATGGAAACCAATCCATCCTATGAATTCGATCATTGGGAAGTGCAGCACCATACGCTGAATCCGTCAGATACGTCACTTGCCGTTACGCTCAGCCTGACCACCGGAGAAGATATCGTTGCCGTTTTCGTACCCCGTATTCTTGCCGATTCACTGGTTATCAACGAGATCAATTATCATTCAGCCGATGATTTCGATCCGGGCGACTGGGTCGAATTATATAACCCGCACGGGAATACCCTCGATATCTCGGGCTGGAAATTCAAGGATGAGAACGATGCACATGAATTCGTCTTCCCGACAGGGACTACTATTCCCTCACAGGGTTACCTCGTCCTCGCGGAGAACCTGAATGCTTTCGACAGCCTGTTCCCAACGGTTACCAACTTCATGGGCCCGATCG
>DAIRDK010000224.1:0-4475 GCA_036796175.1 Bacteroidales bacterium | reverse complement strand
CCCGCGTATCGGCTGCCAGTGAGGCAAAGAGTGTGCCGTAACTGGTGAAATCCTGGAAGTAATCGGGAAGACTGTCAACCGGGTAGTCCGCCCGGAATCTGAAATACTCATAATCGAACCCGATCTTGAAGTTTAGCATGTTTTTCAGGTTGCCAGTGAAGAACAGGGTCCCCTTGTAATCGGTGTAGGTTAATTTCGTGGTTTTAACATCCTGGTCGTACTGGTTGAACTTGAACTGGTAAAAATCCGTGCTGACGCCAAAAGCTGCCCTCTGCCCCAGTCCAAGCAGGTAAACAACACGCAGCCTCGGGTTGGGCCCGAGGTTCAGGTCGGCGAATAGTTTGGTGTTTCGTCCAAGCATGTTCCGGAATGCCCCACTGAGTATCAGGCTCACGCTGTAGTCGTTGTCAAAATGCACGCCGGCTGAGAGATTACCCACACCTGATTCCTGCGCATCGATCACCAAGTTGGCGCCATTCTCAGTGCTTTCCAAAGTGTAGCCGACACTTTCGAAGAACCCCGTGCCCTTCAGGTAATGGATGTCTTCCTGTAGTGCCTTCAACGATAGTTTCGAATGGTCCTTGCTGCGCAGCAGGCTTTGGAAATAGCGGGTGGGGACCCGTTTGTTGCCGACCACTTTGATGGAATCGATGTAGATTGTGTCAAGTGGTCGGGTTGTATACGATTTCAACGGCTTGTATCGGATCGCATTCAGTGAATCTGCCAGCGCTTTGATCCGCGGATATGCCTCCTCGGCAGTCCGCTCTCCCAAGGCGATGATCGAGTCATACATCCCGAAATCCATCATGCCGTATTCGGGAGGAAATTTGACCTGTAGGTTGGTCAGGCTGTCGCCGATCCGGTTCGCTTCCACCCGGGAAAACGAAGTGATCTGGTCAAGGATCGCCGTCAGGGAACCAAGTTCCTCCCTGGTTGAATAAAGCCCCGACTGCACATCGCCTCCCACAATGATCTCTGCTCCCATGGCTTTGACATTTTTCACCGGGTAATTATTGACCACGCCTCCGTCAACAAGGTAGTATCCGTTGTAATCGGTTGGAGTGAAATAGCCCGGTATCGACATACTTGCCCGGATCGCCATCGGCAGGTTACCACTGTCAAGCTCAACCTCCCCTCCCGTGAAAAGGTTGGTCCCCATGCAGAGGAATGGCGTCTGCAGCTTGTGGAAATCGTGTATCCGGTACGCCGGGGAGAAATAGTAATTCAGCAAAAGGTTGATCTCCTGACCTTTATACATGGCGCTGCTGATCTGGACTTTTTTATTCCTGATCGGGAGCTTCACGATCGTCTTTTCACCATACTCTTTCTCTTCAAAAGCGACATATTTCCGGTCGGTGATGTCCTTTAACAAGTCGTTCCAGTTCTGCGAACGGATGATCTTCGCAATGGAGTCGGGATGATAACCCAGCGCATAGAGCCCGCCGATAATGCTGCCGATACTGGATCCTCCGATGTAGTCGATGGGGAGTTCCGCCTTCTGGATAGCCTTAAGCAACCCGACATAGGCGAATCCTTTCGCCCCGCCTCCGCTCAGAACGAGACCGACGGAAGGCCTGTGGGAAGATTGTTTCAAAGTGTCGGTCTGAGACTGGATACCAGTTACCTGGATAAAGCACAGCAGGCAAAGAACAAGTTTCTGCATCGCTGGGATCTGGTTTAGTTGGACATGATTAGCACAGAATCCTGGATTAGCCGGTCGGATTGGGCTGTGACTACGATTTCCCCGGCTGTTCGGCCTGCCTGAATGATGACCTGGCATTTACCTCCAAACAACCTTCGCTGCCACCCGCCATCGGGACATTGATCCGCCTCATGGCTGCTCGGGTCCCCGTTCCCGACGCCGAGGATCCGCGCATCCCCCTTCAGGCTGAAACGGATCAGGTTGGATGCATTGGGGACTTCACGGCCCGACTGATCGGTCACGGTCACGTTGATCACCGTGCCATCCCGGCCATCTGCCAGGATCATGCGATTGACCGGAGAAAGAACAACAGCCACAGGTACGCCGGTCGTTTCTACAGCCTGTCGGAACGTTCTGTCCCCTTTACGGGCAATCGCTTCCAACCTGCCCGGCTGGTAAGGCACATCCCATTCGAGGTGCCCGTTCCGCGGCATCTTCCGGTTGCCGTAACTGGTCCCGTTCAGTTTGAGTTCCACCTGTTCGGCGTTAGAATTGACCCACACCTTGACCGGAGAACCGGGCTTTACATCCAGATTCCAGCCGGGCGACAGATGCAGCACATCCCGGTCGCTCCACCACGATTGGTAATAGTAGTAGATATTCTTCGGAAAGCCGCACATGTCCATGACCCCGAAATGGGAATTGATATTCGGCCATTGGAATGGCGTCGGCTCCCCGCGGTAATCGAAACCGGTCCAAATGAATCCGCCGGACCACCAGGGTTGACCCGCACACAGTTTCCACCACGTTTCTGCAGTGCTTGCCCACCAGGGAGCAGTGATGTCCTGGTCGGGAAGATAACACAGGACCGTATCTTTGGAATAGATGCCTCGTGTGGTAACCGTACTACCCATCTCTGTGCCGATGACCGGCTGATCCGGATGGCTCTCATGGTAGTCTGCAACGGCAAACTGGCGGTAATTGAACCCCCGCACCGGGATCACCTCGTTGATGCCCTGGAATACGTTCGGAAGATCGGCCGCATAGGTGCAGGTTCTTGTCGGATCAAGCCGTTCCTGCAACGAGATCAGCGAAAGAGCCAATCGCTTGCCGGTTCCGGTCGTCTGAATATAACCTTCTTCGTTCCCGATCGACCAGATGATGACGCTCGGGTGGTTGCGGTCACGCAGGATCAGCCGCTCGAACTGACCGGCGTATTCAGGGCTGCTGTTCAGCAGCCGCTGCTCGTCCATCACCAGCAAACCCAGGCTGTCACAGGCGTCCAGCAGTTCAGGGGCGGGGGCGTTGTGACTGGTCCGCAGGGCATTCACGCCCATTTCCTTCAACAGGGAGACCCGGTAGTATTGAAGGAAATCGGGGATGGCTGTGCCTACCCCTGCATGGTCCTGGTGACAGCATACGCCGCGGATCTTGATCTGTTTCCCGTTCAGGAAAAACCCGCTGTCGGCATCAAAACGGACCGCCCTTACGCCAAACCGGACAGTGGACCTGTCGACAACGGTCTCCCCGGCTTTGAATGTAAATATGACCCTATATAAATATGGATCATCCGGGGACCAGAGCCTGGCATCCTTTACTGTAAGGATCTGGCTGATCTGTTTGGATGATCGTGCTGGGATCGTTACCGATAACGCTTCAGAGTTAGCGATCCTGTCCCCCTTCCGGTCAATCACGGCCACCTGCCACCGGCCACCTGCTTCTGTCTCCGTTTCATTGTTCACCGTGGCCTCTGCATGGATCAATGCATCTTTGCCGGTTATGAGACTCGAGACAAACATGCCGTTCTCCGGGATGTGAACGCCATTGCGCTGTTCCAGCCAGACATGCCGGTATATGCCGGCCCCCTCGTAAAACCAGCCCTCATACTGAGTGGCATCTACCCGTACTGTGAGGACGTTCTCTTTGTAAAAATTCAGCACATCGGTGATGTCATAAGTGATCCCGATGTACCCGCTCTCATTCCGGCCCAGGTAGAACCCGTTCAGCCAGGCCTGCGCATCGCGGAATGCTCCGTCAAACCGGATATAGAACCGCATTCCGGAATCCGCCTTCCCGACATTGAAATGCTTCCGGTACCAACCGATGCTGGTTTCCGGGTAGAGTCCTCCGACCGGTTTATAGCCGTGCGACTGGACATCGAAATTCCTGGAAAAAACGAACGGCAGTTCGACGGCCCAGTCGTGGGGCAGATCCAGCGTTCTCCAGCCGGAATCGTCAAATGCGGGATCGATGGCAGTGCCCTCCGATTTTCCCGATTTGGCGAATAGATTTGCGATTCCGAAGCCGAAGTCCTGTCCGGGATTTGATGCATGTCCGAAACTGAATTTCCAGTTCCGGTCCATGAGGACGGTTTGTTTGCTTTGAATGGGCTGGGCCTGAAGGTGCAGCGCGATCGAACACAGGGCCGCTGCGATGACCAACGTAGCTCTGTTCATGGGACGGGGAATTGTGTGGTTAATCGTTAAGAAGACCGGGACGACGCTTCCTGGTCCGCTCAAGGGCCTGTTCATGCTGCCACTTCCGGATCTCTTTCTCATTGCCGGAAAGAAGGATGTCAGGGACTTTGTAGCCTCTGAAATCATAGGGTCTCGTATAGACCGGAGGCGAGAGAAGGTTGTCCTGGAAGGAGTCGGAGAGAGCGGATGTTTCGTCGTTGAGAACACCGGGGATCAGCCTGACGACGGCATCTGTCAGCACGGCTGCAGCCATTTCCCCGCCTGACAGCACGTAATCGCCGATGGAGATCTCCCGGGTGATGAAATGTTCCCTAATGCGTTCATCAATCCCCTTGTAATGTCCGCAAAGCAACATC
>DAIRDK010000223.1:0-4519 GCA_036796175.1 Bacteroidales bacterium | reverse complement strand
GAAGCGCGGCGATGAACTGCGCAGCGGCGTGCTGCAGATGGTCAAGGTGTACATCGCCACGAAGCGGGTGATTTCGGTCGGCGACAAGATGGCGGGCCGTCACGGGAACAAGGGCATCGTAGCCAGGATCGTCCGTGAAGAGGACATGCCGTTCCTCGAGGACGGCACCCCGGTCGACATCGTGCTCAACCCCCTCGGCGTTCCCTCCCGAATGAACCTGGGACAGATCTACGAGACCATCCTGGGATGGGCGGGCCGGGTGCTGAACCTGCGCTTTACCACGCCGATCTTCGACGGCGCCTCCCAGGAGGAGATAAACAACTACCTGAAGCAGGCCCAACTGCCCGAGAACGGGAAGGTTTACCTGAATGACGGCCTGACCGGAGAACGGTTTGACCAGCCCACGACCGTTGGCTATATCTACATGATGAAACTGCATCACATGGTGGACGACAAGATGCATGCTCGTTCCATTGGCCCTTACTCACTCATCACGCAGCAGCCCCTGGGCGGCAAGGCCCAGTTCGGCGGTCAGCGTTTCGGGGAAATGGAAGTCTGGGCGCTGGAAGCCTTCGGTGCAGCCAACATCCTGCTCGAGATCCAGACACTCAAATCCGACGATGTGGTCGGCCGCGCCAAAGCCTATGAAGCCATTGTCAAGGGCGAAAACATGCCGGTACCGAGTATCCCGGAATCCTTCAACGTGCTGGTCCATGAGCTCAGGGGTTTGGGACTCAACCTGAACTTCGACTAATGGACTTCGAATTAGCAGTAAGTTAAATAGTTACATCTGACAAAAGAAACATATGGCCTTTAGAAAAGATGGTTCTTTAAGCACCAACAGCTTTTCAAAAATCACGATCAGCCTCTCTTCCCCTGAAAAGATCCTGGAGATCTCCAGCGGGGAGGTACTGAAGCCTGAAACCATCAACTACAGGACCTACAAGCCTGAACGTGACGGGCTTTTCTGCGAGCGTATTTTTGGTCCGGTCAAGGACTGGGAATGTCACTGCGGAAAATACAAGAGGATCCGTTACAAAGGGATCGTCTGCGACCGCTGCGGCGTTGAGGTTACAGAAAAGAAGGTCAGAAGGGAACGGATGGGGCATATCCAGCTGGTCGTGCCGGTAGCTCACATCTGGTTTTTCCGTTCCCTGCCCAATAAGATCGGTGCCCTCCTGGGACTGCCTACGAAGAAACTGGAATCGATCATCTACTACGAAAAATACGTGGTGATCAACCCGGGCATCAAGAAGGAAGACGGAATCAACATGTATGATTTCCTTTCGGAAGAAGAGTATTTTGATATTCTGGAGAAACTTCCGGCAGAGAACCAGCACCTGGACGATGCCGATCCCAATAAGTTCGTGGCCAAGATGGGGGCAGAGGCCCTTTATGAGCTGCTTTCCCGGATCGATCTCGACAAGGAGTCATTTGAACTCAGGCACAAGGCCAATACGGAAACATCGCAGCAGAGGAAAGCGGAAGCGCTGAAGCGGCTGCAGGTGTTCGAAGCCTTCCGCGATGCCCAGAAACGCCTGGACAACCGTCCCGAGTGGATGATCGTCAAGGTGGTTCCCGTGATCCCTCCCGAACTGCGGCCACTTGTTCCGCTGGATGGGGGCCGCTTTGCCACTTCCGACCTGAACGACCTGTACCGCAGGGTGATCATTCGCAACAACCGCTTAAAGAGACTGATCGAGATCAAAGCCCCGGACGTCATCCTCCGCAATGAAAAGCGCATGCTCCAGGAGGCCGTCGATTCACTCTTTGATAATTCAAGGAAATCCAGCGCGGTAAAAACCGAATCCAACCGCGCCCTGAAATCCCTCAGCGACAGCCTGAAAGGAAAGCAGGGCCGGTTCCGGCAGAACCTCCTTGGGAAACGGGTCGACTACTCCGGCCGTTCGGTCATCGTGGTTGGACCCGAACTGAAGCTGAGCGAATGCGGACTCCCGAAAGAAATGGCTTCGGAGCTTTACAAGCCTTTCATTATCCGCAAGATGCTCGAACGGGGCATCGTAAAGACCGTTAAATCCGCCAAGAAAATCGTCGACCGCAAAGATCCTGTCGTGTGGGATATCCTTGAAAATATCCTGAAAGGGCACCCGGTGATGCTGAACCGTGCTCCTACACTGCACCGGCTGGGGATCCAGGCATTCCAGCCGAAACTGATCGAAGGGAAGGCGATCCAGCTTCACCCGCTGGTGTGTACGGCGTTCAATGCCGACTTTGACGGGGACCAGATGGCCGTTCATGTGCCTCTCGGAAATGCCGCCATCCTTGAAGCCCAGCTCCTGATGCTGGCTTCACATAATATTCTCAACCCGGCCAACGGCGCTCCCATCACGGTGCCGTCGCAGGATATGGTCCTGGGGCTGTATTACATTACCAAAGCCCGCAAAAGCGAAGGTGATATCAAAGTCATAGGCGAGGGCATGACCTTCTACTCGCCTGAGGAGGTGATCATCGCCTACAACGAAAAGAAAGTCGATCTTCATGCCATGATCAAGGTCAGGATGAACCTGATGGAGGATGGCCATGAAGTGATCAAGGTCCTTGAAACCACTGTGGGCCGTGTTCTGTTCAACCAGGTGGTACCTTTCGAATACGGGTATATCAACCAGGTGCTGACCAAGAAGGCCCTCCGTGATATTATCGGGTCGGTGCTGAAGGTCTGCGGAACGGCCAAAACGGCGAAGTTCCTTGATGATATCAAAGACATGGGCTTTACCATGGCCTTCCGGGGAGGACTCTCCTTCAACCTCGACGATGTGATCATCCCCGAGATCAAGGAAAAGCTGATCGCCAATGCGACCGCAGAGGTGGACGAGGTGATCGGCAACTACAACATGGGGTTCATTACCAACAACGAACGCTACAATCAGATCATCGATATCTGGACGCACGCCAACTCGCAGCTGACGGTGGCCCTGATGAACCAGATCTCGAAGGACAAGCAGGGTTTCAACCCTGTTTATATGATGCTTGATTCCGGCGCCCGCGGTTCGAAAGAGCAGATCCGCCAGCTTTCCGGAATGCGCGGCCTGATGGCGAAACCGCAGAAATCGGGAGCCACCGGGGGTGAGATCATTGAAAACCCCATTCTGTCTAATTTCAAGGAAGGCCTTTCGGTTCTTGAGTACTTCATTTCGACCCACGGTGCCCGCAAGGGTCTTGCCGATACCGCTCTGAAAACGGCTGACGCCGGATACCTGACCCGCCGCCTGGTCGACGTTTCGCAGGATGTCATCATCTCCGAAGAGGACTGCGGAACCCTGCGCGGATTGACCATCACCGCGCTGAAAAAGCAGGAAGAAGTCGTGGAATCGCTCTACGACAGGATCCTGGGCCGTGTGACCCTGCATGATGTTTATCATCCGCAGACCGGAGAACTCATCATTGGCGCCGGACAGGAGATCGACGAGACCGTTGCTGATATCATCGACAACTCCCCGCTTGAAGGGGTTGAGATCCGTTCGGTGCTGACCTGCGAATCCAAAAAGGGGGTGTGTGCCAAATGTTACGGCAGAAACCTCGCCACCGGGCGCCTGATCGAAAAGGGCGAAGCCGTTGGGGTCATTGCCGCGCAATCGATCGGGGAACCCGGGACACAGCTGACCCTTCGTACTTTCCACGTGGGTGGTGTGGCGGGTGTCAATATCGCCAGCGCTTCCCGGATCTTGGCCAAGTACGACGGGGTCCTGGAGATCGAAGAACTCAGGTCGGTGCCTTACACCAAAGAAGACGGAGAGAAGTATGACATCGTGATCGGTCGTTCGGCTGAGATGCGCATTGTCGACAAGAATACTCATGTCGCCCTCACATCCGCGCATATTCCTTATGGAGCCAGGCTCTACAAGAAGAACGGCGTGGAGATCAAGAAGGGTGAACTGATCAGTGAATGGGATCCCTACAATGCCGTGATCCTTTCCGAAGTCACCGGGAAGGTCAGCTATGAAAACATTATCGAAGGGGTTACGTTCCGCGTCGAATCCGATGAACAGACCGGGTATCACGAAAAGGTCGTCATCGAGTCCCGCCAGAAAGCCAAGAATCCTGCCATCAATATCCTGGATTCAACGGGTGAGATCATCAAGATCTACGACATTCCTGTGGGTGCCCATATCATCGTGGATCATGGTGGCAAGATCAAGGCCGGCGACATCCTGGTCAAGATCCCGCGTGCCATCGGTAAAGCCGGTGACATCACGGGCGGTTTGCCCCGGGTCACCGAGCTGTTTGAAGCCAGGAATCCTTCGGATCCTGCGATCGTTTCGGAAATCGACGGCGTCGTTTCGTTTGCCAAGAAACTGAAACGTGGTAACCGCGAGGTCATTATCACCTCCAAGACAGGTGAAGAGAAACGTTATCTCATCCCCACGACCAAGCAGATCCTGGCCCAGGAGAACGACTATATCAAGGCAGGCACACCCCTTTCCGACGGTGCCCTGACCCCGAGCGATATCCTAGCCATCAAGGGCCCGATGAAGGTGCAGGAGTACATCGTCAATGAGAT
>DAIRDK010000222.1:0-4531 GCA_036796175.1 Bacteroidales bacterium | reverse complement strand
ACCAGGCCGTACTGACGGACGGAAGAAGGAGCGTTAGCGGGAGGATTGTGTTTAAGAGGTGACAGGGTGACAAGGTAACAGGGTGACAGAGTTGCGTCCTGCCATATGCCACATGCCACATGCCACAAGCCATTCTGACCTCCTGACCTCCCTGCCTTCGGCAGGCAGGCTCACTTCTTACCTTACCGTCAGTTTCCTTGCCGACTGTGTCCCGTCTGCATAAACCGTACAGACATAAACACCGGGTTGAATCCCCTCTAGCGAGATCCTGATGATCTGGTCGCCTGCCGGTAACTGTCCCTTGTCAAGGGTCTTTATCACCTGCCCCGTCATGCCGGATAGGGTTACTGTCAGATTTGCTGGTTTGTCCAGTGTGACTTTCACCGCTGCCTCTCCGCTTGCCGGGTTCGGGTAGCACTGGGATACCTTGAGCGCGCCGGGAGCTTTGTGTTCGGGTGTCCCTACAAAAAAGTCCTTCGGGAAATCCAGGTAATCGATGAAGTTCTCTTCGCCTGCCCCCGTACCTGTCGTGAAGTCTTCCTGGAACACCAGGTTGATCTTGTCGTTCACCACCGGCGCAATGGCCGGGTAGGCGCATTCAGACCAGGAGAAGAGGAAGTCGCCTGTCAAATCCTTAATGCCCTGCCAGCTTGCGCCTCCGTCGAACGAGGCGTTGCCGTAAATATGCCGGAAAAAGTACTGTCCGTCGTTGTAGAGAGGCGCCAGCGCATCCCAGGCGAGGTACATGTTGTCGTCGGCATCGATCCCCCACTGGGGGCCGCTGGTCAGGCCGACGCCGTAATTCGGCTGGCCGCTCGGCAGGGTGATCGTGGTGTCGGCAGGGACGACCCATCCCACCAGGTTCCCGCCTGCGATGAGGTTTTCAAGTGTGTAGCTGCTGATGGCGGTGGAGTCGAGGATTGGCATCGTCTCGTTCCAGTAAATGATCCCTTCCGTGGCAGGATAGAAATACCAACCTCCCGGCGGAGAGCTGACTATGTCATAGATGTGCAGCATCCTTCCGAATGCAACATGCACTTTGCCCTGGGAATCGAGGGCAATGGCGGAACTGCCGTCGCCTCCGCCGTAAGTTGGCGACAGATCCGGCAGGTCGAAGGGCGTATAGGGCGCCTGGTATACCGTGATCTTCTCCCAGTTGGCGCCATTATCGGTCGATTTGAATACCAGCCCGTCGAAATGGTCGAATCCGAACGAGAAGGCGATCGTATCGCCCACGGGATTGGCCCAGTTGTAGCGGAGTCCGGGGATGGTAGTGAAGTATTCCGGTCCAAGCCCGTCGATCACGACACCATTGATATCCCAGGTCACGCCGCCATCGGGAGAACGGTAGTACAGCAGCGCATCATCCTGGCCCTGGTAAGGATCGTCATAAACCAGCGCAAGGATATGCAGGTACTCGTGATTTGCACCGCTGGTCATGGCCGAATGCCAGACGAGGGAATAGTTGCCGTCGGGAGGAGTTAGCACGCTCTCCTGCCATTCGCCCTGGCCTTTGACATCTCTGCGCAGGATCTTGAGCGGGCTGTCGTTGAGAATGTACTGGTAATGGACGATCAGTTCGCCGGTCGGTCCCCAGGGCAGGTATACCGGATGCCCGTTGCGTGAATCCCCGCCCAGGTGCGGCACCTGACCGGTCCAGCCGGTCCCGTTAAAATAATTGTAGGCCGAACCGCGGTCGGGTGGAGGGGTCGCAGCCTGGTGCATCCAGGTGGCCCCGATCGTGCCGTCGGGATATTCCCAGACCCGGTTCATCAGGTTGCCGGCATTGTAAGTCTGCGTGTCGTACCACGTGTTGCCGATCGTTTCAAAGCTGAGCATTTTCTCACCGGGTATCAGCGGTGCATAACCCGCAACGCCGTCCGGAGTTGCTGGCTGGTAAAGTACCCGCGGGCCCGGGAGCATCCCGTCGGTCAAATGCCTTGTTTGAGCCTCCGCGCCCATGGCGAAAGCGATCAATATGAGAAAAAGTAACGATTTTTTCATGGCGACAGATTTAGATAACCACATTGCTTTTAGCAATATTAAGGTTTTTTTTCTGAAACACAAAGTAATCCCCCTTGTACCCTGTCACCCTGTCACCCTGTTCCCCTGTTCCCCTGTTACCCTGTTACCCTGTCACCCTGTTACCCTGTCACCCTGTTACCCTGTCACCCTGTTACCCTGTCACCTACAAATGGTACATCAAAAAATCCCTCAACAGCGGGATCTCTTCCTCGCTGATGCCGTTTTTAATGAGCCAGGGAGTGTCCACGTCGAGGGCCTGGTAGAAGGGGGTCCAGGGCGTGTCGATACCCATCACGGACAGCTTGTACAGCTCCACGGCCTGCCGCCGTTTGCCCAGGCAGAGCTTGACGTGCCCTGCGTTCATGTAATCGTACATGGTCTTTTTGCCGGAGCCGGCCAGCACTTCGTCGTAAATCTCCTCGGCCTCCTCCAGCCTGCCGAGGACGAACATGCAGTAGGCAATTGGGCGAAGCACCTTCATGCTGGATGGCATAAAGAAGCGCAACCGGGTGTAGATCTGCAAAGCCGAGGCATAATCATGCTTCTGGATATAGCATTGGGCGATCTGTCCCTGCAGTTTCGGATCATCAGGATTGAGCCGGAGCACTTGTTCAAAGCAGCGGATCGCCTCGTCGTACTCATCCAGTTTCATATGACACCACCCCAGTTTGTTGAGGATCCACTGCTGGTCCGTGTCAAACAGTTCGGCTTTGCGGTAATAACTGATGGCTTCCCGATAATTGCCCAGCATCTGGTGGGCATATGCGGTTTTCTGGTACAGGTCGGCCCGGGGTTCGGAGGTCTCAAGCAGGTGATCGAACACCGGAATGGCCTCGTCCCAGTGTTCCTTGTCGAAATGAAAAGCCGCCACTCGTTCGACAAAGATCTTGCGTTCGAGGTACTTCTTGTAAAAGCTCAGGTTACGCAGCTGCAGTTTACCCTGGAAGACATCCGTGAATTCCTGCCGGGCCTGGAACAGCTTAAAGAACCGGTAAAGGTCCTGGATATACTGGATGATCACCGAATTGGAAACGAGGCTCTGGTCGAGGAGCTGCTCTTCGGTAGCGAAATCCTTCATCTGGCTCAGCTCCGCTTCGAAATAGGATACGATCATCGAACGCTGCTGCGCCGGGATCACAGCGAAATTCAGGGCGAAGGAGTATTTGTCGGAATTACAGATGTAGAATGCTTTTTCAAGGCCTTCGAAGAGTCGTTCGTGGTAAGGGTCTCCCGGGGGGAAGCTGGATGCCAGCACCGGGTTCTCTTTGTAAAAAGGCAGGAACCAGTTGGCCATGGGATTGAAGAAATCGAACCGCTTAAGCATTGAGAAGGTCCCCATGAAGACGTCCGATCCTTCCATCTGCATGCGCGAGAACCGTTCGATCTTCTCGTACAGCCCCGGCACCTCATCCATCATCTCCTTCCATTCCGGGTTCTTCTCATCCATGTCGGCATTTTCCGTGATCTCCCCGAGCTGCAGTTTGTCCTCGATCCGCGGCATCATCTTTTTCATCTCCGGCAGAACCTCTTCTTCGAATTCACGGATGATCTTCTCGGTCTCCCGGGCGGACAGAAGCTGCATGAAGATCAGTTCCGACTCGGTCCGGATGGTTTCGTCCTGCATCAGCTCCGACAGCTTTTCATTGAGTTCGGGATAACGTGCCGTGCGGTCGTCGTAATGAATGAGTGCCAGGATCAGCCCCGTAAGGGCTCGCTGGTAAACTTGCTGCTCCCGTTTACTGACGAATTCGGTCAGCAGGAGGAACTTCTGGATGTCGAAATAGTTGAACACACTTAACGTAAGGGCAGAGACGATCAGGCATTTTTCCGGCCAGGTGACATGGTCCGAATCGTTCACTTTCCGGATCAGCCCGGCATGATAGTCCCGGGTTTTCTCCGTGAGCCAGATCAGCTCAAATACATTGTGCATGCTCTCTGCGGGGGTATCTTCACCAGGTTGGATCGAGCTGTCTTCCATCAGCTGGTCCAGTTGCCGGTTCAGGAGGAACTCTTCGATCCTGGTGGAGATCACCAACGGATCTTCCCCGAAAATGGCCGTAAGCTTCGCTTTTTCCCCTCGTTTAAACGGAAGAAAACGCAGCATCAGGGTATTGAACAGGTCGTCGGCCATCGCCAGTACGGATACAGACAAGCTGTTCAGGATCGAATGCTGTTTCGGATCCTGGTATCCTTCAAAGGCATATTTCAGAAGGTTCCGGTAGGTCTCATCCAGGGTTTCCCACTCCGTGGCCAGATCCTTGCGGGCAGCTTCTTTAAGGAGCCGCTTCAGGTCCTGAAGAGCATCGAGCAAACGGCCTTTGGTGATGTCCTCGCCGATGCGTTCATACAGCCGCTGGATGTCTTTGAGGGTCATGATTTGTCACTTCCATCCTCCGCCAAGCGCCAGGTACAGGTCAACGATGCTCAGCATCTGGTAAGTAAATTCCTGCGATTGGTTGATTTGCGCGTTATAAAGCATCCGCTGGGCATCCATCACATCGAGGTA
>DAIRDK010000221.1:0-4548 GCA_036796175.1 Bacteroidales bacterium | reverse complement strand
CAGCGGCTCGATCACCAGCCGGCCGGCCTTCAGGGGGAACAGGGCCACCTTCCGGATCTCCGCCACCGTGTAGACCTCGCCGTCGATGTTTTGCCTCGACTGCTGCAGCTTGTCGTTTTCCTCAAGCAGGTTCTGCGACCAGAATCCCTGGAAGGAAGAGATCTTGTTGATGTTCAGCTGGGCGATCTGCACCCGGGTGTAGATCTTATAGGTCACGATGACCTCCTCGCCCATCAACGGGTTGTCATTGCTGACGAACGCCTTCACGAATACGTCGTTGCCTCCTGGCTGCGCCGGGGCCTGCTGCGACGGGCTGCCGGGCTGGCCCGGGGGGCTGCCGGCCGCATTCCCGTTCCTGACGACTTTGACGGTGACGGGATTGGAGGTGTAGGTTTTCTGTTCTACGGTTACCGTCGCCCCCGGAATATCGTATGACCCTTCCTTGACCGCCTGCAGTAAGTAAGTGAAGGTGTAGGTAATCGTCATGGAGGTGCGGCCGTTGATGGACCGGATGCTCGACATGGTGGAGCTGTTGGGCCCCGAAAGCACATCAAACCCGTTGATCCTCGGGCCCTTGAACCCCGAAGCCTGCCCGTTGACGGTGTAGGTCAGGCTGAAGGTCTCCCCTTCCGCGACGACGGGTTTCGCAGAGGCCGTGAACTGGACGTCCTGGGCCCTCAACCCGCTTGCGGCGGACAGGAGAAGGAGGATCGTGAGATATAACGCATTCCGGTGCATATCGTTGGGTTTACCAGTCTTTTTCAACGGCTACCCGCACGGCGCGGGCTTTCTCCTTGTTGACCTTTTCCATGGTCTTTTTCTCGTCGTTCTTCATCGCTTCCAGCATGCGCTCGGCATCTTCCTTCGATATCTTCTTCTGGTCGGGCGGCTGCTTCTGCTGGTTCTGGTCCTTGTTCTGCTGCTGGTCTTTCTTGTCCTGCTGGTCCTTTTTCTGATCCTGCTGCTGTTGCTGCTGCTGTTGCTGCTGCTTGTTCAGCATCATCTTCGCATACTCCAGGTTATACTTCGTGTCGACATCGGACGGATTGTTCAGAAGAGCGTTCTTGTAAGCGGCAATGCTTTTTTCGTATTGCTGGTCCTCCAGCAGCGAGTTGCCCAGGTTGTGGTAGATCTTCGCCCGGGTTCCCTTGTCAAGGTTCTTGCCTGCCAGGGTGCTGTAAATGGTTTCCGCCTCCTTGTAATTCTTCTTCTGATAAACGGCCGTTCCGAGATTGAATTGTCCCGGGAACGACTCCTTGTTCAGTTCAAGCGCTTTCCGGTAGTCTTTTTCCGCCTCTTCAAACTTACCCGCGCCGAATGCTTTGTTACCCTGCCGGAGCAACGGGTACTCCTTCTGCCCGTATGCGGCGGTAACCAGGATCAGACTGAATATGAACAACACGGTTCTCATGCTACACCTTATTTGAACGGCTTGATCTTGCTCAGCCAGTTGGTCCTCTTCTCAAAAATAAACAAATCCACGATCAGGATGAGGATCGCGAAGGCCAGGAAATACTGGAACCGGGATTCGTAGTCGGTGAACTGGCGGGTCTCGATCTCCGATTCCTGGATCTTCCCGATCTCGTCCATGACGGGTTTCAGTCCCGCCTCCGAATTATTGGCCCTGACATAGATCCCCTTGCCGGCCATGGCGATCTGCTGGAGGAGGGGCTCATCCAGGCGGCTGACGACGGTATTGCCGCTGCCGTCTTTTTTAAAACCGGTCATCACCTTGCCGTTGTATACCGGGATCGGAGCCCCGTCGGGCAATCCCATGCCGATCGTGTAGATCGAAATGCCCGCTTTTGCGGCTTCCTCGGCCTGCTCGACCGCATTCCCCTCATGGTCTTCCCCGTCGGTGATGATGATCAGGGCTTTATTGTTTTTGGTCTCGCCGTAAGATGTGACTGCCCTTGAGATGGCTTCGCCGATCGCCGTGCCCTGCGTGGGAACGATGTCGGTGCTGATGGCCGACACGAACAGCTTGGCGGCGGCATAATCGGTGGTGATGGGAAGCTGCGTGTAGGCCTTGCCGGCGAAGACGATGATCCCGATCCGGTCGCCTTCCAGCTTGTCGATGAGGCGCGATATGGCTTGCTTCGAGCGCTCGAGCCGGTTCGGTTTGATGTCTTCGGCCAGCATGCTGTTGGAAACGTCCAGCGCGATCATGATGTCGATCCCCTTGCGGTGGGCCTTTTCGACCTTCGAACCGGTTTGCGGACCGGCCAGGGTCAGCACCAGGAACGCGATGACCAGCAAGACCCCGGCGAACTTCAGGACCAGCTTCGGCAACGACGCTTCCGGCATGAGCTGCCGCACCACCTGCCACTCCCCGAACCGCGAAAGCGCATTCCGCCGCCACATCACGAACCAGGCGAACACCAGCGTGAATGCCGGGATCAGCAGGAAAAGCCAGAAGTAATATGTATGGGCGAACTTGAACAATTTACGATTTACGATTTACGGTTTACGACTGGATTGACGATTTACGATTTACGATTTATTGACGATTTCACCATTTCACCATTTCACCTTTTCACCATTTCACCTTTTCACCATTTCACCTTTTCACCATTTCACCATTTCACCATTTCACCATTTCACCATTTCACCATTTCACAATGTCCCTGTCAGGGTATGCTTCTAAGGTAAAGGTACCTCAACAATCCCTCTGCAACGACCAGCGCTAGGGCGATCAGGACCAGCGGCAGGAATTCTTCCCTTTTCTTCCTGAATTCGGTCACATCGATCTTCGATTTCTCGAGCTTGTCGATCTCCTGGAAGATCTGCCTCAGTTTGGCGTTATTGGTCGCCCGGAAATACCGCCCGTCGGTCATCTCCGAGATCTGCTTCAGCAACGGCTCGTCGATCTTCACTTCCATGCTCTGCAGCTGGATCCCCCAGGGCGTCTGCACCGGGACCGGGGCATAGCCGATGGTTCCCACCCCCACCGTATAGATCCGGATCCCGTAAAGTTTCGAGATCTCGGCGGCCGACATCGGGTCGAGGGCTCCCATGTTGTTCACGCCGTCGGTGAGCAGGATGATCACTTTGCTGATGGCCTTGCTGGTGCGCAGCCGGCTCACCGCCGTGGCCAGGCCGTCGCCGAGCGCCGTGCCGTCTTCGATCATGCCGCTCCGGATATCGGTCATCAGGTTCTTGAGTACGGAATGGTCCGTGGTCAGCGGGCATTGCGTGAAGGCCTCGCCGCTGAAGATCACCAGCCCGATGCGGTCGTTGGGCCGCCCGTCGATGAACCCCATCGCCACCTCTTTCGAGGCTTCCAGCCGGTCGGGTTTGAAGTCCCGCGCCAGCATGCTGCCCGAAATATCGAGCGCGATCACGATGTCGATCCCCTCCACCGTGATGTCCTGCCGGCTGAGGCTCGTCTGCGGACGCGCAAAGGCCACGATCAGCAGCGACAACGTCAGCATCCGCAGGACGAACAGGCCGTGGTACAGGATGACCCGGATTGAACGCCCTTTCCGGTCGAACGCGCGGGTGCCCGGGAAACTGACGGTCGCGCTGTACCGTCTCCGGCGGTAATAATACCAGAACGCCAGCAGCGGGATCAACAGCAGCAGGAAGAGGAATTCCGGGTTTGCGAATGTCACACCTTTCAGCACGGCTATCGGGTTTCTGTTTCTTGTTTAATTTCAGATACGGGTTCTGACACGTTCTTCGTCTCCTGCACGAATTGAATTCCCAGGTCGAGGCTCTCCTCGTTCTCGCCCCCGATGGGGATGAACTTGGCGAACTTCACCAGGTCGGCCCGGGTCAGGACTTTCCGGAGCTGCCGGATCGGTTCTTCTCCGCCGGCCCCGTTCTCCTGAAGCCCTTCCAGGATCTCGTCTGTCGTGCTTTCCATCGCGCGGACCGTGAACCGGTCTTCGATATACCGGCGCAGGATATCGGTCGGCTCCGAGTGAAATTCCTTGTACCGTCCGGCCTGCCATAGTTTTTCCGGCGGATCTCTTCCAGCGCGGCCAGCGCGATCTCGTGAGGTTTCAGCTCAACCTTCGGGATAAGGCTGAACACCGGCATGTTCTTTTTCCGGCGCCTCACGTACCAGATCACCAGGGCGGTCACCGCCAGGATGCCCAGCGCGAGCAGGATCCAGGGCAGCATCTCGCGGAACGTCAGCGGAACCCTGACGGGGCCTTTGATGGGTTTGATGGCTTTGGTGGTATCCACGGCAACGGTCTGCACGTCAAGCAGCAGCATCTTTGTTTCGGCGACCCGGGTCGTGGTATCGGGCAGGATCCGGTAATAGAACGGGATCGGCGGCAGCGAGTAGAATCCGCTGTCGAAGGAGGTCAGCAGCAGCCGCTGGTGGATGGTGGCCGTTTTCCGGTCGGGAGAATACGTGGTGTCCGGCGTTCCCCGTTCGATGACCTGCAGGCTGGTGAAGAGGGTATCCGGGATGCGGGGCCACAGCACCTGGACCCCGGCCGGACCGGTCAGGGTGAAATGAAGGCCCACCTGGTCGCCGATGAGCGCCCGGTTGGTGTCAAGGCGGGCTTCGACGGTCACATCCTGGGCCGGCAG
>DAIRDK010000220.1:0-4598 GCA_036796175.1 Bacteroidales bacterium | reverse complement strand
ATGACCAGCTGCTCGGAACCATCGAGATGTTCAATTACACGGAAAACATCTGCCAGATCTCTCCCGGAGGAGACTATGTGCATGTCTATACCAATGACAAAAACAGGATCTACCGCTATTCCGGCGGAACATTTACCGAAGTATACAACACCGGCAGCTTCGGATTTGATTTCCTGAGGTTCATTCCCGACCAGCCCGGAAAGATCCTCCTCATTCTGACCGGCGGGTACGAAATCTACAACCTGGTCATGGGAACCAGTGAATACAGCGCATCCTGGATTTCCCCGTTCCAGGAGATCAGCATTGATTTCAACGACTACCAGATCATGACACATGATGACAATTATTATAAAATCTATGAATTAAACACCGGAACAGTCGTAAAATCGATCATTCACAATATTTATTCTAAATTTACCTACCTGAACCGGCACACGTTGTACCACGGATCAGGGAGCTGGTTGAAGTTCCAGGAGAAATGAGATCTTTCATTCTTTTACTGTCCATTCTGCTTTCCGCTGCTGCCGCCCCGGCGCAAGCATGGAAATGGGTAAATCCCCACCCTACCGGTAACAATCTGAATTCAGTCTGGTTCACCAGTGAAGATAAGGGTTTTGCAGTGGGTGGCGCAGGGACGATCCTGCGAACGTCGGACGGAGGTGCGACCTGGTGTGCTTATGACATTCCGCAGAAAGTGGAATTATATGGCATCCACTTCCCAACACCTGATACCGGGTATGCAGTAGGTGACAGTGGCACTGTGCTGAAAACCACCGATGGAGGACTTTCCTGGACGTTGTCCTATGCTGGTAACACCTCGAATTTGCACGCAGTCTTCTTTACCAGCTCCAATACCGGTTATGTGACCGGCGGGGGTAATGTTTTTAAAACTAATGACGGAGGTATAACCTGGAATCCCCTATCCGTATACGGTAGTATATGGGGCCTCTGGTTCACGGATGAAATGACCGGGTTTGCAGTAAATGTTGACGGGAAGATATACAAGACCATCAATGCGGGGGCAACGTGGACACTCCGCTTCTATACTGATGGGTATCCATTCCGTTCTGTCTTTTTCCCGACACCAGATGTAGGGTATGCTTCCGGATGGGACGGGACCTTGCTCAAAACCCTAGATCAGGGAGACCATTGGTTTCAACCCTGTGATTTTTCAAAAGGACTATGGCTGCTGACTGTAAGATTCTCTTCTGTCGATACGGGTTATATCGGGGGATGGAATCTCGACGGATACAAAGGACTGCTGATGTCAACTACTGATGGCGGGTCGAACTGGTCCATCCTCAATTGCCCGACTGACTGTATGATCAAAGCCATGGACATGAAGCCTTCCGGTACAGGATATGCCGTAACCGAGCTTGGGGATATCCTTAAAAAGAACAGTCCCGCTGAAGACTGGCAGAAAATATCCTATGGTTGCAGGGGTCGTTACTACGGGGTCTGGTTCACTGATGAGAATACCGGGTATGCATGCGGAGAGGGAGGACTCGTTGCAAAAACCGCCGATGCCGGTGTCACATGGAATCCAACACCCACGGGAACGAACAAATACCTCAGCTGCATCGAATTTGCCGATGCCATGACCGGTTTCGCAGTCGGGGCGGAGGGCACCATCATCCGGACGACGGATGCCGGAGCCAGCTGGAGTGTCCTCAGTTCGGGAGAGAACAACGATCTCACCTCGGTCTCCTGCATCGATGCGGATACGGTCTTTGCCGCCGGGAAATTCGGCACGATCCTGAAAACGACGGACGGTGGAACGACCTGGACCAGACAGCAGTCGGCCACCAGCAAATGGTTTTATACCATCGACGTCCCAAGTCCGGATGTCGGGTATGCGGGTGGCGAGGACGGAACACTGAGGAAGACAGTGAATGGCGGGTTACAGTGGTACGGGATCAATTCAGCGTCAAACGATGGTGCCATGGAGATCCGTTTTCTGGATGAAAACACAGGGTTTGTAGTGGATGCTGACGGCAGAATTTTTAAAACCATCAACGGAGGGACAACCTGGGTGCAAAAGGCGAATGCAGGATTTACCTTGTACACCATCCGGTTTTTCGATTCTTCGATCGGCTATGCCGCCGGCGATAACGGGACCATCCTGTGCACCACGGATGCCGGCGAAACCTGGACTCCGCAGCATGCGGATTTCACCCATTATTTCTGGTCGGTGTTTTTCACAACTCCCACCACCGGATACGTGGTTGGGGATATTTCTTGCATTATGAAAACGACTGACGGACCCGTGGGGGTGCGGACAATATCAGGTACAGAACCGGAATTGCTCATGACCCCCAATCCCGCCGACGATCATACGAGGATCCGTTTACGCCATTCCCGGCCGGAACGAGTCACCGTCAGGGTTCTTTCGGCCACCGGGAAACCGATGACAGAAAAAGATTTTGGAATGATCTTCCCTGGCGAAGAGTCCCTTTACCTTGATCTAACATCACTCCCCTGCGGATTATATGTCTGCGAGGTATGGGCCGGGGCAACCAGGATGGCCGGGAAGCTCATTATAATCCGTTAAACGGGCGCAATACTCACTTCATCGTCCACGCTTCTCCTTCTCATAAAAAATTCGTATATTTGGAATAACGCCAAGACGCCCGGTCAATCAGATGAAACAGATCGTCATCCCGTTGTTCATAATCATCATGGCAGCCTCCTGCAGCAAGGATTCCGGCGACGGGAACGGAAACGTCAATTACCGGCAGGAGATGCGTGACTTCGTTCAGGGGATCAGTTCCTATGCCAAGGGGCTCGATCCAACATTCATTGTTATTCCGCAGAACGGCATCGAACTGGTGACTCAGAACGGGGAACCCGACGGCACGCCGGATCCTTACTACCTCGCACTGATCGACGGCTGCGGACAGGAAGAGCTGTTTTACGGCTACGACAACCATGATGATGTGCCCACTCCTGCCGACGAAACAGAATGGATGCTCCCATTCCTCACTATTGCGAAAAATGCCGGTAAACCCATCCTGGTCACCGATTATTGTTCCACCCCGGCGCATATTGACGATTCCTACACCCGCAATGATGAGGCAGGATTCACGTCGTTTGCCGCTCCGGAGAGGGAACTTACCGTTATCCCCACATACCCCGGCCCGATCCATCTCGAGAACGAAGGCCATGTGGTGGCACTCGGCGATGTCAGGAATTTCCTGTACCTGATCAACCCTGAGAATTACCTGAAGAAATCGATGTTCATATACGCCATTATCGCAACCAACTACGATCTGCTGATCGTGGATCTCTTTTTCAATGAGGAAAGCCCGTTCACCGCGGAGGAAGTGGAAGAGATGCGTGCCAAGGCCAATGGCGGCAGGAGGCTGGTCATCGCCTACGTGTCCATCGGCGAGGCCGAGGATTACCGATGGTACTGGCAAACGGGCTGGAAACCCGGGAATCCCTCCTGGCTGGGAGAAGAGAACCCGGATTGGGAAGGGAATTTTACGGTCAGATACTGGGATCCGGAATGGCAGAAGATCATTTACGGCAATGACAATTCGTATGTAAAGAAGGTCCTTGATGCAGGCTTCGACGGGATCTACCTCGACCGCATCGATGCGTTTGAAAATTTTTAAGATGATGAACAACAGGCAAACCATACTGGGCTCTAACGGCGGGGCCGGAACCGAGCTCGCCAAAGCCCTTGTGCAGTATACTACGAACATCCGCCAGGTCAGCCGCCACCCGCAGGCAGTCAACCCGAGTGATGAGTTGTTCCCTGCGGACCTGACCAGCAGGGAAGAAATATTCAAAGCCGTTGAAGGCTCGGAGATCGTTTACCTGACCATTGGACTGCAGTATAACCACAAGGTGTGGGAAGCGCAATGGCCGCCACTGGTCCGAAACGTGATCGATGCCTGCAAGGCACATCATGCGAAACTGGTCTTCTTCGATAACATCTACATGTATGATCCGGATCACCTGAACGGAATGACCGAAGAGGCTCCGATCCATCCCTGCAGCAGGAAAGGACATGTGCGGGCTGCCTTGCACCGGATGATCATGGACGAGGTCGCGGCCGGAACCCTGACCGCGCTGATCGCCCGTTCTGCCGATTTCTACGGGCCCGGTCTGAAGACCAGCATGCTGACCGAGACTGTTTTCAAACCGCTGTCGGAAGGTAAAAAGGCAAATTGGCTCGGATCGGTCAATTTCAAACACTCTTTCACGTACACACCCGATGCCGGGAAAGCGACGGCGATCCTTGGAAACACGCCGGATGCGTACGGCCAGGTCTGGCACCTGCCTACTGCACCCGATCCCCCAACCGGGAGACAATGGATCGAAATGGTTGCTGCAGAACTGGGCATCAGACCAAAATTCCAATCAGCGCCAAAATTCATGGTTCGGATCCTCGGACTGTTCATTCCCATCATGAAAGAAATGGTGGAGATGGTCTACCAGTACGACAGGAATTATGTTTTCGACAGCAGCAGGTTCGAAAAGCGGTTCAATTTTAGGCCAACGTCTTACGCTGATGGGATCAGGGAGGTAGTCAGAGCAGATTACGAGGGACGAAGGACGAAGGACGAGGGACGAAAATAAACCATTAACAA
>DAIRDK010000219.1:0-4610 GCA_036796175.1 Bacteroidales bacterium | reverse complement strand
AAGGTGAAATGGTGAAAAGGTGAAATGGTGAAATCCCTGCCCCCTGCCCCCTGCCCCCTGCCCCCTGCCACATGCAATTCCACGAGTCCACGAATCCACGATTTCACGATCCACGATTCCACGATTCCATAATCGATTCGTGAATTCGTGAACTCGAGAATTCGTGAACTCAAAACAGTTTCTTCAGCGCATCGATCCCCTTGCCGATGAGGTCGTCAGCTTCGATCTTCCCGTTGGGTGTCATCTGGTTGACGATCTCCGGCAGGTGGGTCGACAGCTTTTCTGCCGCTTCTTCATGTGAAACCCCCAGCTTGCCGGCGATCTGCCCGATGGTGTCGCTGCCGAGGGCGTTGGAGATCTGTCCGGCATCCACCGGCTGGTTGGCGCCGGTCCCGATCCATGAACTCACCTGGTCGGCGAGCCCTGAGTTTTTCAGCTTCTCGGCAAGTCCCGAAAGACCGCCCTGGTTTTTGATCAAACCCATCACCTCATCGAGGAGAGGGCCTTTGAATTGGTCAAGTAATCCCATGTGATTTACAATTAATAATTAATGATTAATAATTCATAATTCATAATATACATAACTCACTACTCACCGCTCACCGCTCACTGCTCACCGCTCACGCTTTCGGCGCAGTGGGATCGGCCGGAGGTGTGGTCGGAGGCGGGGTCGGCGCAGGCGGTTCCTCTGCCTTCGGTTTTCCCGAGATCTTTTGGTTCAGGTCCCCGGCGATGTCGTCGGCTTTGTCGATGATGGTCTTGCCTGCGGTCTTGGCTTTTTCGATCAGGTCGCCTGCCTTGTCTTCGACATAGTCCTCCGCTTTATCGAGGAACTCTTCCGCCTTTTTGAAGGTTTCGCTCTCTTTTACTTTTTCGGCCGCGTCTTCGATGAGGTCTTCGGCTTTATCCACCAGCTTTTTCGCTTTGTCCAGGAAGCTCTCTTCTTTGGGTTCTTCCGGTTTGTTCTGTTCTTCTGTCATGATGTTTGATTGTTTGGAACATGTTATTCGTCGGTTGTAATATACGAACAATTGGAGCGGATTGCAAGTTTTTTAGCGAATGGCAGGGGGCAGGGGGCAGGGGATTTCACGATTCCACGAGTTCACAATTCCACGATTCGGCCATTCGGCTATCCGTAACGATACCGGATACCAGATACCGCCTGCCTGCCGCAAGCAGGCGTGGAATTGTGGATTCAGTAACTTTGTTATCGGATTCCCCGTACCCATGCTCCGCCGCCTGCTCCCCACCGACCTTTCCGCCTTCAGGGATATGTTTGCGTCGCTCCGGTCGCGCAATTACCGGATCTATTTCATCGGACAGGGGGTGTCGCTCATCGGCACCTGGATGCAGACTGTCGCCCTGAGCTGGCTGGTGTACCGCATCACGGGATCGGTCTTTCTCCTTGGGGTGATCGGCTTCACCAGCCAGATCCCGACGTTCGTGATGGCGCCCTTCACGGGGGTGGTCAGCGACCGGTACAACCGGCTCACGATCCTCAAGCTGACGCAGTTCTTTTTCATGCTGCAGTCGCTGGCCATGGCCCTGCTGGTGCTGTTCAACGTGGTGGAGCCGTGGCATATCGTCGCCCTGAGCCTCCTGTTCGGCGTCATCAGCGCCTTTGATGCGCCGGCGCGGCAGTCGCTGGTCATGGACCTCATTGACAACAAGGAGTACGTCGGCAATGCCATCGCCCTGAATTCGGCCATCTTCAACGGCGCCCGGCTGATCGGCCCGGCGGTGGCGGGGATCGTCATCGCCATCGTCGGGGAGGGGATCTGCTTCCTGATCAACTCCGTCAGCTTTGTCGCCGTCCTCGCCGCCCTGGCGCTGATCCGGATCACAGCCAGGCTGGAAACGCATGAGACCGGCGATTTCAGGAAAAGCCTCGGCGAGGGGGTCCGGTACACCTTCAGCTCGGTGCCCATCCGGACGCTGATCCTCCTGCTGGCTGCGATGAGCCTCGTGGGGATGTCGTATATCGTGTTGCTTCCCGCCTACGCAAAGGAGATCCTGCACGGCGGGGCGGAGACGCTGGGGTATGTGATGTCGGCCATGGGGGCGGGCGCCCTGGCCGGGGCGCTCACGATGGCCGCCCGGAAATCGGTGCTCGGCCTCACGCGGATCATCGCCTACGGCATCATCCTGATGGGGCTGGCCATCGCCCTGGCCTCGTTCTCCTCCCGGCTCTACCTCTCGGTGATCTTCTTCTTCTTCACCGGCCTGTCGATGATCATGGCCCTGTCGGCCATCAACACCATGCTGCAGACCATTGCCGACGAGGACAAGCGGGGACGCGTCATGAGCTTCTATGCGATGGCCCTGATGGGCGCGTCGCCCATCGGCAACCTGATCGCCGGGTCCATCGCCAGCGGCATCGGCGTGGAGTGGACGATGCTGATGGCCGGCGCCATCACCCTGCTGTCGGGGATCTGGTTCAGCATGAACCGGAAGTCCCTCCGCCGGTACATCCGGCCCATTTACGTCAGCAAGGGGATCCTGCGGTCGTTGCCGCATGATGTGGGGTGAGCTTGCCTGCCGAAGGCAGGGGGGCAGGGATTCCACGAGTTCACGAGTTCACGAGTTCACGATTCCACGATTTCCTTTGCGTCTTTGCGTCTTCGCGGTGAAAAAGAATATATTTAACGCAAAAATTAGCAAGGAGCAAGGAGCAAGAAATCGGGAAAGTCATTGGCTTAGCAATTCACAATCTTCCTGAAATTCAATATCTTTGTCCGAACAGAATGATCATTCGGTTGAGTGAATACATGCAATAATGAGCAAGAAATGAACACACTTTCAAAACAAGAAGTCATACAATCCCTCTCCGGCAGCCTGGGGCGCTGGAGATTCGACGGGAATGCCATCAAATGCGATCTGACGTTCAGGAATTTCACCTCCGCTTTCTCCTTCATGACCGCAGTCGCTCTGGAGGCGGAAAAGATGGACCATCATCCCGACTGGAGCAATGTGTACAACAAAGTCAGCATTGCCCTGAGCACTCATTCGGCGAGCGGGATCACGCAGAACGATATCGACCTGGCGACCAGGATAGACAACGTCTACAGGATCTTTGAACCGGGAGGCTGATCTTTGGGATCCGGACTAAGAAACGTGCTCTGCGTGATGGATCCGTTCTCTTCGCGATGATATATGTAGGTCTGGCGGCGCATTTTCAGCATCCTGATGCCTGATGCTTCCGCCCGCTCGAACAGGTCGGCATCGGCACCCAGTCTCAGATCCCTGAATCCACCCAGGCACTTTGCGGTTTCGGTTTCGATAAAGAAGGTTCCGCCGATCACACAATTTTTCAGATTGATCCTTTTTGTCGGATCGAACCGGTCGGGCACGTACTGGTTGCCGATGATCTTTGCGCCGCCGTATACAAACTTCACCGAAGGGTCCCTGGTCAGAACAGCCCTCCGTGTTGCCAGGTGGACGGGATCATATTCATCATCCGAGTCGAGGAATGTGATGAATTTCCCCATGGCCAGTGTGATTCCCTTGTTCTTTGCCGGGGCTTCCCCGTGATGAGGCTGGCCTATATAGCGGATCTGATCCGATTTCCGGAGCCAGGGCAGCATGCGTTTGTAGGTATCATCCGTACTGCCGTCATCCACAACGATCGCTTCCCAGTCCTTTTCGGTCTGTGCGGCCAGGGAAGCAAGCGCTCTGCTGATCAGCCCGGCCCTGTTGTATGTGGCGATGACCACGGAAAAATACGGAGCAGTGCCGGTCATTTCTTCAAAATCCTGTATTTGGTGATGAGGGTTCC
Organism: Bacteroidales bacterium; assembly: GCA_036796175.1. GTDB lineage: Bacteria > Bacteroidota > Bacteroidia > Bacteroidales > FEN-979 > DAIRDK01. The sequence continues at coordinate 835 of DAIRDK010000219.1, read as the reverse complement.
CTGGTCGTTGACTATTTCGCAGCTGATCAGCCGCAGTCCGACATCGAGCTGCGCCCCTGCCACGAGGCTGGCGCCTGTCCCGAAGATCATGGGTTCAAAGGTAAGCCAAAGTTCATCCACAAGCTGGTCCTTGAGGAACGATGCGGCAATATGTCCGCCACCGGCCACCAGCATCCGCCTGTAGCCTTCCTTTTGGAAGCGTTCGACCAGCAGGGTGGGGGAGGCATCTGAAAACTCAAGCTGTCCGGGCACTTCATGTTTTTTATAGGCCGAAGGATCCCTGGTCATGACAACAATACGACGGCCGCCGGACGGGAGGATCCGTTCCGCATTGTACGTATTGCTGCCCAGGACAACCAGTCCGGATACTCGCCAGATCCGGCTGAAATGGCGTTTATCGTCCTTTGACGACCAGTTGCGGAGCAACGGATCATCCCACTTGGTAATTTTACCATCCAGCGAGGTCACAAGGACAAGAATGACTTTCATCGGATTATCTTTCTTAACTATTCCCGCATGACCAGGTTGTTCGACCCGCGCATGTCAGAAACCTTAAAAGTACGATAAATCATGCATATCTGGATATTTTCTCCTACCCCGCCAGCCTGAACGTTACCAGGATCGTGGTTATGAACGAGGCGGTGGGGGTGGTGAAGTTTGTAAAAGAGTGAAGAGTGAAGAGTGAAAAGTGAAGAGTGAAGAATAAATCAGATTTTTCTTCGTAATTCCTGATTCGTAATTTAAATCGTCTCTCGTCTTTCGTAATTCGTAATTAAAAAAGAGGCTTTGCATCAGCAAAGCCTCTTTTTATGTAGCCCGTAGGGGAATCGAACCC
>DAIRDK010000218.1:0-4660 GCA_036796175.1 Bacteroidales bacterium | reverse complement strand
TGGAACCTGATAACATTGTAAAGGTGCAGGGGATGAGTGGGGAGATGAACAACCTGACCGTTTTCAGCCTCCGAGAGTAGTGCCGGGTGTGAGATCAACTCTTTCTTTACAAGATCCCCTTTCCGCTCAAAACACAGGTTGTCGAAAGCCCTGCGGATATTGAGATCGCGGGGGTTCCCGTCGAGGTCGGGCCGCAGCCAGTCGTACAGCTTGAAGGTGTAGATGTACGGGGTCGTGCTGATTTCCAACACGAGGTTGTCGGTTCCCGATCCGTGGATGGTGCCGTCGGGGATTAGAAACAGGTCATGTTTCCGGGCAGGATGGGCTTGGACAAAGCGTTCGATGTCGACCGATGTTCCGTTTTCAGCGCTGGCCTCAAGTTCTTTGCGGAACGCCTCCGGGTCAATATCCTCGCAGAAACCCAGGTTGACTTTGGCATTGTTTTGGGTATCGAGGATATAGTAAGCCTCCTGCTGGGTGAAGGTCTCCCCGAAATGCTCCCTGATGTAATTCGTTTTTGGATGGCACTGGATCGACAGGTTCCCGCCGTCGAAGGTGTCGAGAAAGTCGAACCGGATGGGGAATCCGGAACCGTAGACCGGGTAAGCGTTTCCAAGGACACTTTCCGGTTCCAGGAACATCAGCCAGTCGAATGTAACCTCAAGCATCAGGCCTTTATTTTCGAGGATCAGGCCGTTTTCAGGCACGATCATTTCAAAGGACCAGGCGTAGTTCGGAACATCAGGATTTACTCCAGGGATGCGGGTTCTGATCCAATGACCGCCCCATGCCCCGGGTTCGAACCAGGGCCTCACCCTGAACGTGTTTCGTGATAGTTCGTTCAGGGTCTCCCAAAAAGGGCTTCCTTCCATCCATACCGGTTCGTCCGGCCGCTGGCCGTCAACCACCAGGTCGACCCGTTTCGCCAGTTTCCCCTTATGCCGGTTCAGGACGATCCAGTCGACAAAGTAGAAACGCTTGTACATGGCTTTAGGAGAAGCAGGCTGTGATGCACCCAGGTTCATGACCGATCCGGCCCGGGCGCGATACTGAAGTTCGTTCTTTGGCAGGTCGATGTAGACTAACAGTCCGTCCCAGCCGGCAAGTGCAGCTCCGGGTCCGGCCAGGATGTTAATGTCGGCGGCAGGATCGGGAAGGATCGCAGAGAGCTTCGGGGTGTCGAAGAAGTCCTCCAGTGACAGCGTGGTCCTGGTTCCGAACAAAAGATCATCTCCGCCCAGGAACGGGCTGATCATGCCTTCTACCTCATCCGACGGTTTAAGGGCTTCAGCAGTGAACCGGACTGCTGATCTGAGGCCCCTTATGCTGAACTCGGCCTCCAGGGCCGCCACAAATTCTTCATACCCGATCCCTTCGAATCCGTCGATGATGATGGTCTTGAAACCGGATAACCGTTCAGCCAGGGTGGTGAACCCGGAGAACATGTTCCCGACGGGTACCGGAAATGTGGGATAGATGTCGTAAACTCCAGGTTCTGTGACCGGTTTGCGGAGGGGCAGCAGAGCCTGCGTCGTTTTACGTAATAAGACGGTCACGCTTTCCTCAGACAATAAAAAGCGACTCCGATGAGATAGATCATACAGATGACGAGCACCCACATGCCGGCAGCTACGCCCGATACTTCGCTCATCCAACCCATGACCAGGGGAATAACGGCTCCGCCGACGATGGCCATCATCATCAGGCCCGAGATCTCATTGGTCCGGTTCGGGTGACGCTCAACGGCTATGGAGAAGACAAGCGGAAAGATGTTGGCGACGGCCAGGCCGATGATAAACACGATCCCCCACGCCAGCCACTGAACCGGTCCGGTGAGAATGCCAATCAGGGCGATCAGTCCCAGTATGGAGGTCCAGAGAAGGAATGTCCGGGAAGAGAGCCGGGTCAGGAGGAGGGCGCCGCCGAACATTCCGACCATACGGCCGAGGAAATAAACCGTGCGGCCGTACGTGGAGAGTTCCTCGTCCATATTCAGGTACTTGTGCAGGAATTGGCCGGAGTTGGAATTGAATCCCACATCGATTCCCACCACCACAAAAATGGCCAGCACCATAAGGACGATGAAGCCGTTGCCCAGCAACCGGAAGGCAGATCCGAAAGTGACCCTGACCCCTTCTTCTGGCTGGCGCTCACCGATCCTGGTTGCCCCGAGCCAAACTACAGCCAGAACGGAAACGACCCCGAACACCAGGAAGAGGATCTTCCAGTCGCCGTAACGGGCTGCCAGGTAACCGGCCAGCGGGGCAGCGACCATCGATCCGACGGATTTGACGAATTGCGAAAAACTGAGAAAACTGGACACCCGGTTACCCGGCACTACGTCGATCAACAGGGGATTGGCGGAAACCTGAACGATGGTGTTGCCGATGCCCAGAAGGGCGAATCCGAACAATACCGTGGCAAAGGAGTAAATGAAAAAGGGCACCAGCATCCCCACGGCCGTGATGCCCATCCCGATGTTCAGCATATTGCGCTTTCCGATCCGTGCCTGCAGGATACCGGTCGGAACCGAGAAGAGCAGGAACCAGAGGAAGACGGCGGAGGTGATCAGCTGACCTTTGGAAGGGGAGAGCGCAAAATCCTTGGAGGCGTAATCGACCGCGACTCCCACCAGGTCACAGAAACTCATGACGAAAAATCCCATCAGGACGGGAAGCAGTTTTGGAATGTTCACTTTTGTGGTCTGCATGGTTATTTGTTTGAAATGAATGGCAATTGGCTGTAAAACCCGTCATCGGCCAGTCGGGCGCTGCCGGCAATGGCAGCATGTTCCCCCAGCGTGGAAAGGAACACTTCGGTCCGGCAGTTCTTCTTCCGCAGGGTGTCGAGGAATGACGGACCGAATACGGCGAAGCTCCTGGCGATATTTCCGCCGATGGTCAGGCAGCCCGCCCGAAAAGTGCGCAGGCAGGGGGCCAGGAAGCTCCCGAGGCGTTCTCCGAAACTGTTGAAAATCTCCATCACGGCAGGATTCTCCGGCGCCATCTCCGTCATGGCCTTAACACCCGGAGAGGGAGTTCCGATCCTGCTGAGCCAGGCTTTTTCGAACCACCTGGACGAGAAGTAATCGTCGGCAATGCTGTCTTCATAGGCCAGGTGGTAGACACAACCGAAGGCAGGGACTTCGTCGCCGCTCTCCACCGGGATCCCTTCATCGAGAAAGGCCGAACCGAACCCGGTCCCGAGGGTTATGGCCATGGTCCGGGAATAGGCGGATGCCTGTCCCAGCCAGGCTTCCCCGATGGCGAAACAGGTCGCGTCATTCATAAAGCGAATGGGCAGATCCTCAGGCAGGTTAAGCCGTTTCCTCATTTCATCGCGGACATTGATATTGTAGAGGCTGTCGAATTTCCTGACCCCGCTGAACAACGCCAGCCCTTTGGGGTAGTCGAACGGTCCGGGCATGGCAAACCCGATCCCGCCGGGACTCGCGGGACTTAACTGAGCGAGGCAGTCGGCCAGTGTTTCGGCCCACACGCCGAGGATCTCCTCCGCCCCGGCCTGGCTGTTGACCGGCTTCCTGACGCAAACATCAGGCAGGATCCTTTTCGCCGATGGTTCAACCGCCATGCAGGTGATATGGCTCCCCCCGATATCTGTGCCGATAACGAACCGATTGTCCTTCATGTGCCTTTGTGGGATGCGGTGACAAAAATAAGAACCTTCGCGTTCTCAAACTTTATTTATTTTTGTATTTGCCTAAAACTTTAAGCATATGACTGAAGAAACCGAATTCTGCCTTGAAGAAGCAAAGGAAGGGATGCAAAATGCCGTGACCCACCTCGACAAGGAATTCCAGAAACTCAGGGCGGGGAAAGCCAGTCCGCAGATGCTTGAAGGAGTGAAGATCGACTATTACGGGGTCATGACCCCCATCGAGCAGACCGCCAACATCAGCACGCCCGACGCAAGGCAGATCATTGTCCAGCCGTGGGATAAAAGTGTCCTCGGACTGATCGATAAGGCCATCCAGGCAGCCAACCTGGGCTTTAATCCCAAAAACGAAGGCGAAATCCTGCGTATCCTGGTTCCTCCCCTGACCGAAGAGAGGCGCCGTGATCTGTTTAAAAGGGCCAAAGCGGAAGCCGAAAATGCCCGCATCAGCATCCGGAATCTCCGCCGTGTCGCTAATGAAACCGCCAAGCAGCTTAAAAAAGACGGAGTGCCGGAAGATGAGATTGATAAATTAGAGGCTGACATCCAGAAGCTCACGGACGACCACATCGCCAAAATCGATAAGATCCTTGACCAGAAGGAAAAGGATATCATGACGGTTTAATAAACCACAACCTCATCCCAGAACAGCCAGCAGGGCTGCCCTTTTCCCTCGTGCCAGTCGGGACAGGTGCCGATGTTCTTTGCCTTCACCCGGATGTACCGGGCCGGGGTGGGCGGGAACAGATGGGAGTAAGGCTGAATGGCCGGCTCATCCTGGCGCTGCGCAACCCGGGTGAGGTCCTCGTTGATGGAATGCCATTTCTGGCCGTCATCTGACAAAGAGAATTCTACATACTCGGGCAGGAAGATCCAGGCCGGCGCGTTCAGCAGGAAGGTCGTGGAGACGGAATGCACGGTATCCCGTTTGCCCAGGTCGATGATCACTTCGGCATCGTTCCCCAGGAAGCCCTGCCAATTGCCG
>DAIRDK010000217.1:0-4741 GCA_036796175.1 Bacteroidales bacterium | reverse complement strand
TGAGCGGATTGATCGGCCGGCTTGTCAGTTCCTTCATCGGAGCCTGTATCGTGATCTGGGTCTTCTTTTCATTCAAGGGCAAATAGAAGCTGCCCCGCAGTGAAAAGAACGGTTGTCACGATTCAGAATTTGATCTTCAACCCGACCATCAGGCCATAATTGCTCAGGGAGAAGGAGTGGATAAGTTCTTTATCCGGCTGGTCGGATGGGATCACTTCATTCATGTCGATCTCTTTCACGTATTCCCATTCTTTGTCCCTGACATCCATGTTGTCCAGCTGGTCTTCCCCGTTATAATTATATTCTAAATACTTCCCCTTCTTCGGGGCATAGCTCAACGCATCGATCTGCGCTTCACAGAACAGGACAAGGTGTTTGTTGAAGTTGAAATCGACTCCCACGGCACCTTGCGCTCCCAAGCACAAGCCGCCGTAATTCCTGGCGATGTAATCCTGTGTATAGGTAAGACCTTCCATCGAGCCTTCCTCTTCATACTTTTCCATGACCCTGCCAAATACCCCTACCAGGAAACCAAATCTGCCGTAAGGATTGACCTTCTCCAGGCCCGGTGAGACAACAACCGCCGGAATGATGGTCAGCATACTCGCCTGGTACCGGTCTGTACTGTTCCCCGAGCCCCATTCATCCTCGAATTTCGAAGTGAAACCGAAGAAATGATGAACCCCGAGCTCGATACTGATATACTTGCTGAGTCCGTACCCGAAAGCCGCTGTTACCGGGACTCCGTTTCCAAGAGCCATCCGCTTGGCGTTAACAGTCTGGGCAGTCCAGTCGTACTCTCCCCAATATTCGGCATGCGTGCTGAGCGCAAATCCGCCCCCAACGCGTACATAGTACTTCTGGGCGTGTAAACCGGAAGTGACCATCAGAAGGATGCCTAAACAGGTAATGATTTTTTTCATGGTTCCAGGGTTTTAAGGTTAAAGGATCTTATTCATCTTCGAAATATACGATGAAAACGATTGAAATGCAATATTCTGGTTGCTTTTCAGTGCGCGCCTGGCTCTCTCACTCTCACTCTCACTCTTCACTCTTCACTTAATTGGGTCCGCTCCCCCGTGATCCCCGATCACAAGCCACTTCCCTCCTTCTTTCAGCAGAATGTCGGTCCAGCGGCCCGTTGAGTGGCTCTTCTTTCCATCAGAGGATTCGCGGATCATGTCATAGTAATAGTGAACGAAGGCTGTATTTCCGAACACTTTGATGCAGACGGGGTCGATCTGGTACAGGGGTACCTTGCTTCCCTGGTACATGTACTCCAGCCATTTCTGGCTAACCTCCTTGCCTGACGGAACGGCCGCATCATTCGACCATCCGCAGTAGTCCTTATGGAAATAATCCAGAAATCCCTTGATATCACCTTTCGCGTATAAGGCCCAATAATCCTGGACCACTTTCCATACCTCCTGCTGTTCTTTCGTCCACTCCTGCGCGTGCAGCATAGCGGAAAAGGTGAACAGCAAAACCGCCGTAATGAAAATCTTTTTCATAATGCTCTTTTGTTTACTTCAACCTGACTACTGGTATATCTGGTTCGGGGATATCTGCCGTGGTGGAAGGATCAATAGCAGAATGATGAGAAATGGGAACTTACCATCATCAGGGGCTGGAATCCCTTATATTTTATAAAGATACAACAAAAAAAAGGCGAAAGCAAGCGGGGGTTCCCTTGTGTTGTTTATTCGATGTTTGGATTGACGTGGGCGTCCCTCGGCTATCGTCCCCCGTTCCCAACGGGCAGGTTATATTTAATTCCAACACCGTCCGGTCCTGCAGACAACTTAAGCGCCCCTATCGATTTCGCAAGTTCCTTCCTGGCCTTCACGATCATCACCTCACCGGAAACAGATGCGACGAGTCCGGCCCCGACACAGATCCAGCCCACGGTCTTCAGCGTCCTGAATTTGGGATTCGGGCTGAATTCAGCATGGCCTGAATAGGAATCATAACGGTAACTATACGGATCGATCATCGAAGCCCTGAACATCATCGCACCGCCTGAGATGCAAAGCACGGGGGCAAGCGCAGTAAGGACCTGCGCTGCATCCAGCCTTGCGAACAGTTTTTGGTTCACTTGTGCCATTTCCGGGTCCATTCGCCATGGTTTCAGGGCCTTCCTTGCCCTGGCAACTTTACATGGCGGTGCAAGGGAAGTCAGCACCCTGCCGACGGGGATCGGCATGTGGGACAGAATGACCGTGGCTTGATCTTCATCAATACTATATTCCAGCGGGAATCCTCCGATGATGATCATTTCAAGGTTGCTGGCCAGGGCCAGCCCCGTTGAGATCCCGTTAACCACGCTTGCTTTCCGCAGCGCCCTGTATGCCTTGTTTGCCCTTGACAGGTCCGAAGGCGCCTGTGAATGGCATGGATATCCGAGCATCATTCCCATGATCAGGAACACCGATGCGATTGCTTTTGTTTTCATGGCCGTGGGGTTTAAAGTTCACACGACAAAGTAACATCCGGTCGTTGCGGAAATGAAACGGATCTTCACAGTGGCGTTTTCCTATCCTGCAGGATATGCGGTTTGGGGAATGAGAGCCTGGTGCAGAGCACGCTTTTGTGCAAAAAATGCCACAAATACGGCCGCGTGGTCTGGCCCTGTGAAAAAATGCAAGTCCAATCCGGGGCCTCTGCGATTTTTCAGGCAAGATTTTTGTTTTTTTATAACTTTACCTCTTACACCAATACGCTTCAAGCCATGTTAACCCAAAACGTGACTTTTCTGCCGTCCGTAGTCGGCGTGATGTTATTTATGATCGGCACCGCGGTGGGGCAGCAACAGATCAGCAACGGCGGCTTCGAAGCCTGGGAAGAGATCCGTTCGGGTGTCGAGGAGCCGGTAAGCTGGAATTCGATCAAGAATACCGACGGCAGCGGAGTGAACAAATCGCTTGCTCCGACGGTCTGGGAGCGATCGGAGACCGCCCGTTCGGGGAAATATTCCGTCAGGCTGACCAACAAGTCGGTGATCGGCATCGTCGCCAACGGCATGCTCACCAACTGCGCCATTCATGGGGAGAAGGACAAGACGAAGTCCTTTGTTTACACAGATGACTCCAAAGCGGGGTTCAGCGCACCGTTCGTATCGCGTCCCGACAGCGTGACCGGATGGTACATCTACACGCCCAGCGAAAAGGACAGCGCCATGGTGGTAGTATTGCTGCACGACGGCAAAGTGACCCTCCCCGACAAAGGGACAAAGTCGAACTGGGTGGGAGGCGTAAAACTCATGCTTGGGGCAACGCCGCCCAATACCTGGACCCGCTTTTCCGTGCCCATTCCCTATTTCAAAAAGTCTGCCCCGAAGTACATGATCGTCGTCCTCAGCTCCGGCAACCGGATGAAAGCCGTGGAAGGCAGCGTAGCGTATTTTGACGACCTGAAGCTGGTGTATAATCAGCATTAGGCATCCGGCATTCCTTCAGTCCCTTCATATACTTCCCCACCTGCACTCCCCTGTCCCGGGATCATTCCCTGCAAGGTCATGACAAAACAGAGTTATTCACATATTTATTTCGCCCCTGTTGATTTCTTCCTCCGCAGTTCCGTCCGCACATCATCTATTTTCCATATTTTTCCGGTATCCAAACTCCTTCCACATGAAACACCTATGCATTACATTCATTCTCGCACTCGTCCTTGGACTTCCCCTGTCTGCACAGGTGGGAGTCGGCACTTCCGATCCGGATCCTTCCGCCCAGCTGGATGTCAATTCCACCACAAAAGGGTTTCTCCCGCCGCGAATGACACATGCACAACTGAATGCCATTGCCGGCCCGTCCGACGGATTGGTGGTCTTTTGCACGGATTGTGGCTCCAGCGGTTCCGGCGCCATGTCCATGTTTATGTCGGGGAAATGGTATATCCTAAGTGCCGGTTGTATGAATCCCATGTCGCCGGTTGCCGGCACGCATGTCCCTTCTTCAACACAGATCGTCTGGAACTGGAATGCGGAGCCTTATGCAACAGGCTACAAGTGGAACACCACTAATGATTATGGGACCGCAACAGACATGGGTACAAACACTACTCATACTGAAACCGGCCTTGCCTGTACCTCTCCGTATACACGTTACATCTGGGCCTATAACGCCTGCGGAGAATCGGGGGCAACTACCCTGAATCAGTCAACCATATGGGAATGTGGTTGTTCCATCACAGATTCCCGTGACAGTAAAACGTACGGCACGGTTCTGATCGGCACGCAGTGCTGGATGGCGCAGAACCTGAACATCGGCACCCGTATAAATAACGGCCAGGGACAGGGCAATAACAGTACCATCGAGAAATACTGTTACGGCGACAACGAATCGAATTGCAACATTTACGGCGGGCTTTATCAATGGAGCGAGATGATGCAGTATACCTTCACCCCGGGTGTGCAGGGGATTTGTCCTGCCGGATGGCATTTGCCCACGGACGCAGAGTTCACAATCCTCACAACCTACCTTGGCGGGGTGGATGTTGCCGGTGGCAAGATGAAAGAAACAGGCACTACTCATTGGACGACTCCTAATACCGGCGCGACCAATGAAAGCGGATTCACCCTGTTACCGGGAGGGTTCCGGGGCTATACGGGGGGATTTAGTTTGCTTGGGGACCGCGGGTCCCTCTGGTCATCGACCTTTAACGAACCACCCAATTATGATTGCAGCTGGAACTATGATTTCTACTACAACAACGATGATGCGGACAGGCAGGGAGGAGCGAT
>DAIRDK010000216.1:0-4753 GCA_036796175.1 Bacteroidales bacterium | reverse complement strand
TATAGTTGAGATACTCCATGAATGGCTCCCGGGCTTTGAACATATTGAGAAGGGAAGGGGGTTTGGGGATCCCTTCGGGAACGGAGAAGCACAAGCCATGTGCCTGCCCGTACCCGTGGTAAGGGTCCTGGCCTAACAGGACCACCTTAACCTGGCTGAAAGGCGTATGGTTAAAGGCATTGAAGATCGCAGGCCCCGGGGGGAACACCCGGTAGCGCTGTTTTTCGGCCACCAGGAACTGTTTCAAGCTTAAAAAATAGGCACTATTAAACTCATTATCAAGAATTTGCCCCCAACTCTCTTCAATAACGGGATTGATCTTTTCCATATCGGTTTATAAACTTTGTCTCGTTCATAACTTTACACAATATATCTTGAGTTTTGTTGTTAGTAAGGAAAGAAGGCGTATCTTTGCGCTGAATTGGTCCATTTATGAACCTTATCATCAAAAGTATGAAAAAAGCCGTCATCATCTTATTTACTCTGGTTGTCATTTCCATCCTTAGCACATCGTGCATGTCCAGTCAGAGTTGCGCAGCCTATGGCGAGAGATCGAGGTACCAGATCGAACGGCGTTAATTGTTAAGGATATTTCTTTTGTTAAGCTAATGGGAGACCGGGTCTCCCATTTCTTGTTTCCGGCAATCTTTTTTATCTTTGTGAATCAGCAATTCTCCATTGGGGATGAACATTAAACTCTGGTTCTCGGTCGCCTTGTTCCTTCTTGCCGGTGCTGTCGTCCCGGTCCGGGCCCAGTTATCGTTCGAAGAGGACACGGATACCCTGATCCCCGACAATGTCCTCATGGAGAAACAGTGGGGGCTCGGGGCGCTGGTCCATACCAACGGATGGGGCGTGCGGTTCCGGATCGGAAAGAACCTGTCGGCCCTTCGGCAGTGGATGTGGGAAGTGGAATACAGCACCTACAAATCGCCCAAGGAGGTGCGGGTGATCAATCCTTATTTCTCGGATGCCAAGAGCTATATTTACGGGAAGCTGAATTCTGTTTCATTTCTTCGCGGAGGTACCGGCCAGCAGTTTATCCTCACGCGGAAGCCCTATTGGGGAGGCGTGCAGCTAAGCGCCCTGGTGTACGGCGGGGTAGAAGTGGGTTTTGCCAAACCGGTTTACCTCTATATCCTGTACATCGACCAGAACCAGAATGAGTATTACATCAAGGAAGAGAAATACGACCCCGAAAAACATTTCATCGACAACATATACGGCCGGGCCTCCTTCCTTTCAGGTATCCTGGAACTGAAGTTCTATCCCGGGATCTATGCCCGGGCCGGTCTTGAATTCGAGATCGGGAACCTGAACAAGCACCCGAAAGCGCTCGAAGCCGGGGCCGTGCTGGAATACTCTCCCATCGGGATCCCCATCATGGCTTACAACCCCAAGCAGAATGTATTCCTGACGCTGTATGTCAGCTTCATGTTCGGAAAAAGACATAATTGAGGTTAGATTCCAGGATTCAGAAGTAAGAAGTTAGTTAGAATTCAGCATGGGGAATGGTGATTTCGCCGTGGGAAAATATCTTTTTTGTTCCGTTACGTAACTTCATGATGAGCCTGCCGAATTCATCAACACCGAGGATCTTTCCTTCAACTGTACCATCGGCGTCGAGGTAATTTAACCACCTTCCAAGTCCCTGCAGGAGCCTGAGATAGTCTTTCTCAATCCGGCTGCTTTTCCCCAGCCTTAGCAAGTCGTAACGATAGTCGAGGCGGCGGTTCAGCTGGTCCAGCATTCTCTCGGGATCCTGCGAGACACGGGTCAGTGTTTTCACGGAGACTGCATTGGCCAGTTCCGGCGGAAAGTGCTCCTGGTTCAGGTTCAGCCCAATCCCAACGATGGTATGCTCAAGCTTCGATCCGCTCACCCGGTGCGAGATCAGGATGCCGGCAATCTTTTTCCCACCGGTATAAATGTCGTTAGGCCATTTGACCGAAGGTTCGATGCCGAGCGCTACCAGCAGATCGCAAAGGGCCAGGGTCACTGCCTTGTTCAGAATGAACTGGGCTCCGGCGGGTATGAACACAGGTTTCAGGATCACAGTGACCAGGAGGTTTTTTCCCCGCTCACTCTCCCATTGGTTGTCGCCTTGCCCTTTTCCCGCCGTCTGGAAGCCGGTCGTGACCACCGTGCCTTCATCCGCATCGCTGGTCTGTAAAAGCCGCTCTGCATAAAGGTTTGTTGAATCCGTCTCCGGCAGCCTGATGATCCGCTTCCCAATGATCTGCATAACGCTCCGAAAAATAGTTTACTCTCTCCCATCACCTTTTGCCATGAAACCGGATTAAGGGAGAAAAAAGCATGGAAAGTTACACCAAAAATCTGACGATCAAACAGTGGTCGGAGGACGACCGTCCCCGCGAGAAACTGCTGATGAAAGGCAGACATTCCCTCAGTGATGCCGAATTGCTGGCGATCCTGATCGGCTCGGGAACAAAAGATGAAACGGCCCTGGACCTGGCCAAACGGATCCTCTCGACGGCAGGCGATAACCTGGGGGAGCTGGCCCGCATGGGCATCTCCGACCTGATGAAGATCAGAGGGATCGGCCCGGCCCGGGCGATCCAGATCACGGCTGCGCTCGAGATAGGCAAGCGGAGAACCGAATCCGACGTCCTGGTCAAAGAGAAGATCTCCTGCAGCCGCGACGCCTATGAAGTTCTCCGCAGTGCCATGGGTGATCAGCCCTATGAAGAGTTCTGGATCCTGATCCTCAACAAGGCGAACCGGGTGATCCGCAAATGCTGCATCAGCGAAGGCGGGATCTCGGGAACGGTCGTCGATCCGAAAAAGATATTCAAGATCGCGCTCGACCACCATGCCTCATCGATCATCCTCGGGCACAATCATCCCTCCGGGAATACCCAGCCCAGCGAAGCCGACCAAAAAATCACGCGCAAGATCCGGGACTCGGGAATCCTGCTGGACATCGCCGTGCTGGATCACATCATTGTCTGCGACGGGGCGTACTTCAGCTTTGCGGATGAGGGGATGATCTAGGCAGGATGCTGGATGACGGGATAACGGATGACGGATGACGGATGGCAGATGCCGAATGCCGAAAACGCACCAATAGTTTTGACTTTTGAGTTGAAGTTTTGAGTTTTGGCTTTTGACTTTTGAGGTAAAAAATCAAAGCAACCCGAATGAATAGTTCTGCCCGGAAAGGAACTCCAGGTATCGCGGTAGTGCATATAACATGTTATCCATAGCCTTGAGGCTGTCGTGGAAGACGACGATATCGCCGGGGCGGGTGAATTTGACGGCGGTATCCAGGCACTTTTCCGGGGTCATGTTTGTTGAGAAGTCCCAGGTGAGCAGGGACCACAGCACGAAACGGAACCGTTTCCGCAGGATCATGTACTGGGATGGGGTAAATCGTCCGTGGGGCGGGCGGAACAGATTCGTGGCGTTGTATTCCGCAAACCGCATCACATCCTCCGCATACTGCGCCGGGGGTGTTTTCCAGCCATTCAGGTGGTGGAACGTATGGTTGCCGATGGAATGTCCGCCGGCAACCACCTGCTCATAAACATCCCGGTGTTTCCGGATGTTGTCGCCCACCATGAAAAAAGTCGCCTTGGCATGGAAGGATTCGAGGATCCTGAGCACCTCCGGGGTCACTTCGGGTACCGGCCCGTCATCGAAGGTCAGCCATATGTTCTTCTCCCCCGTTGGCATCCTGCATACCAGGTGCTCCGGATCGAAGAGCCGAAAAAAGAACGGCGGCCTGACGGACCTGTTCATCGGTTGTGCTGGTAAACCTTTTCTATGTAAGGATTATAATACTTCTGCATGATCCCTTCTGCTTCCTTGGAGAGGCTCTCCTGTCCGAACTGTTTCGTAATATCGCTCACCTGGTTCACGCTGATCAGGGCTTCCTGGATATTGATGTCCATATCCTTCAGGTCCTTGTCGGGGAATGAGAAGTAATACGCGAGTTCTTCTCCCTTGTACTTCGCGATCTTGCCCATGATCATGTTCCCGGTGGCCGTATCACCGATCCGGTAACAGGCCGTGGCCATGGGGATCATAAAGTAATCGAACTTCACCTTCTCATCCGGCATGTTCTTCATCGCCAGTTGCACGACCGTGCGGACCGAATCCTTCTTCCCTTCCCTGGCCAGCGCACTGGCCAGGCGGCCTACGATATTCCTCGTGTTCATGACCATTCGTGCATTGTTATCGTCAAGCTTGACGGAAGGGTCGCTGATGTTCCCCCACTTGAACTTGTTCACGACGTGGTCGTACATCAGGTCGGTGTTGACTTCTCCGATCTGTCCGTCGGTGCTGTTCGCGCGGACCGGAAGGAGCCGGTAATTCATCCCTTCCAGGAACAGGTAATTGTCCAGTCCGATATAGGTATCGGGACCCGTTGTGCTGACGAAATAAACCGGCCGTTTCCAGTCGTTGTGCGCCAGCAGGTCGAGGATCATCAGGTTGTTCTTCTCGATCGCGTTGCGGTCGATCCTCCAGGCGATGGTGTCGATTCTTGAGGCGTACCTGGCGGGAACCAGTCCGTTTGTGATAACTGTGGCCGAATCAGCCGGAACCAGGTAATTCTTTACCGGGAAATAATCGATCTTTCCGATCTGTTCGGTGTTCATCTTAAGCCGGTCCTCCTGGGTGTTGATGACATCAAAGAGGTCCTTTAGCGGGATGAACCGGTTTTTCAGGTCAGGATCCTCAACGAGGTATGTCACATCGTGATTCCCCGATCTGTACTTGTCCTTGGTCA
>DAIRDK010000215.1:0-4769 GCA_036796175.1 Bacteroidales bacterium | reverse complement strand
CCGTTTGCATCCCGGTCCATGAGGTGGCGGAAAAAGGAGGTGTCGAGTTTGAAGTTTGAGGTAGCCAGCGCCAGCCTGGTCGTAGTGAACAGCGCGACCGCCCCGGCATTCGGCCTGGTGATGATCATCTCCCCGGCCGAATACCGCTCGGGGTTGTCGAACCGGCTGAACTCACAGGTGGCAGTGACAAATACCGGCAGCTTGCCGGCATTGTGCCAGGTGCTGATGTCCTCGGTGGTCAGGACCAACTCCCCGCTCCACCCGGTCTCGCCGCCGTGACCGGTGTAATTGATGACCAGGTTCCCGTCGCTGACGGCCTTGTTGATGGCGGCATTCACATCGGGATATCGCACCCCCGAAGGGATCTGAACCATCTGGTAGGCGTCGTTGTAAATCTTGTTCACATTGAACTGCGGGTACTTTGTATTGACGATCCAGGCCAGTTCCTCCGCCTGGATCACATGAAGGTTCCCGTCTTCGTCATCCGCGACAAAGGTCATGCTGTTCTTCCAGGAAGACAGGGTCGTGTCGGTCTTGTCATAATAGTGGATGATCTTGTCGACCACAGCCGCCGCTTCGGTTGTGGTGGCCACGGGGAACCGGCCGATGCCGAGATCCATGGTGCCGGCAGCCTCCTCTCCTTCCCCGTTGCCCATCAGTCCGTAAAAATCATCTGTTACAAATGTACCTATGTATTTAAATGATTCCAATGACTCATAGGTGGGAACAAAATTGGTGTTGCCGGGAACCCTGTTCTTGTAATCGAATGATCCATCGCCGAACAGCAGCACATATTTCGGACGGTTCGGGCCGCCGTTGTCGTAGAGCATCTTGATATAGTCTCGGATGGCCGTGGCATCCTGCTGTCCCGAAGAGAATTCGTTGTAGATCTTATCGGTTCCCGTCACCAGGGCGGAGATCCCGTTGTGGTCGTTGTGGAATGCAGCGAGGTCGTTCGCCTGTGCCTCGAATTCCGGGTAGGTGATGATCACCAGCTGGGCGGGGATCTGGGCGTGGAGGTTCTGGTTTTCCACTGATCCGACGGGAATGACCGGGTAAAAGGAGGTCCCGTCGAAGGCGATGAACTCGCGCAGGGTTTCCGTCGGGAGCCGGAATCTAAAGACCGAATCGTTTTCCAGGGGGATGATCCGGCTGATGGAATCGGGATCGGTGACCTCCCAGACCGTGACATTCGGATTTGAGCCCGACATGCGGAATTCAGTAAGTTTTGTCGGACCGATGGAATTGGGATCTCGGAATGCCATCTGGGGACCGGCCCAGGTCAGCTTCCGCTGAAGATTCAGCTCGATGTAGTTAAGCCACCCGGTCGCACTGGTAGATAACAGGGGATAAGCTAACTTCACCCGGACCGTGTCGCTGGGATGGAAGAAGAGGCTGTTCTTTAATTTGGTGCGCGCATAGATACTGACAGACTGCAGGTCGGTAAAATCGACCGGGAACTGGTCCACAAGGGAATCGTTCGCATACAGATAAAAATAACTCACCACCGGGCAACGGGCCACGACCGAGGTCGTGAACCGCACGCCGGAACTCTCCTCCAGGTTGGGAAACACGAATTGGAACTCGTATTCGTTCACCGTGTCATTGAATTCTTCTCCCACCCAGATCCGGCCGGAACGGATCAGGTTCCGCAGATCCAGGTCATGATACGCGAAATCGGCAAAACGGGTGGAATAGGAATTGACCGCCTGGGTGGAGGATTCGGTCGTGCCGATGCGTCTCCCGGGACCCAGGTCGGCAGTAATAAAATAGTAGGCCGTATCGGAATAGATGTTCTTCTGATGTGAGAACAGCTTGGTCGTCCCGTCGAATATGACCTTATCGGAAGCCTCGCCGTAAAAGAGGATATAATCTCCGGGATCGAACGATCCGTCATCGCCGCCGACGACCAGGGCGGGGTTTTCCCGCAGGTCGTCCACCCGTTCCTGCCCGTTGGTTTCGGGAAGCATGGCTCCGCCGTTGCCGTACACCCTGAGGTTGGCCGGGTCGATGGATGACGGGTTCATACCGAGTAAGACGAGGTTGTCGTAAGTGACCTGGTGAATGCCGGTCCGGGTGACCGCTACCTTATACCAGGCGCCCCACGAGAGGACCGATTGTTTCCGGGATCCTCCGCCGAAAACAACAGACGGGATGAGCAGCAGCAGGACGAGTGATCTCTTTATCATGGAACAAAGTTACGATCTTCCCGGGAAACAAATTAATGGATCAGGATCAGTTTGGCCGTGCCGGTCGTGCTGGATCCATCGGGCAAAGTGGCCGTGATCCGGTAAACATACAACCCTGCTCCGCACGGCGACCCGCCGTCGTCCGTTCCGTCCCAGCTCATCGGCTCACTGCGGTAACCGCTGATAAAGAGGTCGCGGGTCATCGTTCGGACCAGCCGGCCATACATATTGAATATGCGCAATTCGACATTCATATCTGTATTGGTCCGGTTGGATTCAAACGAGAAGGTAGTCGAGGTTTTGAACGGATTCGGATAATTGTATACGTTCAGCATGTAGCCCTTGTCATCAGATGTGACCAGGAAGCTGATCGAAGACTCTGATGAGTTGTTGTATACATCCCAGACTTTGAGCGTCAGCGTATGTCTCCCTTCGGCCAGGTTGCTGAGCGGATAGGTGACAACGCCGGTTTTATACGTATTCAGGTCGGCCACATAGTATTCGTTCAGGATCATCGGTTCCTGGGAGTGGCCGTCGAGGACGGCCGTGATGTCATGCCCGATCCCGTTCCCAACGGTGTTGATCCCCGACTGGTCGCTCAGGTCGGCCAGCAGGACCGGGTTCGGGTCGGTAATGGCTCCGTTTGTGAAGTTCCGGTTATTCATGTACATGTCGATCTCAGGTCCCTCGTCGTCGATGGCCGCCAACGGGTTGAATCCCCCGATCACGATGTCCTCGTCGTACCCGTTGGCGTCGGTTTCCGCGCTGCGTGCATAATAGCTGATCTTCCCGCTGCCGTAATCGTAGGAGATGTCCTTGGGCACGATGAAGCTGTACGAGAATTTCCCGTTCACCACATTGACTTTCCCGCTGTAGATCTGGTTTTTCTGCACGCTGAACGTCATTACGGGGTTTCCGTTGTCACCCAGCGTCTGGACCGCCGTCGGCTTGTCGAATACCGTCGGAAAGACTTCGCCGTTGAATGATCCGGCGAGGGTCCCCGCGTCGTCCTGCACCTCGCCTTCAATCTCCATCAGGGATAAGGCCTGGAGCGTATCGCCCCCGGTATGGCCGTTGATGGATGTGGTGACGACATTCAGTTGCGGATACGCCATCATGAGGCCGGGGTCGCCCAGGAGGACGAATTTCCTCGTGTTGGCCGAAGGCGACAGGTTGTTCTTGGACAGCCGGATCAGGTCCCCCATCTTCATATAATGACCGTCCTGCTTGGAAAACGCGATATCGTAAAAGCTGGAAGCCAGCTCATAATTCGTTTGGGCAAATGTTGGCCGTGCGGTTGTGAAGAGCGCGATGCCCCCGCCGTTGGGATTCAGGAATACCAGTTCGCCTGCAGAAACCCGTTCAGGGTCGTCGTACCGGCTGAACTCGCAGGTCGCTGTCACGAACACCGGCATGTTGTCCATGTTGGTCCAGGAGTTGATGTCGGCCACTTCGAGCACCCGTTCGTGGGCCCAGCCGACCTCGCCGCCGTGACCGGTATAGTTCATGATGAGGGCGCCGTTCGACACCCGCTTGTTGATGGCATCGTTCACGTCGGGGATGCGCTGGCCCCCCGGGGTGGACAACTGCGAATAGGCATCCAGGTAGATCTTGTCAATATTGTATACCGGGTGCTGCTGGGCGATCGTGCCAGTCAGGTTCTCGACCTGTTCCATATGCAGGTCCCCGTCTTCGTCATCGGCGACAAAGCAGAGGATGTTCCGCCAGTCGTTCTTCACGGTGTCGGAGTTCGAGGAGTAATGTACGATCTTTTCGATGACGGCATCGGCTTCTTCGCCGGTCTGGACCGGAAGCCGGCCGATCCCCACATCCACGCTGCCAGAGGTTCCCTGTCCCTCATCGGATCCAAGCAGGACGAAAAAGTCGTCGGTGGCGTACGATTCGATCGGGTCCAGAGATTGGGGCGATTCATAGGTCGGCACCAGGTTCCGGTTATTCTGCACCCGGTCCTTGTAGTCGTACGATGCATCCCCGAACAGCAACAGATACCCGGGCTGCGTACCGCCGGATTTGTCGTACATCATCTTCACGAAATCGCGGATCGCGGAAATATCCTGGGCCCCGGACGAGAATTCGTTATAGACTTTGTCGGTGGTGGTTACCAGTACATTGAACCCGTTGAGCTGGCGGTGGAACTCGGCCAGGCGTTCCGCCTGCGGGACGAATGCCGGGTAGCTGATGATCACATAATCGTAGCCTCCCACGCCATGAAGGTTCTGGTTATCCACCCGTCCGGCAAATTCCGGCAGGTAATAGGAGGTTCCGTCGAATGCGATGAACTCCCGGAGGTTGTCGGTCGCTACCCGGAAACTGCAGAGACCGGCGCTATTGGTCGCGGCGATCACCTCCGCGTCGCCGGCTTCGGTTACATCCCACACGTAGAGCGATTGTCCCTGGGTGGTCAGGTGGAATTCGGCGGTCTTGCCCGTTCCTGCTGACAACACCGAGCGGAACTGCATCTGGTTCCCGGTCATGACCAGGTTCCGCATGGCGTTCAGTTCGAGGTAGTTCAGGTAGCCGATCGCCGAAGTCGTGAACCGGTTGTACTTCAACCGGATA
>DAIRDK010000214.1:0-4777 GCA_036796175.1 Bacteroidales bacterium | reverse complement strand
GTTTGTAAGGAGCCATGGATTGAGATTTCTTTCGAGAGCAGGAGAGGGAGTACCCCAGGTTCGCCTGGACAAAGTACTGCCTGAATCCAAACACGCAACAATGACGGCGTTCGGGATAGTCGATGACCTCACCGCCCCAGTCTTCGATCATACCGACCAGCACGTGAGGGTATTCTGCTCCGCCCACCCCTTTGGCAGGGAACATCTTCGAATAGTGGCAGCCGATGTGCTCCACTCCCTTTAATGGTTTGCCCGTAAAGCGGTTCACCAAACGGTGCGTGCCTTTTTCAGCGATATGTTTCCTGAATTTGTAAATGACATCACTGGCATGCGAAACATTTTTCGGGACGCTGAATTCCCTTCCGGTGGCCTGTTTAAGGTACCCCCTGACCTTTTCCAGCACATCCGGGAAATGGCGCCAGGTTTCCAATACTTCACTGTACAGGCCGAACGATGTGATGCAGGAGGTTACAAAGTTCTCGTAACCCGACTCCGTCATCAGGGAGAATTGCCGGGCGATCACGGTCATGGCCGTTTCAAAAGGCACGACATCGCTGTGGTATCCGATCCCCGAACAGGTGGTATGGGCGGCGTTTTCGTATACGTCTTTCCCGAGTTCTTCCCGCATGACCCGGAGGAATGTTTTTTCGGAAGCCGGGAAGAAATTTTGTCGGACACAGCTGCGGACATAAAAATAACGGTCATCCGCGATCTCTTTCTGGTATTCCTGCCAGATCCGCCTTTTCCCTTCAATCTTCATTCGTCCTCCGTATGCTTTTTGCTGTTGACCGTATAGATATGCCTGAAATATTCGTTATCGAGGGATTCGTCAAAATCCATCCCCATCTCTTCGGCCTTCTTCCGGCTTAATTCCTCGATCCTGTTGAACCTTTCCGTGCCCCCGGTCACATCGAAGATCTTCTTCAATTCTTCCAGGTCTTCATCGGGTACTTTGCGAAGAATGCCCGGGCCTGTTTTCTTGTAGTTGGCACCAAGCCGTTCCATGACCGATTCCAGGTGATCGAGTTCCCATTCCCAAACGGGGCCCTGTTCAGGATGCATCCCGGGGCTGATGTTCGGCGGGTAGAGGCAATACCCGTATTTCAGGATCCAGTCTCCAACTGTGCGTTTAACGGCCAGTTGCTGTCTTCCCTTTTCTGATTCAGTGAAGTAGCCAAGATCCTGGGAGAGTGTTCTCAGGGCCGTGATCAGCAGCCCGGGGGCATTACCCCGCGGGCAGCGGGTGACACAGGACATGCATTCGCCGCAGTACCAGATGGTATCGCTTTTAAGTAAGGCTTCGATCCGTTCGTCGTCCCGGGTTTGCAGAGTCTCCGCGATCTGTCGCGGCTGGTAATTGTAGAATTCTGCCGCCGGGCAAATAGCGGTACAGGTCCCGCAGTTGAGACAGGCCTTAAGCCCTTCCACGAACCTGACGTCCTGTGCTAACCGATCGTACAGCTTCATCCCTGAATTCTTAATGCTTCATTCTTAGTTCCTCATTCCAAAGGTAATCATTTCCCTCCCGGCGGACAATGCGCTTTCAGGTATTCGGTGAAGAGCGTTGACAGGTGCCGGGATGTTCCTTCTCCTTCCGAGATGCCATGCGTGCGGTTGGGATAGGCCATGAACTGGAATGACTTGTTGTATTTAACAAGCTCATTGATAAGCATTTCAGCATTCTGATAATGAACATTGTCATCTCCTGTTCCATGGATATAAAGAAGATTTCCTTTCAGGTTTTTCGCGTAGGTGATCGGGGAGCATGTCACAAAGTCCTCCATGTTCTCCTGGGGCAGCCCCATGTATCTTTCTGTATATATATTATCATATGTGAGTTGATTCCCGACCGCGGCAATGGCGATCCCGGTCTTGTAGATCCCGGGGTATTGGAACAGCAGGTTCAGGGTCGCGGTTCCCCCTCCGCTCCAACCCCATACAGCGATACGGGCGGTGTCGATGAAATTCCACTTCAGGATCTCTTCTGCCGCCATGGCCTGATCCCGGATATTCACCTGGCCGATCTTGCGGTAGATGGATTTCCGCCATTCCCTTCCCTTGGGTACCGGGGTTCCGCGGTTATCGATGGAGATGCTGATATACCCGTCGTCGGTGAGATTCCCGTCGTATGGCGTGCCCTGGCCGATACCCCAGGTATCGACAACGGTTGCGCTGGCCGGTTCCGAGTAGACGGTAAACAGTACCGGGTATTTTTTCGCCGGATCAAAGTCTTTGGGTTTGGCCATCCAGCCGTCCATCTCAACGCCATCCTTCGTCCTGATCGTGAAGAATTCCACTATAGGATCTTTCCGCAGGGTATCCAGGCGGCCCAGGATGCTCTCTTTCTCCGTGAGGGGCTTGTGTCCGTTCACGGTGATGAATTCACGTGCAGGCTGGGTGAAATGATTCGAGAAGGTGTGCAGAGCATATTTTCCGTCGGCCGTGAAGAAATAATCATGTGTGCCTTTCAACTGGACCGGGCTGAGCAGTTCAGGCTGTCCTTTTCCGTTCAGCCTGGAGCGGTAAAGGTATTTCTGTGTCGCATTCTCAGGTGAAGCCATGTAGTAAATATATCCGCCCTTTTCATCGGTATATTTCAAGTCGAGTACATCGAATTTGCCGGGTGTAACGCATACTTCCGGTTTGCCGTCAAGGGGGATTTTATAGAAATGCCGCCACCCGTCTTTTTCAGAATCCCACAAAATGCTGTTTTCGCCTGTCAGCCACGTGAACTTGTTCGTAAAGTCAATGGTATAGGGATTTCCCGGGGTGTAGACATCCACCCATGCCGCATCCGATTCTTCCTGGATCTGCCGGCAGTCGCCGGTAGCTGCATCCGCCAGGTAGATCCTGCTGAGGTTCTGCTTTCGGTTCAGCTGCTGGATCAGCAGGTTGTTAGTGCCGGGCACGAATTCCATCCGTACGATGTAGTGTTGAACCGGATCGCCGGGAACTTGCACCCAGGCCGTCTTCGCATCGGCGAGCGTCACCACGCCCACCCGGCAGGATGACGGGTCCTGTCCCACCTTCGGATACTCGATGGGAATGATGCGGGAATAAATGGAGTCTGTATTGTTGATCATATAGAATTTCCGGATCCTGCCTGCATCAAGCTGCCAGTAGGCGATGGACCGGCTGTCGGGGCTCCAGCGAAACCCGTCGCGGCAGTAAAATTCTTCCTCATAGACCCAGTCAAACGTTCCGTTGATCAGGGTTGTCGTTCCGTCGGTGGTCAGCGCCGTAATCTTTCCCGTTGCGAGTTCCTCGGCATACAGATTATTCCCGCTCACATAGGCGACATACAAGCCGTCGGGGGAGAACTTGGCAAACATCAGCGAAGAGGCAGGCAGATCTTTCCCAAGTTGTTTCAGAGCCGCCGACTGCATATCGAAGACCCAGTAGTCTCCTTTGGTGTTGAGTCTCCAAACGCGTTTTGTGTTGGTGAAGAGCAGGACCTTCCGGTTGTCTTCCGAGAAGGCATAGAAGCTGACTTTCAGCGGGGCGCTGCTCCCCTGCGGCGTGAGCTGCTGTGATGTGACGATCACTTTGCCTTCATTCAGGGGCAGGGTGTACTGGACGATCTCATTCTTTTCGATCCGGTAATAGGAGCTTCCCTGGGTCGCCCATTTGATGCCCCTGCTCTGGGCAGAGACCCACGGGATGAGCACCAGCATCATCAGGGGGATCAGAAGTGCTGTAATGACAGATTTCTTCCGGTCAGGCGTGTTGCTTGTTTTCATATTTACGGTGTTGATTTCAGAGTGAATACA
Organism: Bacteroidales bacterium; assembly: GCA_036796175.1. Taxonomy (GTDB): domain Bacteria; phylum Bacteroidota; class Bacteroidia; order Bacteroidales; family FEN-979; genus DAIRDK01. Next base: position 1,007 of record DAIRDK010000214.1, on the reverse strand, counting down.
TAGTTCAGGATATTTGCTCCCATCTGGAGAGCTTTCAGGCGCGTGGCCTCTGAATCTTTGTGAACTTCCTGGTCTTCCCAGCCATCGCCCAGGTCACATTCATACGTGTAAAAAACGACCAATCTGCCCTGCCAGAAAAGTCCGAAGCCCTGGGGAGGCTTGCCGTCGTGTTCATGGATCTTCGGGAGCCCGTTTGGAAATTCGAATTTCTGGTGGTAGATGGGGAAATTAAAGGGGAGTTCGACCAGATCCAGTTCGGGAAATACCTTTTTCAGCTGCGGCCGGATGTATTTGTCGAGGCCGTAGTTGTCATCCACATGCAAAAAGCCGCCGGCCATGAGGTATTGCCTCAGGTTCTGGGCTTCCTGGTCGCTGAACACCACATTGCCGTGACCGGTCATGTGAACGAACGGATAATTCATGATCTCGGGGCTGCCCGCATCTATCGTGGCAATATCCTCGCTGATGTTGGTCCCCAGGGTTTTGTTGGCGAACCTGACGAGGTTGGGAAGCGAGGTCGGGTTGGCATACCAGTCTCCGCCACCGGAATATTTAAGCAGGGCGATCTGGTATCCCCCCGGGGTGAACGAAGCAAGCAGGATCAACGCGATTCCGAGGATCGATAATTTAACGGTTTTCATTGTGATTCTGTCGAGTAATTGATAAACGCGCAGGCGACCACACCGGCAGTTTCTGTCCTCAGCCTGCTTTTCCCCAGGCTGACAGGGATGCATCCCGCCTCCATGGCCCGATTCACTTCATCCGGCGAGAAGTCACCTTCCGGCCCGACCAGGATAAGATGATCTTGTGCCGGATCGATCAGGTCCTTCAGGAAGTGTTCCTGCCCGGTCCCGCAGTATGCAATGAGCTTCTGCCCCGCGAAGTCCTGATTTAAGAAGTCCGTCAGTTCAACTGGTTCATTCAGTAGAGGGAGCCAGCATTTCAGGGATTGTTTCATGGCTGCCACCATGACCTCGATGATGGGAGCGGCGGATAAAATCCCCCCC
>DAIRDK010000213.1:0-4789 GCA_036796175.1 Bacteroidales bacterium | reverse complement strand
GGCTGACCGGTCATAATCAAAGATATCAGCCTTGACTTGGAAGGCAAGCCCGGCGTCCTCTCCAACCTGCCACATCTGGTTTACCGTGTCGTCGTCCACCCCGGCGGAGGCGGCACCGCAGGCACAGCAGGAGGCAATCAGCGATGCTGTCTGCTTGCGGATGATGGAGAAATAGACCTCTTCAGCAATGTCGAGCCGGCGTGCTTTTTCAATCTGCAGCAGTTCCCCTTCGCTCATCTCGCGAACCGCCCCCGACACGATCTTCAGCAACCGGTGTTCATCATGCTCCAGGGCGACCAGGAGTCCTCTCGACAGGAGGAAATCCCCTGCGAGCACTGCGATCTTGTTCTTCCACAGCGCATTGATAGAAAAGAAACCCCGCCGGAGGTTGGAATCATCCACCACATCATCGTGAACCAGCGTGGCGGTATGGAGAAGCTCGATGAGGGAGGCAGCCGTGTAGGTACTGTCGGTGACCCCTCCGTTGAGACCGGCTGACAGGAAAACAAACACAGGGCGGATCTGCTTCCCTTTCCGCCGGATAATGTATCGTGTGATGGTATCGAGGAGGGGGACGTCGCTCTTCATGGCGACTTTGAACCTCTTTTCGAACTCTTCGATGTAAGGGCCGACGGGTGCTTTTATTTCGTCAATTGTCTTCAGGACGGCAGTTGTATGCAGTAAAAGTAACCAAAATTTTTGGTACCTTTGCACGGCAGATCGGATCATGTCAGGCTTTCTTTTTCACGAAGTGGTCTTTGGACCAGTCAGGAGCCGGAGACTGGGCCTCTCGTTGGGCATTAATCTCCTGCCGCTCCATTCTAAATTCTGCTCCTTCAACTGCATTTACTGCGAATGCGGATGGACCCCGTTGTCACATCCGGAGAAAAAAGCCCTGCCGGGCCGGGAACTGGTTGCAGAAGCCCTGGAAAAAAGCCTGGTTGAACTCGTTGCGGAACATTACCTGCCCGATGCGTTGACCTATGCCGGCAATGGAGAACCGACAATCCACCCGGAATTCCCCGGCATCGTGGAGGATACGATCGGGCTGCGCGACCGCTACGTTCCCTTATCAAAGGTCAGCGTGCTCTCCAATGCCTCCCGCGTGAATGATCCTGCCGTCTTCGATGCCCTCCTGAAACTTGACAACAACATCCAGAAACTGGACGCGGGAAATGATGAGCTGTTTCACCTGATCAACAATCCAGCGGGGAAGGTCAGCCTGGATGAGATCACGGAAGGACTGGCCCGGTTCAACGGACGGGTGATCATCCAAAGCATGTTCCTGAAGGGGAATTACCAGGGCGTGGAAATCAATAATACCACACCCGCTGAAGTGGAAGCCTGGTTGAAGCGGCTTAAACAGATCCGTCCGTCATCGGTCATGATCTACCCGATTGCCCGTGCCACGCCTGTCCACGGACTCGTCAAAATTCCGGGTCCGGACCTGGAAAAGATCGCTGATGCCGTCAGGGCGGAAGGGATCCCGGTAGCCGTTTACCAATAGTTTTCGTACCTTAGCGGGAATGAACAGCTATTATCCCGCCAAGATCTGGCTCGCCTTCGGCGAAACCTTCACCGACAAGGGCGAACCGTTTACCGACTGGCTGATGAAGAACGGTTACCCGGAGCTTGGAGCGCTCTCCTATGCCATCCGGGGCAGCGAGGAAGCCCTGGGCTGGCTGATGCGGAACCGGTTTCTTCATCTCGCTGCGCTGGATAGCGCCATTGACAATGACCAAAAAGCTTACAAGTGGCTGGCGGACAACAACCATCCGCTGCTCGTCATCTTCGCCGATGCCTGCCACGGAGCCCAGCCTGCGATCGACTGGTTCAAACGCCATGAACTCACGGCGTTTCTTGTCATTTCAGGTAAGATCAAGGAATGGCGGGATTCGCAAACCTTCGATTACCATAAACTGCACTTTTAACCTTCTTCAATTTACGGTTTACGATTTACAATTTACAACTGGATAGGCGATATACGATGTCCGATTTATTGTCGATTCATAAATAAGAAAAACCCCTGAGGAAATTTACGCAAGGAAAATCAAGGGGGTGAACAGGCCGCGCTCGCGATGACTGGTATTAAAGAAAAGATTATCCGATGCCGCATAAACAGCCTTGGCTTTTTCGGTTGCGCCGAAGGCGCAAATCGAGTGAGGCGAGATAGAAAAAGGCGCAACTGCGTTGCGGCGTTGCGGCCCTGCGGCCGTGGAGCTTAACGAGATTAGCTGCACTTCGAATACCCGCAGCTCTTGCACACAATGCACCCCTCCTGGTACACCAGGGAATCCTTCCCGTCGCATTTCGGGCATTGGTTGGCTACGGCTTTGGTGCCGTCGGGGATGAATTTCTTGAGCGCCCGCTCCACGCCGTTCTTCCAGGTATTGATGGAATCGACGTCGAAGTTCAGTTTGCTGATGATGTTCACGACGAAGGGCAGGGGCATTCCATGGCGAAGGATCCCGGAGATGAGCTTTGCGTAATTCCAGTATTCGATGTTGAATGACCGTGAAAGCCCCTCGATGGTGATCTTGTATCCCTGCCGGTCCTCGAACTGGAAATCGTACCGTGACTGCACCCCGTCAGGCCTCGTCTTTACAATCCATCCCTTCTTCACCCATTCCGGAACCCAGAAATCTTCGGATTTCCCGGTGAAGATCTCGTACGGACGGCCGTTCAGCAGGCCGACGACGGCGACCCATTTTTCATGGTCGTTCTGGAACCGCACGATCTCTGCTTCCAGCCGTTCCGGCCGGTGGGGGGCCTTCGTTTCACGGAATTCCGGCGCATCTTCCTTCTTGCGGGTTTCTTTGGTTTCGTTGTTGACGAGTACGCCGGCACGGGACCCGTCACGGTACACGGTCATGCCCTTGCAACCTACTTTCCAGGCGGTTTCATATACCGTGCCGATCAACTCTTTCGGTGTATCGTTGGGGACGTTCACCGTCACGCTGATGGAATGGTCAACCCATTTCTGAACGGCTCCCTGCATCTTGACCTTGGCGACCCAATCGACATCATTGGCCGTGGCTTTGTAAAACGGCGAGTGGGCGATGATCCCTTTCAGTTCCTTGTCGCCCATCCTCGAAACCTCATCCACATTGTATCCGTTAACGAGCAGCCAGGTCACGAAGTTGTGATGGAACACGTTGTATTCTTCCCAGGTATCACCGACTTCATCAGTGAAGGTGATCTTCACGGTTTTATCATTGGGGTTGACCTTCCTCCGGCGCTTGTATGAAACGGCGAATACCGGTTCGAGTCCGGAGGTTGTTTGGGTGAGGATGCTGACCGAACCTGTCGGGGCGATGGTCAGCATCGCAATGTTCCTGCGGCCGTGCTTGGTCATCTCCTCATATACGTCAGGAGCCGCTTCCTTCATTCGAAGGATGAACGGATTGCTCTTTTCACGCTCAGTGTCATAGATCGGGAACGGACCGCGTTCTTTAGCCATGGTTACTGACGAACGGTATGCTTCGATGGCCAGGATCTTGTGAACCTCAACGGAGAAGTCGGTGGCTTCGTCGGACCCGTAGCGGGTTCCAAGCGCTGCCAGCATATCCCCTTCGGCGGTGATGCCGAAGCCGGTACGCCGCCCCTGGATCGCCTTCTTCTTGATATTAAGCCACATTTTCCGTTCCCTGGCTTTGATCTCTTCGTTTTCGGGATCGGAGTCGATCTTAGCCAGGATCCGGTCAACTTTTTCCAACTCGAGGTCGATGATGTCGTCCATGATCCGCTGTGCCTTGTGTACATGGCTGATAAAGAGCTCCGAATCGAAGCTGGCCTCATCGGTGAATGGCTTGTCGACGTAATTGTACAGGTTGATGGCAAGCAGGCGGCAGCTGTCGTAGGTGCATAGCGGGATCTCTCCGCAGGGATTCGTTGAAACCGTCTTAAAGCCGAGGTCGGCATAACAGTCGGGAAGCGATTCACGGATGATGGTATCCCAGAACAGGATGCCGGGTTCGGCGGATTTCCATGCGTTGTGGACGATCTTTTGCCACAACTCACGGGCTTTGATCTTTCTAACGACCTTGGGATGCGGTGCATCAATAGGGTACTGCTGCGTGAATTCTCCGTCGGCGATCACGGCTTTCATGAAGTCGTCGGTGATCTTGACCGAGATGTTGGCACCGGTGACTTTGCCGGCTTCGAGTTTGGCGTCGATGAAATGCTCCACATCGGGATGGATCACGGAAATGCTCAGCATCAGGGCGCCCCGTCTCCCCTCCTGGGCAACTTCGCGGGTGGAATTGGAATAGCGTTCCATGAATGGAACGATCCCGGTGGAAGTGAGCGCGCTGTTCTTCACGATGCTGTTCTTCGGGCGGATATGTGACAGGTCATGGCCCACACCGCCGCGGCGTTTCATCAGTTGCACCTGCTCTTCATCCACCTTCATGATCCCGCCGTACGAATCGGAATCACCTTCGTTGCCGATAACAAAGCAGTTCGACAGCGATCCGATCTGAAAATCGTTGCCGATCCCGGCCATCGGGCTGCCCTGGGGAACGATGTACTTAAAATTCCGCATCAGGTCAAAGATCTCATCCTCGCTCATCGGATTCGGATATTTGTTCTCGATGCGAGCAATTTCCCTGGCGATCCTCCGGTGCATGTCGTCCGGGGTCAACTCCAGTAACTGTCCTTCCGAATTCTTTAAAGCGTATTTATTCACCCAAACGTTTGCGGCCAGGCTGTCTCCCTTGAAATAATCGGTCGATGCGTTCATCGCCTCGTCCTGGGTGTATCTCTTCCGTGGATTATTCACCACTTCCTC
>DAIRDK010000212.1:531-4797 GCA_036796175.1 Bacteroidales bacterium | reverse complement strand
GACGACGGGAAATTCGTCGTGACCAAAGTGGCCGAGAAATTCTTTATCGGACAGGGCATCCTGCACATCAATGTCTTCAAGAAAAACGACAACCGCACCGTGTACAACATGATCTACCGCGACGGGAAGAACGGAAAGATCATGGTGAAGCGGTTCAGCGTGCTGGGGATCACCCGCGACAAGGAATACGATGTTACCAAGGGAACTGCCGGCTCGAAAGTGCTCTATTTTACAGCAAATCCGAACGGGGAGGCCGAAGTGGTGAAGGTGGAGCTGAAGCCCAAGCCGCGGTTGAAAAAGACGAGCCTCGAATTCAATTTTGCCGACCTGGCCATCAAGGGCAGGGGCTCCATGGGCAATACCCTCACCAAGTTCGCCGTACGCCGGATCGATATCAAGCATGAAGGGGTTTCCACCCTGGGATCGCTCAATGTGTGGTACGACGATACCGTGCAGCGGATCAACACGGATGGCCGCGGCATCCTGCTCGGGGCTTTTTCGGGCGACGACCGGATCATCACCTTCATGCAATCGGGAGCCTACCGGTTGACCTCTTTTGATCTGTCCACACATTTCGAGGAGGATATGATCCGAATCGAGAAATTCAACCCCGGTAAGATCTACTCTGTGGTTTACCAGGAAGCCAAAACAAAAAGTTACTTCCTGAAACGCTTCAATGCCGAACTTACCGACCGCCGCGTCGAGATCATCGATCCTTCAGACAAACTGATGCTGCTGACAGATTCTCGCAATCCGCAGCTGGATGTGCAGTATGACATGAAACAGAAATCCAAGGGCGCTGAGAGCGAGCTGATCCATGTTCCGGAGTTCATCGGCGTTAAAGGGATCAAGGCGAAAGGAAAGCGGGTGACGCAGTACCCGGTGAAGAAGGTGGAGTGGATCATCAGTGAGGAGCCTGAAGAGGCTGAAGAGGAGGGAGTCAGGAGTCAGGAAGTCAGGAGTCAGGAGGTCAGGAGTCAGGAGGTCAGGAGTCAGGAGGTCAGGAGAAAGGAGGCCAGGTTGAGCCCGGAACCTGAAGAAACACCAAAGAAGGAATCAATTAAGAAACCTGCTAAGAAGGGTTCTAAAAAAGACAAAGGAGAACAAATGGAGCTTCCCCTCTGACTCGTAGATCGTCAATCCTCAATTCAGTCGTAAATTGTAAATCGTACTTCGTAAATGATGTCAGATACCAAAGTCTTACCGGTTTCCCCGTCCGTCTCCTGGATCGGAGTGCTCGACCCGGGTCTGGTGACCTTCGATGTGGTTATGGAAACACGATACGGAACAACCTATAATTCTTATTTCATCAATGCGGAAAGGAAGGCGGTCGTGGAGACGGTGAAAGCGAAGTTCCGCGACACCTGGCTGGCCAAGATCCGTCAGCTGGCCGACCCGGCATCGATCGAATACCTCATCATGAACCATACGGAGCCGGACCATTCGGGGAATGTGGGCGAGCTTCTGAAACTGGCGCCGAAGGCAAAAGTGGTGGGCACGGGGAACGCCATCCGCTACCTCACGGACCAGCTTGGTTTCGAATTTCCGCATATCGTCGTAAAAGACGGGCAAACCCTTGACCTCGGAAACATGACGCTGAGATTCATCAGCGCCCCCAACCTGCACTGGCCCGATACGATGTACACCTGGCTGGAAGATGAACAGGTACTGTTCACCTGTGATTCCTTTGGGGAGCATTTTTGCCGGGAGGAGATGTATGACGACCTGGCCGGCGATTTCGATGATTCGTTCAAATACTATTTCGATGTCATCATGAAACCTTACAGCAGGTTCATGGTACAGGCCATCGAAAAGATCCGCCCGCTCGACATATCGGTGATCTGCCCGGGACACGGGGTGATCCTCAGGTCCTTCTGGAAGAAGTACGTCGGTCTCACGGAGCAGTATGCCCGCGAAGCATTGAAGAATCCGGCCCGCAACCGGGTCTTCGTGGGGTATGTGTCGGCCTATCAGAATACCGGCCTGATCGCAGAGATGATCGCTGAAGGGCTTAAAAAATCAGGAGATCTGGACGTTTCGCTGATTGATATCGAGAAGTTTGACCCGGTGGTCGTGGAACAGGAACTGATCCGCTCCTCCGGGATCCTCCTCGGCAGTCCGACATTTAACCAGAATATCCTGATGCCGGTTTACCAGGTCTTTGCTTTGCTCAACCCGATCCGCGACCGGGGGAAGCTGGCCGCGGCCTTCGGATCCTACGGCTGGAGCGGAGAAGGGGCAAAGATCATCAACAGCGGGTTGGCTGCCCTGAAGATGGAGGTTTTTGATGAGGGCCTGATGGTCAGGTTCACTCCTCACAATGAAATGGCATCCCGATGCGTTGAATATGGAACCGCTTTCGGGAAGAGGTTACTCGAGAAAGCGAATGAAACAAAATAACCTGATGGGGCTGACAAGAATCAACGGATTGATCTCGATCCTGGTGTTGACAATATCTTTATTCATTTCGTCATGTTCAGTGGATAAAAAGATCGGGATGGCATTCGTCGAATCGCCGCCGCCCATCCAGTTCCTCCTGTTTCCTCCGGCCGAACTTTACAAGTTCAACCATAAGGGGGAAGAGATCCCCGGTTTCGATTCCCTCAGCGGAGCCCGGCAGGATTCCGCGCTGTTCTATTCGAGTAAATTCGTTCAGAATATCAACGATTCGGCCTTCCTGGAGAAGTATGTCAACAGTTTTCTTGACGAGATCAGGAAACTGGGCTTCACAATCTACCTGCCGGAGGTGGTGGATACCCTGCTGAAAGGACAGCCCCAGGTCTATACCCTGAATATGGCCCAGCTGCAGGTCGATGAGTACACCTATTCGTACGACGATGAAGCCGTGTTCTACGAAACCCGGTATATCAAAACGGTGGATCTGGATGCCATCGACTTTTCGGTGTGGTATGAAGTCACCAAAATGAATACCGAACGACCGCACAAAACCGTCCTTTATGCGACCCATACCATGACTGACGGGTTTGACGGCAGCTTTGTGCTCGACCCGTTTTCAGACGATGTCCGGTACCGGTACCGGGTCGATTCGATCTCCATGGATGATGTCATGACCATGGCGTTCAACCTGGGGAAGAAACATGCGGGTTACCTGTACGATTTCTTCCTGAACCAATACATTGCCTACCATATGCCCAAAGGGGAGACCCCATACTGGTATTACCATTATAACCGGTATACAGGCAAGCTGGTCCCCGTGGAAGACGAAGAGTTCCAGGTGCTTGACGGCAGATGATATCAAAGTACCGGGAGGGAAACAGATGGGGCGTTTAAGAACTGCAATCGGGCTGGCGGTTTTTACCATAACCTATAATGTCGCTGAAGGACTGATATCCCTTTATTTCGGTTACTCCGACGAAACATTGGCATTGTTCGGATTCGGAATCGACAGTTTTATTGAGGTGATTTCGGCTTTCGGAATTTTACAGATGGTTATCCGAATCAGGCGTAATCCGGAAAGTCCTGTCAGTAAATATGAAGTAACGGCACTCCGCATAACGGGCTATGGGTTTTTTGTGCTCTGTGCAGGACTGGCTGCAGGGATCATCGTTAACACGGTGCAGGGCCACCGTCCTGTCAGCACCTTCTGGGGCACCGTCATTGCCCTGGCCTCAATGGCTGTTATGATGTGGTTGTACCTGGTCAAAAAGAGAACAGGACAAGCCTTGGGTTCAGAACCGATCCTGGCCGATGCCAACTGCACGCTGGTCTGCTTTTACATGTCAGCAGTCCTCTTGGTTTCCAGTGCGTTATATGAGCTGACCGGGTTTGTGTATGCCGATGAGCTCGGGGCGGCAGGATTGATCTGGTTTTCTTTTCGTGAAGGAAGTGAAGCTCTGGCGAAAGCGAGAAAACGGAGCTATTCTGAGTGCTCCTGCGGGCATGGCGGGCCCACGGGCTGACTGACCGGCCTCACTTGATTCTGGCGTAGGGGATCCCTCCAAGGGAGCCAAATTCTCCCCGCGTATACTTAAAGTAACCGGCCATGGCGATCATCGCGGCATTGTCGGTGGTGAATTCGAAAGGAGGGATGAAAACCGTCCAGCCCCGCTCCCTGCCAGCTTTGAGCAACGCATTGCGCAGCGCCGAGTTGGCTGACACTCCGCCGGCCACGGCTACCCGGGTGATCCCGGTTTCGGAAGTGGCGGCGATCACTTTCCGGATGAGGATATCAACAATGACCCACTGGATTGAGGCGCAGAGGTCGGCTCTGTTTTTTTCGATGAAATGCTCGTCCCGTTTCAGGTT
>DAIRDK010000212.1:0-521 GCA_036796175.1 Bacteroidales bacterium | reverse complement strand
CGGATGAAATAGAGAATGGAGGTCTTCAGCCCGCTGAAGCTGAAATCAAGCCCCGGAACCGATGGTTTGGCAAACATGAACCGGTCTGGATCCCCTTCGCGGGCCAGCCGGTCGATCTCGGGTCCCCCGGGGTAGGGCAACCCCATGATCTTGGCCGCCTTGTCGAACGCTTCCCCGGCGGCATCGTCCATGGTCTGCCCAATGATCACCATGTTCTCCGGGGCTTTCACCAGGATCAGTTGCGTGTGGCCGCCGGAGACGGTCAGGCACAGGAAGGGAAATCGAGGGCCGCCTCCGTTGATAAAATGGGCCAGCACATGCGCCTTCAGGTGATCCACTTCGATCAGCGGAATGTTCAGCCCAAGGGCGAATGACTTGGCGAATGAGATCCCAACCAGCAGCGATCCGAGAAGCCCCGGACCCTGTGTATAAGCCACGGCAGAAAGATCATTTTTCGTTATATTTGCTTTTTTAATAGCGGTATCGATAACCGGGATGATGTTTTGCTGGTGCGCGCGGGA
>DAIRDK010000211.1:0-4822 GCA_036796175.1 Bacteroidales bacterium | reverse complement strand
GTGTCACACCGATATGCACAACCAGACGGTGGGCCCCGACTGCGGACGCTGCCACACTCCCAAATCGTGGATCGTGGAGGACATTACCGGACTCCACCAGCGCAGCCGGTTCACTTTACTCGGAGCGCACTTTACCGCTTCCTGCAACCAGTGCCACCCTTCCGCCTCACTGCTGAGATTCGAACCGTTGGGGGTCGAATGCATCAACTGCCACCAGAAAGATTACAACGGGGCCACCGATCCGAACCACGTCCAAAACAATTACTCCACCAACTGCACCGATTGCCACACCATGACAGCCTTCTCATGGACTGGCAACATCAATCATGATTTTTTTCCCCTGAAAGACGGTCACTCAGGGATCGATTGCTTTACCTGCCACTCCCAAGGTACCTATGCCGGTCTCTCCACAGAATGTGTTTCCTGTCATCTTGAGAACTACAATGCGACAACGAATCCCAACCATGCCAATCTGGGCTTCTCCACAAACTGTAATCTGTGCCATACCCTGGTAAAAGGCTGGAGACCGGCAAAATATTCGGATCATGATGCCCAGTTCTTCCCAATTTATTCGGGAAAACATAACGGGGAATGGAACCTGTGCACCGACTGCCACCCTAACACCTCCAATTACCTTGAGTTCACCTGCACCAGTTCCGGATGCCACCCAAAGGATGAGACTGACGGCCATCATGGCGAAGTGGGAGGCTACACCTACAACGACCAGGCCTGCTTAAGCTGCCACCCCACCGGCAGCGGGGAAGGGAGTTTCAACCATAACAATTCAATTTTTCCACTGACCGGGGCACACATCACGACTCCCTGCAACCAATGTCATGTAACGCAATACGCCGGAACACCAACAGGTTGCCCCGACTGCCATATCGCAAACTACAACGCAACGACCAATCCGAGCCATTCCCAGATCAGCCTTCCCACAACCTGTGCCGATTGCCATACCACAAATCCGGGATGGAAACCGGCAGCGTTCACGATCCACAACACCTATTACCAGCTGACTGGTGCCCACACTTCTGTTGATTGCAACAGCTGCCATAACGGCAACTACAGCAATACGCCAAACACCTGTGTCGGATGCCACCTAGACAACTACAATGCGACGACAAACCCGAATCATGCCAATGCGGGGATCGGGACCACCTGTACCGACTGCCATACCACCAATCCCGGATGGTCTCCTGCCACCTTCGCCCAGCACAACACCATCTGGCCACTGACAGGCGCCCATGCCACCGTTGACTGCAACAGCTGCCACAACGGGAACTACACCAACACCCCCAATACCTGCGTGGGATGTCATCTCGATGACTATAACCAGACCAACAACCCGCCGCACGCAACGGCACAATTCCCGACGGACTGCCAATCGTGCCACACCACCACGGTCTGGGTGCCGAGCACATTCGACCATGACGGTCAATATTTCCCGATCTATTCCGGGAAACACAATGGAGAGTGGAACCTCTGCAGCGATTGCCACCCGAATCCCGGAAATTATGCTGAATTTACCTGCACAACCGCCTGCCATCCCCAGTCGGAGATGAATAACGAACACGGTGGCGTTTCAGGTTATTCCTACAACAGCAATGCGTGCCTGAACTGTCATCCGAACGGCAACGCGCCACAGATGGCGAGACCAAGGATCAACCCCAAACATGACTGAGTCCATGAGGCGCGCACTATCGATTTTTCTGGCCCTCCTTTCAGGCATGATCCTGAAAGCCCAGAACGCTCCGGCCCCCATGGAGGGCACCGTAACCTTCGTGACATCCCAAAGCGTGTACGTCAAATTTGAAAACACGCAGCAGATCGACAAAGGAGACACCTTGTTCATCAGGCAATCCGATATGATGATTCCTGTGTTGGTGGTAAACGAAAGATCGTCGCTCTCATGTGTATGCAAACCGATATCCCAAAGGACACTTGCAGTGAACGACAAAGTTTTTCATATAACCAAACTTGAAAACCAACCCGCAATCAATCCCCCTGCCCCTCGCCCCCTGCCCCCTGCTGACACCAGCAACATCCCATCTGCCACAAGCTACATGCCACAGGCCACAAGCACCAAACCCGTCCAGCGGATCAGCGGTTTCGCCAACATCGCATCCTATACCAATTTTTCTTCGGCAACTTCCACTTCAGAGCGGATGAAATATACCGTATCCTTCAACACCAGGAACATCCGGGGAACGGGTCTCTCCTTCGAGAGTTATGCGGTCTTCGTACATGACAATAACAACTGGAGCGAGATCCAGAAGGACCTGTTCACCGGCCTTAAGGTTTATGACCTGGCGTTCAGTTATGATTTCGGGAAGCGATACAGCCTCCTTCTCGGCCGGAAGATCAACCCGAAACTCTCCAACATGGGTGCCGTGGACGGACTCCAGTACGAGATGCGCTTCAAGCCGCTGAGCGTGGGATTGCTCGCGGGGTTCAGGCCCGACACCGGGAATTACGGGTTCAATGCAAACCTGTTCCAGGCCGGGGGGTATTTCTACAATGAGTTCTCGGTGAAGAAAAGCAGGTTCATGACGACTCTCGGATTCATTGATCAATGGAACCACTGGAAGACCGACCGGCAGTTCATCTATTTCCAGCATACGAATACGATTGCCGGGAAGATCAATTTTTACGGTGCGTTCGACCTGGACCTTTACAACCAGAAGTATAATAATGCCGACAGTACGTTCAGCAAGACCGGCCCTAAGCTGACGAACCTGTACCTGTCCCTGAATTACCGCATCATCAGGCAACTCTCCGTTGCTTTCTCATACAGCGCCCGGCAGAACATCATCTATTACGAAACGTACAAGAACTATCTCGATAAACTGCTGGAGGAGTCGACGCTTCAAGGCTACATGCTGCAAATCACCGCGCGGCCGGTGAACCGGATGATCATCGGCGCGACGGGCGCCTACCGGTTCATGAAGACCGATCCCAGGCCGATGAAAAACATTTACGGGTATATCTCCTACTCCCAGATCCCGGGGGTCTTGATCACGCCGACCGTTTCATACACATGGCTCGAGACGGCCTATCTCAACGGGCAGATCATCAGTGCCGGGATCACGCGCGACTTTGCAAAGGGGAAACTGGCGACCGGACTGAGTTACAGGTATATCAAGTACACCTTCTCATACGACACGGAGAACCTCCCCCAGAATCTCTTTGAAGCCGACATCACCTGGCGCATCATCCGGAAACTGTCGCTGATGATCTATTGGGAGGGGACATTTGAGCAGGTCGATAATTTCAACCGGATCTTCGCCCAGATCAACTATCGCTTTTAAAAATCTGTTCCGCCGAGGTTCGCAGAGGATTCGCAAAGATACGCGAGGCCGATTCTCTTTGCGGCCCTTTGCACTTCTTTGCGTTACTTTGCGTAACATATTTTTCTAAATTTACCCAAAATGCAAGATTATGCTTGACGAAAGCGGACTCTACTCTGAAGGCCCGGCCGGGCGGCTTTTTTCATCGCTGACCAATGACCGTCACGTACTGGTGATCGGCGGCGCCGGTTACATCGGATCGGTGCTGGCGCGCAAACTGCTGGAACGCGGGTACCGCGTGAGGGTGCTCGACAAGCTCATTTACAACAACGGCCCTTCCATCGCCGACCTGGCTGAACTTGAATACTTTTCCTTTGTCTATGGCGATTTTGGCAATCCCTCCAGGCTGGATGCCGCGCTGGACGGCGTGACCGATGTCGTCCTGCTCGCCTCACTCGAAGGGGATCCCATCTGTAAAAAATACCCCGACCTGGTCAACAAAACGAACCTCGATTACCCGAAACAACTGCTTGAGCGGATGGCCGGCCACGAGGAGATTGACCGGTTTGTCTTCACGTCCGCATGCAGCGTTTATGGATCCCGGATCGACGACACGCCCGCCGACGAGACATCAGGGCTCAATCCGCAGTCGCTCTGCGCCGAGACCAAAGTGGCTATTGAGCAGCATATCCTCGGTTCCCTGCCGCAATTTCACTTCTCCCCAACGATCCTCCGGCTGGCAACGGCATACGGAATCTCACGCCGGATGCGGTTCGACCTTGCCATTTCGGGTATGACCAGGGACCTAACTCTGGGCAAGGAAGTACTTGTGTACGATGAGAACCACTGGCACCCTTATTGTCATGTGTCCGACATCTCCGAAGCGATCATCAGCGTACTTGAAGCCCGCAAACATGAAGTGCACGGTCAGATCTTCAACGTAGGGAGCGATGACGGCCACTTGACAAAGAAGATGCTGGTCGATCTGATCCGGAAGTACATTCCTGCCGGCGTTGTGAATTACAAGCATGGAGGGGCCGATCCCGGGAACTGCCGGGTCTCCTTCCAGAAGATCCGGAGGGAACTGGAGTTCGGGACGGAGTTCGCGGTGGAGGATTCCGTGCGGGAGCTGTTCCGGGCGATCCGGGGGAATCTTTTCCCGGATATGGAGGAAAGAAGGAACTTTTACGGGAATTTTATTATTGAATGATCCGGAAACACGGAGATCACAAAGTTTAGACCAAGTTCTCTGAGAACTCTGTTTTCATTTGTGTTCTCTGTGTTTCTGAAGAAAGCGTCTATTTCCAAACCCCCGGAATCACCGTTCCGCAGATTTTACAGGAACCATCTTTCAGGTTGTTCTCCAACACCGTAAAACCCTTCCTCCCGATCACGACCTTCTTGCATTTCGGGCAGTAGGTATTGATCGCCTGTGTCCCCGGCACATTCCCGATGTAAACGTATTTCATCCCCTCAGAAATGGCAATACGCCGGGCATTCTCAAGGACATCGAGCGGCGTATAGGGAAGGTT
>DAIRDK010000210.1:0-4830 GCA_036796175.1 Bacteroidales bacterium | reverse complement strand
CAACAGCGACTATTTCGCTCTTTATCCAACGCTCCACCTCAGCCTGACCCACGGCAAGAACGAATGGCAGCTGAATTACAGCCGCCGGGTCAACCGTCCCGACGTCGAAGACATGAACCCGGTCCCGGAATATCGTGATCCGAGGAACATCTTTGTCGGCAATCCCGACCTGAAGCCTGAAGACATCCACTCGCTCGAAGCCGGCTATGCGTTGAGGACCGACAATCTCAGCCTGGTGCCTACCCTCTTCTATCGTTATAAAGTGAACGGTTTTACCTGGGTAACAACCCCCGTGAACGATACGGTCCTGCAGTCAACCATCGAGAACCTTGGTAAAGACCAGTCTGCAGGGCTTGACCTCAGCGGCACCTGGAACATTGCCAAAATTGCCAATATCAATTTCAGCGCATCCGGATTTTACAGCCAGATCGATGCCTCAAACATTGGTTATAGCAGCAACAAGAATACATTCTCCTGGAACGCCAAGGTCAACGCATCCTTTACGATCACCAGGACCACCCTGTTCCAATTCAACGGCCAATATCGTTCAAAGGCACTGACTGCTCAGGGGATGCGCAAGCCGACCTGGGTGATCAATCTCGGGTTCAGGCAGGACTTTTTGAAGAAAAAGTTTTCCCTTATTGCGACTGTTTCCGACCTCTTCAATTCACAGGCATGGAGGAATACAGTCGACACACCGGAGCTGGTGCAGAGTTCCATGCGGAAACGTGACGGACAGGTCATTTACCTTGGATTTGTCTACAACTTCGGCACGAACGGAAAGAAGACCAAAGAGCCGAAATTCGAGTTTGACAATGGAATGGAAAATTAGTCCGTCCTGGCTGGTTTACAGATCTATCGTATAGTTGTAAGTAACAGGAGGCTTGTCCTGTTCTTTCGGTTCGGGTTCCGATTTCTCCGGTTTGCTGTGGTACGTGATACTGACCTGTGCGGCCGTCTTCTGAAGACGAAAATTGATCCTTGTCTTTTTCGTCACTTTGACGCGTCGGCCCCGGTTCCTGACTTTTTCAAAACGCAGCATCCCGATCAGTCGCAAGGCCTCCTCATCGCATCCATGACCCAGTCCTCTCAGGATATGCGGATTCTGTATGGCCCCGTTGTCGTCCACCTCATAGCCCACGACGACGAATCCCTCCACGGCGGCCTTTAAGGCGGCTTCCGGATAACGCAGGTTCTGCCCGATGAACTCTTTCATCGCCGCACCTCCGCCAGGATACTCGGGAAGGTGAAGGAACTGCTTTTTCTTATTATGTTCTGTCATGAGAACGAATCCAGGGACTAAGATAATAAATGCCTGGATCGATGTTCATAAACGAAAAACAATCCTCATGAAAACAAAACAACTTGTCAGTAGCCTGGAAATTATTCTTGCTCTTTGGGGTTCAGCGTGCACGAAAGATGAGAAAAAACCTACGATGGAATGATCAGTTCCCTCAGCTATTATACGGATGCCACCAACCAGGTCACCGCAACCGATCCACAACTTCCCTGGTCGGTCAACCTGGATGTGGAACCAGGCGCCAACGTCATGATCACAGCAACCGGGACAACAGAAGATGGCGAAGTTGGAGTCTCCTTTGAAGCCCTGGGAAACGGTGAATATGTCTTGATGGGAGATACCTGTTCTAAAAGTCAGAATTGACCGGCTTTGAATAGTCTATTTTCTCAACAGGATCTTACCTCTGTATTGCTGATCCGCTGTAATAAACAGGAAATAAATACCCTCCTGCAACTTGGAAAGATCTAGTTCGGTATGATCCGTTAACTCTCGCAGTTTGAGTACCGTTTTCCCCAGCAGATCAATAACTTTAACTTCTGAAACCTGGGGATCGCCACTGATTGAGATCCTGATCTTCCCGCTCGTTGGATTGGGATAAATCAATGCAAGGCCTGCTGTCCCTTCACGGATCCCGGTGATGACGGAGATCCCGATCGGGAGGGTATCCGAATCACATTCGCCGTATGCGATCAGGGTTGCCGTGTAATCTCCGTACTCATAGGTATGTACGGGGTTTTCAACGGTGCTTGTATCCCCATCACCGAAATCCCAGAGATAGGATGTCGCATTCAGGGACAAGTTGGTGAATGTAACAACGTTGTCCTGGATCGAATGCTCGGCCGCGGCATGGACTTTCAGGTCGTTGGGATTCCAGGCTGTATCGGCCATGCCCTGGCTGAGGTTGAAGTACGTCCCCGCCTGGGTCTGCTGGAGCACCATCGCCCGGACCATGTAGGTATAAACACCCGGATAGAGCAAACAGGAATCGGTGTAGGTTGTTATAGTGACCGGAATGGAATTGAGGCGGATATAATCGGTCATGGAATCGTTCTTCATGTAAATAAAATAGCCGAGGACCGGGTCCGGCGAAGGAATCCATGAAATATAGCAACTGCTGCCAGCTGCCGTGGCAATGACATTCGAAACCGGGGCCACCACATCGTTACGAAGGGTGGGATCCCCCATCAGTGCGATGTGTACCATGCGTAAGCCGTAAGAACCGAAATACAGGGAATTGTTGTTCTGGCTGAGCCGGGCCCCATACCCGATGTTCTCCCCCAGGGCCATGTGATGGAGCTGCCAGTGCGGCCTTCCGCTCCAGCCACAGGTGAGTATCCTGCCAGAAGCAAGCGGAGCTCTCAAAAAATTGTCCGGTGAATCCCAGTCGCCGAAATAACTCCCGAACAGCAGGGTAAAGACCCCCTGGAGGTCGGCATTCACAAAGTCGGTCGTGGTCCCTATCCCCGATGCCCCCTGGTACCACCCTCCCCCGCAACCGTATGACCACAGGTAACTGTCGGTGGCCATGGTGGTGAAGTAATCCGCCGCGATCACGCTGCCGGGACCAACCAACGGGCCCATGTTCTTGTACCCGCTGGCAGCAAAGGCTTCTCCGCTGAAGAAACCGAAATTATCGTCGATCACCCCGCGGTGGACCGCTGTGAATACCTTATGCCTGTAATCGTGGTCCTTGTCGAGGTAATTTTTGATCAATTGCTCTTCTGTTTGAGGGAATGAGGGCATGTTTGCAAAATCGACCCGCCCGATCTGGAGTTCGGTTTCGTTCGGGAGGATGCCCTGGTCGAATTTCCCGTCGCCCGGAACATTCCGGTTCCTGGGATCGGAAGCGAGCGTGTCATTAACGTTCACATCGGTCCAGCTGCCGTTCATTTCGGCATAAAACACATCGGCCGGCCATGCCCCCTGGTGCTCGGGATGACCGTCGGGGTAAATGTCACCACTGTAAGGCACCGGAATATGGCCCAGCAGGAATAACGCTTTGGTGTTCACGGCATCCTGGCTGTAGACTCCGAAGACCAGGTTTTTGACCCATGTCACGGCAGCGGTGCGCGGAACATCAAACCGGACCACCTTCCAGCCGTCGCCCTCCAGGTCATCCTTCAGGCGACCGATCTCCAGGGCCAGGGAAGATGAAAACAGGTCGTCCACCAGCAGGACCAGGGTCCCACGGGATTCGATCGCCGGGACCATGATCCCTGCATTGATATAACCATACCCGGTAAACGTGGTGCCCGACCGAATGACTTTGTACTCATAGGAAACGCCTGTTTCGACTGAATTGTCAATATATTGGTTAACGGTACCGTCAAGCGTGGCGACAGCCGTTCCCCAGGCTGTTTCCGTTTTTAATTTCCTGAAGATCGTGTATTGGGTCGTGCTTGCATTGGGAACCCAGCTGAGGGTGATCCGGGGCGGCAGATCCTGAACCGCCGCGCTGAGTTCGACACTTACGTCCTGGCAGGTCTGGGACACTCCAATGCCCGGAAGAAGCAATAAAATGACAGGGAGACATAGGAATAAATTCTTCATAAACGCTAATGTTTCAACTGACAATGATGTTAACAAATATAATCCATTAAAATGTTTTTATGAATTTCTGGTAATAAAACAACGAACATGATTATAACCGCTGAATATCAATTATCTTTGTAAAAAAACAAACTATGCTTCTCCTGGCCATTTCACTGTTGACGATCCTTGCAGGCACCCTGCTGCTTGCCAGATTCAGAAAAGAAAATCAGGGCAGGTTCTTTATCTGCATCTCCTGGTTCTTCATTATTGTCGGATTCCTCCTCTTCCTGGGATTTATCGCCGGAGGGATCTGCAAGATAAAGAACGATGGATTCCCTCCTTGCAGGAAGGATTGCCGTAAGGAGCTGAAGTTGAACAAGTATACCCCAGGATTTAACAGCGGCCCCTGCTGTCCGGCAGGCATGCACAAGGGATTATGCCGCCCGGGGCGCTATTGCATGCCGCATGACAGCACCCTGAAATGCTGCCCGAAGCACACTCTAACGTGCGATTCGGGTAAAATGGTTTCACCAAAATAATCAGTCACCTGTTGCGAATTTGATTTTTATATGTATTTTTGCATCCTGAACGTTCAGTATGTAACATGAGTGATACAAGAGAACATATCATCGACCAGGCTTACAAACTCTTTCTTCATAAGAGTTACGAGGCTGTCTCCATCAGCGATATCAGCCGGGCGATCGGGTTCACTAAAGGCGCCCTTTACCACCATTTCCTGAATAAGGAGGAACTCTTTAAGGCGGTTATCGATAAATACCTGAGTGTTATAAGTTTAAGAGATGTAACAGTGAGCATAACCCTGGCCGAGTTCATTGAAGCCAACATCGACTACGTTAAGCGGATCGTATATACGATCTGTGTGGACGACCTGCCGTTCATCCCGGTGAATTATATGTCGCTCCTGATCGCTGCGCTGAGACATTACCCCGGCTTCGCGGAAGATCAGGACCGGCTTTTTCCCGGTGAGATCAAAAAGC
>DAIRDK010000209.1:0-4923 GCA_036796175.1 Bacteroidales bacterium | reverse complement strand
CGGCGTAGTCGGCCAGGGCAGACAGCGCCGCCGGGTACGCCTCCTGGATGCCTGCGGCAAGGAACCGCACCGCCGCCACGGCCGCGCCGCTGTAGCGGAAGGCCCCGGGGCGCGTGGCGGCCCGGCCCTGGCTGTAGGGGTTGAACTTGCCCTTGTAGGCGTCCCACACCACGTAGTCGGCAAAGAACCTCACCATGGCGTCGAGCGACGCGGCGGGCAGTGCGTAGGCCGTGTCCGCCGTGTAGAGCATGTACTCCGTCACATCGCCCAGCATCGCGCCGCCGTAGCCCATGTTGATCCCATTGCCGTGCTGGTGGAATGACCCGTCCGGCATGATGCCGTCGCCTCTTGGGCCCCCAACCTGCGCGATGTCGGCGTCAAAGGCGACATGAGCTGGTACCCGAATACATCCAACACCCGGAGGTTCGGCGTGAGCTCGATCTACCATATGATCAATCCGGGGATCGCACAGGGAGTGGGAAATGAAACCGTGGTGAATACGGTCGAAGTGCCGAAAAACTACTCGCTGGAAACAGCCCTCTATGCCGGGAACGAGCAAAAAGCGGGCACCCGCTGGACCCTTAAATACGGGATCCGTGCCAGCATGTTCCAGGACATCGGCCCGGGAACGGTATTTGAATTCGATTCAGCCGGAAAGGCAATTGATTCGGTGGTGTATGCCAGAGGAGAATTCTACAAGACCTATTTCGGGATCGAGCCAAGGGTCGGACTGCTTTTTTCGATCAATCCGAAGTCCTCGGCCAAGGCCAGCTATTCCCGCACCATCCAGTATCTCCAGCTGGCCCAGAACACCACGGTGGGCACCCCGCTCGACATCTGGTTCCCGGCGAGCCCGAACGTGGAACCCCAGACCTGCGACCAGGTCGCCCTCGGCTATTTCAGGAATTTCAGGAGAAACACGATCGAGACCTCGGTGGAAGGCTACTACAAATACATGAACCATGTGATCGATTTCAAGGATCATGCCATCCTGCTGATGAACAATAAACTGGAAGGAGAGATCCTCGAAGGCACGGGATACAGCTATGGGATCGAATGCCTGGTCAGGCTGAACGAGACCCGGCTGAACGGATGGGTGAGCTATACCTATTCGAGGAGTTTCCGGGTGATCCCGGGAATCAATGACGGCAATCCCTATCCCGCCCCCTATGACAAGCCCAACAGCCTGAATATCGTGGCCAGCTACCAGATTGCCAAGCGATGGTCGGTATCGGCCAACTGGGTATACGCCACCGGCAATCCCGTGACGTTCCCCACCGGGCGTGCCGTGATCGGCGGTAAGGTCATCCCTATCTATTCCGACCGAAATGCATACCGCTACGAAGATTATCACCGGCTGGACCTCTCCGTCGATTTTTCCTCGAAACAGAAACCGGGAGCCAAATTCACCTGGGACCTGAACTTCTCGGTTTATAATGTGTACAACCGGCATAATACCTGGACCATCAATTTCGTCCAGGACAACGAGGACCCGAATGTCACCTACGCGGAGAAAGTATACCTGTTCGGCATCATTCCTTCCGTAACGTTCAATTTCCATTTCTGACATGAAGACGCTGAAACGATATATCCTGTTCCCGGTCATCCTCCTGCTGGCATACGCCTGTACGGAGAAGATCGACGTCAGGCTGGACAGTACATACACCCGCCTGGTCGTTGACGGTGCCATCGGGAGCGATACCGGAGCCTATGAGGTCCGGTTGACCAAAACGGCCGATTATTTCTATAACGAGCCGGTGCCCAGGGTCGTGAATGCCCAGGTGGTCCTGACCGACGGGACAAACAATTATCCCCTGTACGAGACTGAACCCGGAGTTTCGGGCATCTACGCGACCGATACATCGTTTCATGGCACCGCCGGAACGGACTACACGCTGAATATCCTCTTAGAGGAGGAGATCGCCGGAACAAAAGAATACACTGCTGCATGCAGGATGAACCCGGTCACGAAAATCGATTCGATACAAGCCGTTTTCCAGCCCGACTGGGGCGAGAACGGGTTCTGGGAAGTCCGCGTGTTTGCCCAGGAACCGGGCGATGAGGTGAATTATTACCTGTTCCAGTTGTACCGCAACGGAACGCTGCTCACCGATTCGATCAGCAAGTACATGATCACGGACGACGTATACTTCAACGGCAATTACATCACCGGGGCCACGGCGATGTATCTCGACAATTCGGATACCGCGCAGAGCATCAGTCCGGGCGATACCATCGTCCTCAAGATGTCGGGCATCACGAAAGAGTACTACGATTTCATTTTCCAGGTGCAGATGGCGGGATTCAACATCCCGTTCTTCTCTTCTCCCCCGGCGAACGTATATACCAATGTCAGCCATGACGCCGTCGGGTTTTTCGCGGCCTATTCGTCGTCGCATGGCGGAACACGGGTAAAACAACCGTGATGCTCCGCCCCTGCGGGGCGATGCCTGAATCAGAAGCAATGCCTCAATTTGGTATATTTGTATTCTAATATTCAGGAAATGAAGTTCACCAAGTTTGTTTTTATTTTATTGTTTCTGATTGTTGGTTTTCGGGTTCTCGCTTCAGATACCCTTTCCAAACAAACCTGGATCGGTAAATTATCATACGGGACCCAGGAGCTTACGCTGGTCCTGCATGTGTACAACCTCTCGCCGGACAGCCTTACGGCCACTGTCGACAGCCCCGACCAGGGAGCTGCCGGGATCCAGGTTACGGAGATCCTGATGACGCCGGATTCGCTTGCGTTCGGGATCAGCAAACTCAGGGCTGTTTACGGTGGGAAATTCAATGCATCGAAAGATACCTTGTCCGGCACGTTTACGCAGGCAGGGTACAAGCTACCTCTCACCCTGGCCGCCACGGAACATGAGTACAAGCTGAACAGGCCCCAGGAACCCCGTCCACCCTATCTATACAATTCCGACGAAGTAACCGTGAAGAACACCACCGCAGGCGTTGATCTTGCCGGCACCCTGACCTACCCCACCGGACGCGGTCCCTTTCCGGCGATCGTGCTGGTTACCGGTTCCGGGCCTGAGGACCGCGACGAGCAGATTTTCGGTCACAAACCCTTCCTGGTGCTCGCCGATCACCTGACCAGGGCAGGATTTGCCGTTCTCCGCTACGACGACCGCGGGGTTGGCCGATCCACCGGCGACTACTCCACGGCGACAACTTTCGATTTTGCGGACGACGCGACCGCTGCTTTCGAATTCCTGAAGAGAAGATCCGATATCGATACCTCGCATATCGGTATCCTTGGACATAGCGAGGGAGGGCTTATCGCCGAGATCATCGCCGCCCGGAGAACCGATATCGGGTTTATCGTCCTGCTGGCTGGAACGGCCCTCAAGGGTGAAGAGATCCTGCGCCTCCAGTCCGGGCTGATCGCCCGGGCCAACGGCATACCCGAGGACCAGATTGCAGCGAACTTGAAGATCAGCGACCAGATCTATTCGATCCTGAAGAAGAATGACAATAATGACAAGGCCGCTGTGAAGATCCGTAAAGCGCTTGAAGATTTCGAAAAGAAGGAAGGCCAGGGGAATCCCAATTCGATCCCGGAAGCCCGGATCGAAAGCCAGATCCGGACGGTCACTTCGCCCTGGTTCCGGACCTTCCTGACCCTGGATCCGATGACCTACATCCAAAAGATCGCCTGCCCCGTCCTGGCCCTGTTCGGGGAAATGGATCTGCAGGTTCCCCCGGCCGAGAACATGAAAGCCCTGGAAACCGGGCTCCTGATGGCGGGGAACGACCGCTATACCATCGACTTTGTTCCCGGCGTGAACCACCTGTTCCAGACGGCCACGACCGGATCCCCCGAGGAGTACGGCCGGATCGAAGAGACCCTCTCCCCCATCGTGCTGGAGATGATCACGTCATGGCTTAAGCAGAATGTCAGGTAAAATTTATATTTTTGAGTAAACAACCCGTTATGGATACATCCCTGAAGGCGGTTTCCCCGGTTGACGGACGTTACCGCAAATCCACCGAAACCTTGTCGGAGTACTTTTCCGAAGCAGCCATCATCCGCTACCGCATCCGGGTCGAGGTCGAATATTTCATTGCGCTCTGCAGTATCCCTCTGCCCCAGCTGAAAGGGATCAACCGGAGAGCATTCCCGAAACTCAGGGAGATCTACCAGCAATTCACACCGGGGGATGCGGAGCGGGTCAAGGAGATCGAAAACAAGACCAATCACGACGTCAAGGCGATCGAATATTTCCTGAAAGAGCGCCTGGAAGCAATGAACCTCGGACAGTATAAAGAATTCGTCCATTTCGGGCTGACCTCCCAGGATATCAACAATACGGCGTTCCCGTTAGCGCTGAGAGAGTGCTGGGAAACGGTATATGAACCCCTCCTCGCCGAGGTCCACTATGCCCTGCTTTTCCGGGCGGCCGACTGGAAAACCGTTCCGATGTTGGCCAGGACACACGGGCAGCCCGCATCGCCGACCACCGTCGGCAAGGAACTCTATGTGTTTGCCGAACGGCTGAGCGCCCAGATGGCCCTGATCGAGACCATCCCCTTCTCGGCGAAATTCGGCGGCGCTACAGGGAATTTCAACGCACATGCCGCCGCATACCCCAAGATCGATTGGGTGGGATTCGCCAACCGGTTCGTCAACAACACGCTCGGACTGGAACGCTGCCAGACGACCACGCAGATCGAACACTACGACAACCTGGCCGCGTTTTTCGACAACCTGAAACGGATCAACACCATCCTGATCGATCTCGACCGCGATATCTGGACCTACATCTCCATGGAGTATTTCGGGCAAAAAGTGAAAAAGACCGAAACCGGCTCTTCCACCATTCCTCATAAAGTCAATCCGATCCACCTCGAAAATTCGGCAGGGAACCTCGGAATCGCCAATGCCCTGTACCAATTTCTCCCCTCCAAACTCCC
>DAIRDK010000208.1:0-4945 GCA_036796175.1 Bacteroidales bacterium | reverse complement strand
GTGCGATGATGCGAATACCAAGTGCCGCCAGGCTCAGGGCGATGTCATCCTCCAGGTTCTTGATCCGGGAGATGCGGATCCCCGCTTCCGGCACGATCTCATATAGCGTAACAGCGGGTCCGATCGTGGCTTTGATCTTCTGGATCTTGATATCGTAGTTCTTCAGCGTCTCAACGATCTTGTCCTTGTTGGTTTCCAGCTCCTCCTTTCTGACTGTCACGGAATCACCGCCATAATCGTTCAGAAGGGATAAGGGAGGGAATTTATACCCCGAGAGTTCCAGGGTCGGATCGTAGGGCGTATCCAGGGTTTGATGTTCAGGGGTCGGTCCGATGCCGGGACCGGCTGGTTCCTCGGCAACCGGTTCCTCGATCTGGAGCTCGATGTCGGGATGAAGGGTTTCGGCGGCCGGTTCAACCGGTTCAGTGTCGCCGGAAGACGTTGTCTCGGCAACGGATTCTTCGGTATCAGGCGGTTCTTCCCGCAGCCTGTTCTGCAGTTCTTCGGAATTTTGCTCTTCGGCAGGGGTGGATTCCGCCGACGTTTCAACCGGGATCTCCACGGATTGTTTTTCCCTGAACCACCGGAACGGGATGTTGAATCCGAGGATCAGGGCCGTGAGCCCTGTAAAGATGAGGAGCAGGACCAATCCGGAGATCCCGAGGTACTCCATGCCCCAAACATTCATCTGGTAACCGTATACTCCGTACAGGATATCATTTTGCGGAAACACCAGGCCCAGGAAGACCGGAAGCCACAGGATTCCGTAAAAGGAGTATTCGATCGTTTTCCAGACGGGCAGGATCCGCACCAGGAAAAACAGGCGGATGCCGCTGACCGCGAGGACCAGGATAAACAGGAAACTGGCGACCCCGAACCATTTGGATATGAACAGGTATCCACAGAGTGCGCCCAGTTTGCCCATGAAATTTTCGACCCGGATGCCTTTATCCAGGAAATAGTTCAGGCTGAAATGCTGGAATACCGTATCGGTAAAATTGTAATCCGCCTTCCACGACTGGATGTAGGAGGTAAAGGAAAACAGCAGGAATGTGCCCAGGAGAATGAACAGCAGGCCGAACACCCGGAACCGTCGGAGTGCCCGCTCTTTTTGCTCAGGGGTTTTCTCCGCAGGGGATTCTTTGGCCTTCTTCTCTTTTTCTTTCTTTTTCTTTTTAGCCGGAGTTTCAGCGGGAGGGGGTGCAACAGGTTCCTCCTCCTTCTTCTCCCCCCTGAGAATGTTTTCCTTTAACGGATTCGCTGTTTTACCCATGTTTGTTTATTCCATTCCGCCGAACTTGCTTCTCAGTTCCTCTTTGGTAGTCAGTGTATAATCAGTCGGGATCTCGAAGTCCTTGGAAGAAATGGATTTCTTTTCGACCGAAGTGGCAGTGAATTTCATGGTAAACTGAGGCGTTTTCATCGAGAATTCCAGCAGAACGCCGTCGATATCCTTGTAAACCGGATTGTCAAAATTGGCTGCGCGTGGTCCCAGTTCACTGCTGTAATAAACATCGAAGGCATACTTGGTTCCTTTGTCATCTACCGTCACAATCGCCTTCTTGCAGTTGTATCCGGCGATCGTCTTGGTCTCTCCCGTCAGCTGAACCTGGCCTGCCGCTTCGTTTTCCATGTCTTTCTGGATCTCTTCCCACGTGCTCCGGATGGCAAATTTCTGCCCCATCATGTCCAGCAGGGTGGTCTTGGTTTTGGTGGCGTAATCCGAGATCTCGATTGTATTGCCCATGCCTGTCTGGATATCGGTCCTGGATTTTTCACCTTTGATCGAAACAGTCAGTATCTTCGGGAACATCGCCATTTGGCTTTCCGTGAATTTGTTATCTGGATAGGTGATCTTATAGGTGATCACTCCTTCGTACGTTTTCTGGGAAACAGCCTGTGCACAAGGGATGACGATCAGTCCGATGATCAGCAGGATGGATGCGGCTGCGAATGTTTTCTTCATCATTTCGGTTTTATTTGACATATCGTGAGGATGCAAATGTACTTATTTTACTATTCTGAAAAGCTTTTTAAACCTGATTTTACCGTCGAGAAGAGGTTTGTTCGGATCCACGGAAAACCATACAAACACCGCTTTCCCCACAACATGGTCTTCAGGCACGAATCCCCAGTACCTGGAATCGGCCGAGTTGTGCCGGTTGTCACCCATCATGAAATAATAATTCATTTTAAATGTGTATGATGTGGCAGGTCTGCCGTTGATGTAGATCGTATTGTTTTTTACGGTAAGGTCATTGGCCTCGAATACATCGATGATCCTCCGGTACAGCGGCAGGTTGGAGAGCGTGAGCGGGATGGTAACGCCGGCCTTGGGGACGACCAGTGGTCCGAAGTTGTCCACATTCCAGCGGTAGGCCGAGTCGAACGGGAATATGTCCGAATCCCAGGCCCCTACCGGTTGGATGATAGGTTCAACTTGTTTCACATTCGAATATTCCTTGAGCCTGGCAGCGGCTTCCTCGGTGAGGGTCATTTCGTAATTGCCCCGGTTGTCCGTCAGGATGTTCTCGGTGATATCCAGCCGTTCGAGGTTTTTGGCGTTGATCTGGGAACCGTCAGTCTGCACATAGTACTTGAATTGCCGTTTCCCTGGGTTCTGCTCCTCCTTTCCGTTGATATAAACGGTCCTGGCGGCGATCAGGATGGTATCGCCGGGAGTTCCGATGCAGCGTTTGATGAAATTTTCCCGCTTGTCAGGCGGCCTGGATATGATATTGCCGAAATACTGTTTGTCGCTCCACACATTATCCCGGCCGTACTTTCTGACCAGTTGATAATAGGAGACATTGCTCTGGAATTTGTCAGACAGCGTGTCGCCATCGGGATAGTTGAAAACGACCACATCCATGTTCCTGACCTTTCCAAGTCCCGGGAACCGGTAGTAGGGCAGTTCAATCCATTCGAGGTAGGACTTGGTGGTCGATGTTAACGGCAGGGTATGGTGAACGAACGGGAAGGAGAGGGGGGTGTTCGGCACTTTCGGGCCGTAGCTGACTTTGCTTACGAACAGGTAATCGCCGACCAGCAGGGTTTTCTCCATCGATGAGGTGGGAATGGTGTAGGCTTCGATCAGGAAGATCCGGATGATGCTGGCCGCGATGACAGCGAAGATGATGGCTTCCACCCATTCGCGCAAAACGGTTTTTCTGATCTCCGGGGCATCTTTGGGGTCTGTGTATTTTTGCCTCGGGTCGAAACCGAGCCAGGGAAGGTAAAAGAACGGGAACAGTACACCCAGGGCCTGGGCCAGCAGGCTGTGTTTGCCGAAGCATTTGAGCACCTCGACGATCATCAGCAGGATGACGAACACGTTGATGAAGGGGACCAGCAGGAAGAGGTACCACCAGAGCGGTTTCCTGATGATCCGCAGCCAGACGTAAAAATTATAGAACGGGATTAGCACCTTCCATCCATTCTGACCTGCTTTTTCGAAGACTCCCCAGAGACCTGCAATGGAAATCAGGAGGAAGAAAATGGAAATGATCATGTAGAGGTTCATACAGTTGGTTTCTTTAAGGTTAATTAACGCACAAACACTGCTTTTCGTGTCACTGCCTACAATTTTTGCTCCGCCATGAAATCCTTCATTTCAAAAAATCCCTGTTTCCCCAGCAACCATTCTCCGCAGAGGATGGCCCCAAGGGCTAACCCTCTTCGGTTTTTCGCCGTGTGGATGATCTCAATGGTGTCCACATCGGAATCGTACCTAACAATATGTGTGCCAGGAACATTCTCGGTGCGGAAAGATTTGATTCCCAGTTCTTCAGGATTCTCAGAAAGCTCCCTGACCCATTTTTCCTTTCGCCCGGAATTGCGGATGATGTCATTGGCCAGCACGATCGCGGTTCCGCTCGGGGAATCGAGTTTATGGATGTGGTGAGTCTCTTCGATCGAAATCTCATAATCTTCCCATTGCGACATCAACCGGGCGAGGCAGCGGTTCAGTTCAAAGAATAAGTTGACCCCGATACTGAAGTTTGGCGAGAACATCAGGGTTTGGTTCCGCTCCCGGCACTGTTTTATGACCTCTTCCAGGTCGTCGAGCCACCCGGTGGTCCCCACCACCACCGGGATGTGATGGTCGAAGCAGCGATAGATGTTCTCGACGACGCTGTCGGGAGTGGAGAATTCGAATGCGATTTCCGCCCCGGCCAGCCTGGCCGAATCGCCTTCCCAGTCTTCGAGATTATTGTAAATGGCGACGACTTCATGGCCCCGCTTGGCGGCCATCCGGTGAAGTTCTTCGCCCATCTTTCCGTATCCGAGAATTGCTATTTTCATGGTTCGGGACAGTTTAAAATTTCAACGTTAGTTTTATTCCGGCTGCCGGTTCGGCCAAACCCGGGACCGGGATGACCGAAGGGCCCGCTTTCACAGAGAGGTCCTCATTGATGTCAAAGGTCTTCAAGTGAGCATCCACGGCGGCATCGAGAATATTCAGGGAGTACCACACGGCGGTGATGAGGACAGATATCTCCAGGTTCCGCCGGTAATATTCCCGGGCCGACATCAGCTGGTCTTCGGTATAGCGGTTGACCAGGTCGGCGTAATTTCCGTTGGTATTGCCGTTCACTTTCTCAATATATGCGCACTGGTAGTCCATGTAGTTATTGGCATTGGTGACGAGAAAGTAGGTCATCACGCCGAATCCTGCGTAAACGACAGGTATTTTCCAGTATTTTTTATTGTAGGCTTGTCCGAGTCCGGGACATACAGCGGAGAACAGGGCAGCTTTTCCGGGTGAGTGTTTTTTTTCTGCGACCGAATCAGGGACAGCCCCGGTGTCTTTTTTCGTTTGGGCCAGGGAGTTGTGAGGAAGCAGGGCCAGGACAAGGATAATGAACAGGACGATTTTCAGCCGGTGGAGGCTTCTTTCAGATGGAATGGCCGTATCGGATGAAGCTGTTGGCACAGGTCTCGG
>DAIRDK010000207.1:0-4948 GCA_036796175.1 Bacteroidales bacterium | reverse complement strand
CCTGCGGGACCAGCAGCTGTAAGCCGTCGTTGTAAATGACATAGTCGCTCAGCGGCACCTTCTGTTCGTCATCCCATTGAAAACGGAGCCTCCGGAGGATCTCCTCCCGCGGGGCTCCGTCCCTTTTCATCACACGCGCAATGGCCGTTTCCACAGGGCAGGTCAGATAGATGATCCGGTCATACTCTTCCCGGAACCCGCTTTCAAAAATGATGGCGGCTTCATGGATGATGTAAGGCTTATCGGTGTAATTCCGGGACCATTCCCGGGCGTCGTCCCGGACCAGCGGGTGGAGGACCGAGTTCAGGGAGGCCAGGGCCTCCGGGTCATTGAACACAACACCGGCCAGGGCCTTTCGGTTGACATAACCCGATTCCGTCAGGATCTTCTGACCGAATATGGCCGCTATTTCCTGCATGACCGGAGGCCTGGACAGGAATTTTTTAGATTCTTCATCCGCGTGGTACACCGGGATTCCAAGCGCCGTGAAGAGGTTGCAGACTGTGCTTTTTCCGCTGCCGATATTGCCGGTGAGTCCGATCCTGAGCATTACCGGTTCCGGCGGGCGCCTTTCTGGACAAACTCGAAAAAGATCGTATCGGGAGAAGTGGAGAGGTATGAGTGAGGATAACCGGTCTGTGAAACGATCTCATAACCGATAGACGGGGTCAGGAGATAGCCTTTGTAAGCCTGTCCGCTGAGCTTTAGCCTGACCTGGCTGAGGTTGACCTCGTACTGATTATCCCGCCCCGAAAGCACTCTCTCCGTGAACAGATCATAGCCCTGGGCTTTAAGTTTCAGCGTCAACACGGTATCGGAAGCGTAGGAAAGCCGCAGCATGGAAGGAGCACCGGTATAAACAAGGCGGTAATCCACCGTATAGATATATTCTTTGGAGAGCCGGACCAGCACCCAGACCAATACAGAAATCCCAAGACAAATCAGGAAAACGTAAAGCTGGAAACTGAATTTCTTCCCTCTGCGCTCTCTCGCCGACTCGATCAATCCCCTGATATCACGTTTCACGGTACAGGAGCTTATGGGGCGTCTTTATTTGTTCTCGAGAGTCTGTGAATTATCGATCGCGATCGCCGATTTTTCAACCCGCAGGCGAACGCCGTTTTCCACCTCGATGGTTACGGTCGTATCCTGGATCTCGACGATCCTGCCGTGGATGCCACCAATGGTGATGACCTTTTGTCCTTTCTGAAGGGATTCGCGAAATTTCTTCTGGTCTTTCGAACGCTTCATCTGCGGACGAATGAAGAAGAAGTAGAATACCACAATGATCAGAAGCAGTGGAATAAATGTCATCCAGCTGCTCTGCTGGCTTCCACCCTGGGGCGGTGCCATCAACAATACCGTCAATAAATCCATACCGATTATTATTAATTATTAATTATTAATTAATCAGTCTCCCCCGGCGCCACAACCTGCGCCTTGATCTTAAGCGGAGTCACGTTAGGTTGCGTGTTTGCCACGACCACGACATTCTTGGTTTGCAGTCCGCGCTTGCCGCGGGAATTGAAGGCCACGCGGACAGTGCCTCCCTGCCCGGGCCGGATGGCGTTCTTCGGGTAGGAGGGAACCGTGCAGCCGCATGAGGTGCTGACGTCGGCGATCACCAGGTCGCTCTTGCCCGTGTTGGTGAACTTAAAGTCAAAGGAGACCGACTCGCCTTCCACGATCTTGCCGAAATCATACTCTTTCTTTTCGAATGTGATCACAGGGAGTTTCGTAAGATCGGATTTGCCCCCTGCGGTGTTCGGGTTCGATACGACATCCCCGGGGAGATCCTCCTGTCCTGTTTCACTGCGCGAGTTACATGACGGCATCGCCAGGCTGGTAATCAGCAGGACTACAATTGTCAACAACCTAATCTTCATAGTGTGTTAAAAAGCAATGCAAAGATAAGCATTTTTCTAACTTTGTTCCCCATTCTGACGTGAGGCATGAAGATCTACCTTATCGGATACATGGCCAGCGGGAAGACCAACCTCGGCCGTGAAATGGCTGCGATCTCGGGGATGGGATTCGCCGATCTCGATGAATTGTTCGAATCGCGGTACCGCATCTCGATTTTTGAGTTTTTCGGTAAATATGGTGAAGATCTGTTCCGGAAACTGGAACGAGGGATCCTGCTTGAAACCGCAACCATGGAGAACATGGTCATCTCGACCGGGGGCGGGACTCCTTGTTTTTTCGAGAACATGGAGTTTATCCGTGAACACGGCCGTTCGGTATACCTGAAAATGCCTGTGTCGCAGCTGGCGGGACGGCTTTCATCCGTCAAAAAGAAAAGACCGTTGCTCAAACAGGTACAGCCGGATGAGATGACAGGCCACGTCGAACGGCAGGTCGGGGAGAGGGAACGGTTTTATTTACAAGCCGACCTGGTGATCGAAGGCCCCCCGTTCGATGCCCGGGAAATCCTCAGGAAATTGTTGTGAACGGCTCCCTGCGCTCCAGCAGGGCGATGTTCTCGACGTGCTGGGTATGCGGAAACATATCCACCGGCCGGCAGCTGACGAACCGATAGTGCTCCGAAAGCCAGGCGATGTCGCGGGCTTGTGTGGCCGGGTTGCAGCTGACATAAACGAGCCTCACCGGACCTGCTTCGGCAATCGCACGGACCACTTTTTCATGCATGCCGCTTCGCGGCGGATCGGTAATGATCACATCCGGCCTGCCGTATTTTGAAAATAACGCGGCGTTAAGAAGTTTTTCCGACTCCCCGGTGATGAATACCGTATTGTCAATTCCATTCAGCCTGGCATTATCCCGTGCATCACGGGTTGCCATGTCCACCGACTCGATCCCAACGACCCGTTTGGCATAGGGTGCGATATAATTGGCGATCGTGCCCGTGCCGGTGTAGAGGTCATATACCGTTTCGTGCCCTTCCAGTGCTGCATAGTCGGCGGTAAGTCGGTAGAGATTCTCCGCCTGCCCGGGATTGGTCTGGAAGAAGCTTGCCGGACCGATCCGGAACGAGATCGCATGGCCTCCCTCCCGGAAAGGAGCCAGTTGTTCCGTAATATACCGTTCTCCCTTATAAAGGTAAAAATCAAGGTCGCTGATCATGTCGTTCTGCTTCCCGTTGATCACAAAAAAGAGACTGGTGATCGCAGGAAAAGCAGCAGCCAGGTGGTCCAGCATGGGGATCAGCTGCTCTTCATTCCGTTCCCTGACCACCAGGATCACCATCACCTGTCCGTTCCGGGTGTTCCGGATGATCAGGTTGCGCAGGAAACCCGATCCTTTCCGGGCATCGTAAAACGAAAGATCCTGTTCCAGCGCGTAGTCCCTGGCGGCATTGCGGATCGCATCCGAGGGTTCAGGCTGGTGGAAACATTCATGGATGTCGACCACCTTGTCCCATAACTGGGGATAGTGGAAACCCAGGGCATTGGTGTGAGGCAGACGTTCTCCGCGGGTCACTTCTCCATCCGTTAACCACCGGTGATTAGAGAATGTGAAATCCAGGCGGTTCCGGTACCGTGTGGTGGCCAGGGAGGCCAGGATGGGATGGACCAGGGGACCGGTAAGTTTCCCGATGCGCTGCAGCGCGTCGGTTACCTGTTTCTGCTTGTAGAAGAGCTGGTCTTCGTACTTCATGTTCTGCCACCGGCATCCCCCGCACACGCCGAAATGAGCGCACCAGGGCTCGGTACGTTTTTCGGAATAGCTGTGTATCCGGACCACCCGGCCTTCAGCAAACGACTTTTTCTTTTTGATGATCCGGATATCCACGATATCCCCCGGCACGGCATAAGGCACGAATATGACCATCTCTCCCGCCTTCGCCACCGCCATCCCCTCGCTCCCCGCATCCAGGATCGTAACCCTTAATTCTTCACTCTTCATTCTTCACTCTTCGTTCAAAATGTCTCGGATCCCCCCATTCCCCGTACCCGATCTCATCACCGGCCGCACGGATGCTTTGCTCCATCTTCTCCCGGGTTCGTTCCGCGTCATCGGAAATTCCCGGTTTATTTCGGTAAAGAAGGTATTCCTCCTTGTACTTGAGCGGCGTCAGGTTGGGCATCATCACATTGGCACCCGCCAGCAGCGCCTTTTCGCGTCCCTGCGGATCGATGGTCTGCATGGCTGTCGTAGCGGCGATATTGATGTCCTTCATCATCACCCGCAGGATCGCCACCATGTTCAGCGAGAGTTCAAGGCGCTCCTGCAATGGCAACAGCTGATCCTTATAAGCGTACAACGGGGTGTCTTCATGCTCGATATACGGACCCATACCTACCATGTCCACATCAAAATCGCGCATGAAGATCAGGTCGTCCGCCAGGTCTTCAGGATGCTGGAAGGGAAGCCCGATCATAACGCCGGTTCCGACCATGTATCCCGTTTTTCTCAGGAGATGAAGTTTCTCCAGGCGATCAGCGTAAGAGTGATGCCGGTTGCCGGGATGCAGCCTGGAATACAGCGCAGGATTTGACACTTCAATTCTCAGCAGGTATCGTTGCGCTCCGGCTTCCAGCCAGCGACGGTACGTTTCTTCACTTTGTTCTCCGAGGGAGAGGGTGATGTGAAGTTCCCGTTTGGTCGCACGCGAGATCTCGTTCAGCAGGCGCTCGATCGTGTCCGTGAATGTTTTGCCGGTCTGCTCCCCCGACTGGATCACGATGGAAGCGAACCGGTTGTTATAAGCCCACAGTGCGGCTTCGATGACCTCATCATCGGACATGGTGTACCGCGCATATTTTTTATTACTGCATCGGATGCCGCAATAGTAGCAGTCTTTTGAACAGATGTTGGAGTACTCGATCAACCCTCGGAACCATACTTTCCGGCCCACGTGCTCCGCTTTGACCTGAAGCGCCCGGTTGCGGAGTTCCCGGGCCTCATCCCCCCTGAACGAAAGCAGAGTGACGAGATCCTCCTTCGTCCAGTTTGCTTTCTTGTAAATTCCTGAATTACGCATTCC
>DAIRDK010000206.1:0-4975 GCA_036796175.1 Bacteroidales bacterium | reverse complement strand
GGTTCGGGTTCCGACCAGCTTCCCTAGTTTCAACGCCCGGAACTGGTAAGGGAACAGGTCGCCGTCGGAAGCCGAATACTCGTCGATCAGGCAGATCTTCGGACCGAGGACCATCTCCAGCCGGCCGGGATTGGGGCCTGTGTTGCGGGCCATCCGCATGATCACGGCCTCACGTGCCAGGCGCTCGATGATCATCGGGGAGACATTCCCCCCACCGTTGCCGCGATCGTCAATGATCAGGGCCTTCTTGCTCATCTGGGGATAAAAATGTTTGGCAAACTCCACCAGGCCTTCCGGCCCCATGTCGGGGATATGGATATACCCCACTTCGTCGTTGGTGGCGTCGTTCACCTTCCGGATGTTATCCTGAACCCAGGTGTAATAATACAGGTCGGACTCCTTGTCAATAGGGACGACGATGGTCTTGCGGGCATTCGTTTCCGAGGGGGAGCCGTTTACCGTCAGTTCCACCTGAACACCGGCCATATTCACCAGGGACTCATAGATATCGATCATGGCCTTCGTCGGTTTTCCGTTCACGGCGATGATGAAATCTCCCTCTTTTACGTCGACACCCAGTTCCGTGAGCGGGGAACGGGTCGATTTGTCCCAGTTCTCGCCGCTGAGGATCTTATCGATCCGGTAATACCCGGAGCCGTCGCGGCTCAGCCTGGCCCCCAGCAACCCCTGCTTGATCCGCGGGGGATCGGGTTTGTCGCCGCCGCTGACATAAGCATGACCGATATTGAGTTCGCCGACGAGCTCGCCGATCAGGTAATTGAGGTCGTTCCGGTTATTGACGTATGGGACCAGCACCCCGTATTTGTCTTTCATGGCATTCCAGTTCACGCCATGCATGTTCGGATCATAGAAGAAATACTTCATCTGCCGCCAGGCTTCGTTGTAGATCTGCTTCCACTCAGCCTGCAGGTCCACTTTCACCTTCATGTTCGTAAGGTCGGCGTAATCCTTCACATCGGCCTTCCCCTTCGGGAGATCGATTACGGCATACCGGCCGCTGTTCACGACCAGCATTTTTTTATTGTCGGCAGAGATCTCATACGAATTGAACTCGCCGGCTGAGTTCTCTTTCTTATCTTTCAGGTTGTAGATCATCAGTGTGGGTTTCCCGCCGCCACGGCTTCCGCCCTTCACGTAATACACATTCTCATCCACGGCAGCCAGGTTCCAGTACGTGCCGGCATCAATCGGAAGGGAAATGACCCGATCCATGATGCCCTCTGCATCGATCTTGACCGTCTTGTCTTTGGCCGCCTCCTCTTTTTTCTCTTCCGGCTTGCCTGGTTTGCTTTCCGGTTTTGCCGCGACAGGTTCTTCTGTCTTTACCGATACCTCGTCATTCTCGGGCTTGAACGGGTTGGGGGTCGATTTCGCGAGGGTGATCAGGTATACTTTCGACATATCGGTAAAGGCGTGGTTCCATTCCGTCCAGCTGTAGATCGGGTTAAAATCGCGGTTGGAGGTGAAGACCAGGTATTTGCCGTCATTGCTGAACACCGGGCTGCTGCATTCGTACCACTCATCGGTAGCAGGGAACTTATTGCCTGTGGATCCCTCATACAGCCAGATCCGGGATGATCCCCGTGAATTGGGATCGGTATAGGCGATCCAGCGGCTGTCGGGAGACCAGCTGAAATCTGTGTATTCCCAATCCTTCGAAGTGGCCACGACCGTCACC
Source organism: Bacteroidales bacterium (assembly GCA_036796175.1). Lineage (GTDB taxonomy): Bacteria > Bacteroidota > Bacteroidia > Bacteroidales > FEN-979 > DAIRDK01. The sequence goes on along the minus strand of DAIRDK010000206.1, from coordinate 3,276 downwards.
TGTTTGGAATCGACGTCCACATATTGCAGTCGGAGCATCTTATCCGACCAAAGCAGCTTTTTGGAATCCGGCGACCAGATCATGCCATATTTATACGTATCGGCATCCCGGGTCACCTGGACCGGTTCTCCGGTGCCATCCTGCCTGGCTATAAAAATTTCATCCTCACCGGTACGGTCGGATATGTAAGCGATGTATTTTCCGTCGGGCGACCAGGCGACGTCCCGTTCATGGACGCCGGAGGTGGTCGTGAGGTTCCGTGTGATCCCGGCTTTTGCAGGCACCGTCCACACGTCGCCGCGGGCACCGAAGGCAATGCGCTTGCCGTCGGGGGCCAGTGCGAAGGTCCCGATTGATTTGGAGGCATCTTTGATCATGTCCCGGCCGGTGATGAAGTCATCGGCAATGCGGATCGTCACCCTCTCCGCCTTCTCGGTGGCAAGGTCCAGCAGGTAGATGTATCCGCCGTTCTCAAAGGCGATATAATTATCCCCAAGCGACGGGAACTTCACGTCATATTCTGTGAACTGGGTGATCTTGCGTGTCTGTTTGGTGTTCAGGTCGTACACAAAGATGTTCATGGTGCGGTCGCGGTCGGAGCAGAACCAGATCTTATCGCCCTTCCACATCGGGATGATATCCTGGGCCGGGTTGTTGGTGATGTTTTCAGTGGTTTTGGTCTTGAAATCATAGATCCAGATGTCGTCGGCCATTCCTCCCCGGTAATACTTCCACGTTCTGAACTCACGGAACACCCGGTTGTAGGCCAGTTTCGACTGATCGGGGGAATAGCTGCAGAAGCCGCCCGCCGGGAGCGGGAGCTCTTCAGACAAGCCTCCTGCGGTATGCGCCACGAAAAGCTGTCCTTTAAAGTCATTGAATGATTGTTTCCGTGAACGGTATACGACCGACTGGTTGTCGCGCCAGGTCATGATGATGTTGTTCGGGCCCATCCGGTCGGAGATATCGTCACGGCCGAGGGTGGCGGTGAACGTGAGCCTCACAGGGACGCCGCCTTCTGCAGGAATGGTATACACTTCGGTATTCCCGTCGTACTGGCCGGTAAAGGCGATCTGTTTTCCGTCGGGCGAGAACCGGGCGAACATCTCGTACCCGTTTTCATCATTAGTCAGTTTCCGGGCCATGCCGCCGGTCCTGGCCACGGTGTAAAGGTCTCCGGCATACGAGAAGACCAGCTGGCTGCCGTAAACAGCCGGGAACCTGAGCAGGCGCGCCTCGTCCTGGGCCATGCCCTGGAATCCCAGAATCAAAGCAGCCCATAGAAAGATCAGTTTTTTCATACGTAAGATGGTGATTTGGTGATGGAACAAATATACTTCATAATCCCTGATCCTTCCAGGGATTTTGATGTCGGCCCGGTTTTTATCGATGAACGGGGAAATTTTCTACTTTTGTAGAAAAATTAATCATTAATAATTAATAATTAATAATATGTCTATTAGTGTATATTTTCCAGGTGGTGTGAAGGTCAATGCGAAACTGGATGGATTTGATGTGGCGACCGATCAGCCGGTGAAGACCGGCGGGGAAGGCTCGGCCCCCGCTCCTTTCGGCCTCTTCCTGGCTTCCCTGGCCACCTGCGCAGGGTATTACATAAAAGCCTTCTGCGATTCCCGGCAGATCCCATCCGACGGGATCTCGCTCACCATGGACACGGAATACAACCCGGCGGAAAAGATGATCGGGAAGATCATCATCCGGATCCATGTTCCCGCCGGTTTCCCTGAAAAATATGATGCCGCCGTAATCAACGCGGCAGCCATCTGCGCGGTCAAACGACATCTTTCTGAAAAGATCATCAACGAGATCGTGGTCGTCCGTTCCTGATCTTCCTGTTCACCGGTCACAGCTCACTGTTCACAATAAAAGTCATGACAAAGTACAAAGGATTCAACTCACGCCTGGTCCATGGTCAGGGGCTGCATGATCCGCTGGGAAGCGTCACCATGCCCATCTACCAGACCTCGACATTCGGTTTTCGCAGCGCCGAGCATGGTGCTGCCTGTTTTGCCGGCGAAGACGACGGCTTCATTTATACCCGTATCGGGAATCCCACGATCGACGAGTTCGAAGCAGCAATCGCCGACATGGAGGGAGGATACAACGGGATTGCCACCGCATCGGGGATGGCGGCCGTCAACACCGTGTATCTCACCTACCTCGGGCAGGGTAAACACATCATCTGCCATAACGCATTATATGGCCCTTCCCTGGCCATCCTGGAGAATTCATATGTCAGGTTCGGGGTGGAGATGTCTTTTGTCGATGCGACGAACACCGATGAGGTGATCCGGGCGATCCGTCCGGATACGGCACTGATCTTCCTGGAGACGCCGGCCAATCCGACCATCGGCATCTGCGACATCGAAGCCATCTCAAAAGCCGCACACGAACATCAGATCCCCGTTTGCGTCGACAACACATTCTGCAGTCCTTACCTGCAGAATCCCCTCCAGCTGGGAGCCGACATCGTGCTGCATTCCCTCACCAAATTCATCAACGGCCATGCCGATATCGTCGGCGGAGTGGTGATCCCGAAATCCGAAGCGGATTACAGGAAGCTGAACTCCACCATGATCAATTACGGATTTAATATGGATCCGCACCAGGCCTTCCTGGCGCGCCGTGGCATGAAAACGCTGGCCATCCGCATCGACCGGGCCCAGGAGAACGCCATCAAGGTGGCTGATTTCCTGGAATCCCACCCGAAAGTGGAATGGGTGAAATACCCGGGATTGAAGTCACATCCGCAATATGAATTGGGAAAGAAACAGATGCGCGGACCCGGCGCGATGATCTCGTTCGGACTGAAAGGCGGGATCGAAGCCGGCAGGAAGATGATGAACCACGTGGAATTGTGCGTCCTGGCCGTATCGCTGGGCGGGATCGAAACCCTGATCCAGCATCCGGCTTCCATGACCCATTCCAAGCTTTCGGCTGAAGCCAAAAAGGCAGGGGGCATCACCGACGGACTGGTGCGCCTGTCGGTCGGCATCGAAGAAGCGGAGGACATCATAGCCGACCTGTCTCACGCCATGGAAAGCATCTGACCCGGATTAAGTCTTCTTTTCCAACAATGCTTATCTTTGGTACCGGAAAACCGTTATGGTCATGACCTCCGGAACCAAACTCATAGTCATCACTCTTCTCTTTTCACTCTTCACTCTTCACTCTGCCTTCGGACAGAAAGTCGCCCTCGTGCTCAGCGGCGGCGGTTCTAAAGGAGCCGCCCATATCGGCGTGATCCGGGCGTTG
>DAIRDK010000205.1:0-5050 GCA_036796175.1 Bacteroidales bacterium | reverse complement strand
GATCGGTTGGGATTACTTCGCCGGGCAATTGATCCCGGATGAGAAGGAACTCGACGTCATGATCCTTCTGGATACCCTGGAGTCCGAATCAGCGGCTCTGTCCCAACCGGAGAACAACCGCCTTTTTCAGTCAGTCATGGAAGACTATCAGATGCTGGGTTCCCGCAAGGCGAGGCTCGAAAAGGTCAAGGCCAATCCGTGGTTCAATGCGCTCCAGGTCAAATACGCCTATGCCCTCACCTGTCACAAGACACAGGGAGGGCAATGGGACACTGTATTCGTCGACCAGGGATATGTCAGCGACAACATGCTTGACCTGGATTATCTGCGGTGGCTTTACACGGCGGTCACGCGGACGACCAAAAAGCTGTTCCTGGTCAATTTCGAGGACCGGTTCATCGCCGGATGACCGTTACCAACCCAGCAGCGTGATCCCGACGGTCCAGGGATACACTTCCGGTCCTTTATCTTTCTGGAACATTGGAGTCAGCGAGTAAGTAGCGAAGAGGTTCAGGAACGACCATCCCACCCTGACCGTTGCATCCACTTTGAATGGGTTGAGGAAGAACTGGTCGTGCACGCGGCGTGTTGACTTTTCAGCTTCGAAACTTGACACGACCTGGCCTGTTTCCGTTTCAAGGTACAGGGTCTTGTCGTAGGAGGTGAGTTCCATCTTCTGGTAGCTCTGCAAGCGCACGGCGCCGATCACACCGGCAGTCAGGTGGAAACTGTTGAGCCGGCATTTCGGGTTGGTCTGAAACTCAAAGAGCACAGGCAGGGTCAGGTAGGATACGAACAGTTTGTTCTTGCTCATGGTCACCAGGTTGCCGGAGGCGTCGTAAACGCGAAATGCGGCCAGGCTGTCGAGTCCGCCATGCCAGGCGTAGTCGCGGGTGAAGAAATAGTTGCTGAGCTGGAACCCGAGACCGGTCGTGAAGCCAAACTTGTTTTTCGCGATGTTCACGTTGAGCTCCACCGGATTGAGGTTCACCATCAGGGACCGGCCGGTATTGAGATCCATATAATTGATCTCATCCGGGAAATTCATGTTGAAACTGGAATTCACATAACCGTTCCACCCGAAATCGATCCCCGCCCAATGACCGTTGAATTTATTTTTCCTGCAGCCCCACGGCATGGTGCTGAAGTTGGTGCAATGATCCTTGGTGTGGCTCTTATTAATATAGATAACCATGGTATCCTCTCCGGCCTGTTCTACCCGGACGCTGCCCATGTTGAAATCATGTTTACTGTGTTTGTCAGGTTGATTCCCTTCCTCCTCCTGGGCTTTCAGGTTGGTGATGAAAATAAAGAGGAATGCCAGCGATAAAGCCATGGCGATAAATGGTTTCGTCGTTTTCATACTAAATTGTTTTAATGAAATTTGACCCATAAGACGAGTCCCGGGTCAAAATGTTACAGCCGGGTCAGGAATCCAGCTTGAGAACGGCCAGGAATGCCTTCTGGGGTACCTCGACGTTGCCAATCTGGCGCATCCGCTTTTTCCCCTTCTTCTGCTTTTCGAGGAGCTTCCGTTTCCGCGTGATGTCACCGCCGTAGCACTTGGCCGTAACGTCTTTCCTGACTGCCTTGACGGTTTCGCGCGCGATGATCTTGGCCCCGATGGCTGCCTGTATGGCCACATCGAACTGCTGCCGGGGAATATACTCCTTCAGCTTGATGCAGAATTTCCGTCCGAATTCATACGCGTTATCGCGGTGAAGGAGCGTGGACAGCGCATCCACCGGGTCGCCGTTGAGCAGGATATCCAGTTTGATCAGGTCAGCCGGCTTAAAGCCTGCGGAGTAATAGTCGAAAGAGGCATATCCTTTTGATATGCTCTTCAGTCGGTCATAGAAGTCGAACACGATCTCCCCGAGCGGGAGTTCGACCGTGATCTCGATGCGGTCAGTGGTGAGGTACACCTGGTTTTTCAGGGTGCCGCGCTTGTCGATGCACAGTTTCATGATCGCCCCGACATATTCCGAACGGGTGATGATGTTGGCCGCGATATACGGTTCTTCGATATGATCGATGTAATTGGGAGCGGGCAGTCCTGAGGGATTGTGCACTTCGATCTCCTCGCCCTTGGTCGTGTATACTTTGTACGAGACATTGGGAACGGTCGTGATGACATCCATATCGAACTCGCGGTCGAGCCGTTCCTGGATGATCTCCATATGCAGCAGCCCGAGGAAGCCGCATCGGAATCCGAATCCCAGGGCGGCGGACGACTCCGGCTCGAAGGTCAGCGACGCATCGTTGAGCCGCAGTTTCTCCAGGGAGTCCCTCAGCATTTCATAGTCGTCGGCATCCACCGGGTAGATACCGGCGAAGACCATCGGCTTTACGGATTCAAACCCGGCGATGGCTTTGAGGCAAGGGCGTTCGACATGCGTGATGGTATCGCCCACCTGCACTTCACGACTGGTTTTAATGCCGGAGATGATGTAGCCCACATCGCCGGTGGAAACCTCCTCCCGGGCTTCCGGCCGCAGCCGGAGGATGCCGATCTCATCGGCATGGTAGTCCTTGCCCGTATTCACGAACTTGACATGATCATCCTTGCGCAGTTTTCCGTTCATGATCCGGAAATAAGCAATGATCCCGCGGTAGGAGTTGAACACTGAATCAAAGATCAGGGCCTGGAGAGGTGCGTCTGGATCGCCCGAGGGCTGAGGGATCCGGTGGATGATGTGGTCGAGGATCAGATCGATGCCGTATCCCATCTTCGCACTGGCTTCGATAATGTCGTCGCGTTCGCAACCGGTCAGATCGACGATCTGGTCCTTCACCTCTTCGACCATGGCATTCTCCATATCGATCTTGTTCAGCACGGGGATGATGGTCAGGTTATGATCGATGGCCAGGTACAGGTTCGAGATGGTCTGGGCCTGTATCCCCTGGGTGGCATCCACCACCAGCAGCGCGCCTTCGCAGGCCGCTATCGCGCGGGAAACTTCGTAGGAAAAATCCACATGACCGGGGGTGTCGATCAGGTTCAGCACATAATCGGTTCCCTCATACCAGTAGTTCATCTGGATGGCGTGGCTTTTAATGGTAATGCCGCGCTCCCGTTCCAGATCCATGTCATCCAGCACCTGTTCCTGGAAATCGCGTTCGGAGATCGTATTGGTCATCTCCAGCAGGCGGTCGGCCAGGGTGCTTTTGCCGTGGTCAATGTGGGCTATTATGCAGAAATTGCGGATATTATTCACGGGCGCAAAGATAAGAATTAATTGGATGGAACATCACCGGAGGATGGTGACAGAGCCCCTGAGTGTGCGCATCACGGTGCCGTCGAGGGTGATCTCGTACACGTCGCAGACAAACATATATACGCCGTCGCTGCAAGGCTGTTTGGTAGTCTCGTCATGGCCGTCCCAGTTGACGTCGGGATCGGAGGTATGGAAGACCTGTTTCCCCCAGCGGTTTACGATCACGAGGTTGATTTTCTCAACGGAGGAGTAAGGGAAGGGTATAAACCGGTCGTTGATGCCATCGGCGTTGGGGGTGAAGACATACGGAAGCTCATACACAGGACAGGCGGTGTAATCCACGCATACGGTGTTGCTTGGCTGGCTCTCGTTCCCCACGGAATCGATGGCGGTTATGTAGTAGCAACCCACCACCGACTGGTCCGGTACATGAGTATAGCTGCTGTCCGGCGGATTCGGGATGCTGTCAACAAGCACAGGCAGATGTGACCGGAGCGGCGAATAGAAGATCCGGATCCGGGCTACGTCATGAGAACAGGTATCGCCGGGGAAGCTCCACACGAGTTTGTTCTGTTGCTCGTCGCACAGCGTGGTGACCGTCAGCGTAGGTGCGCAAGGCGGAATGTTGTCCACCGGGATGCCGCAAGTGATCTGGGAGTAATTGATGATCGGGTAGACAAACCCGGCGGCGGAATAATGCCCCGTGCTCCGGATCAGGTAACAGTATGAGTCGCCGTTGCGAAGGCCTGTGTCGGCGTAAGCATTGACCAGGCTGTACCCGGTGGAGTCATAGATGCTTGAAAGGGGCCCTTTACGGAATATGGCGAAGGTGTCGTTGATCCAGGGAACATCGTTGGTCCAGGACAGGTTCAGGGTTTTATCGGTGGGACTGATCTCGAGGAACATGGAAGCGGCAGGCTGGGAAGTCCCGATCAGAAAATGCAGGCCGGGTGTATGATTCCAGAGATCGATCTTGTAACGGAATCCATAATCACGGGTATTCAGCAAGGTATCGGTGAAGAGGGTATCGTTCAGGTTATCGGATGAATCGATGGCGATGTAGGACCCGGGCAGGTCAGAACGGGATCGTAGCAGCACGTACCGGTAAGGGCCGGGAGCCTGGACCGTATCGATCTCGGTTGGCTTCGACCAGGCGGTGTAGATGGATCCGGTCGACTCCTCGGTGGTATTTACGCTTACGTTGGTGATCACCGGCAAATCGCGTTTAAGCTGGGTGCAGGCTTCATTGGACGCATACCCTTCGGCCTTGTCGGGATAAACCGCAACCACCATGTAGCAATAGCGGATGCCCTGGAAGAGCCCGATGCCGCTGTTGTCGTCCAGGTAGGTGGTCTGGCCGATCCCGCTGATCTCAGCGATCTTCTGGTATCCCAGCCAAGGCGGAACCCCGGTTTCACAGTAGCCGTGCACGTATCCCGTCGAATCGGCCTTCCGGTAAATGAAATATCCGGATGCATTGGGGCAGGCGTAATCGTCCCAGTTCAGGGTAATGGTATTGCCGAGCGGCACGACGGTCAGGTTTTCCGGGGCCGGGCCGACAACCAGGATCTTCATGGAGCGTATGCTCACGAGATTGACCGGCGTGCCGTTGTCTTTTGCTTTGAAATAAACCTGGTAATGCGATTTTTGGACATGGTCGCACACTGTGTTCCAGGTGAATTGGGTGGAGACATGACCGGTGTCGATAGCGGGATCGGGATCAAGGTAGGCTTTGTTTGATGTCAGGATCAGCGGTCCGCCGGTACCGGTCAGGGTGACGATGTTGGAATCGGGATCATAGGCCGATACGGTGAACGTCAGCTGCGAGCCTG
>DAIRDK010000204.1:0-5054 GCA_036796175.1 Bacteroidales bacterium | reverse complement strand
ATGATCGCTGTCCTGAAGATCAAGGACTACAGCAAGCCGGGATCGGTCGCCATCCCTCAGGATTTCGTGCAGACCTCACGGAATGAAGGCCATTATGCCTTTATCGTATCCGAAGAGAACGGCAGGAAAATAGCACGCAAACGAACGGTGGAGCCCGGCATCACATACAATGGCCTGACGGAGATCATCAGCGGGCTGAATTCCGGCGACATCCTGGTCACTGCCGGGTACAAAGATCTTTACGACGGCCAGTTCATCGACTATAAATAACTGCGGTCATACCTGCTTGCCATGAAAGACGAACTGAAAAAAGTCAAAGAATTCTTCGCTACCAGCTGGGCTATCGACAATCGCACCAGCATTTATGTACTGACCATCTTCATTACCCTTCTTGGATTGCTCTCGTACCTCAGCATCCCTAAGGAACAGTTCCCCGAGATCGTGATCCCAACGATCATCGTGAGCACCCCATACCCCGGCACCTCCCCGGAAGACATGGAAAACCTGGTGACTCGTCCCATCGAGAAACAGCTCAAATCAATGGCCGATGTCAAGAAGATCACCAGTTCCTCCGTTCAGGATTTCTCTACCATCGTGGTGGAGTTCACACCGACCATGGAGGTCGCGGAGGCCAAGCAAAGGGTCAGGGATGCCGTGGACAAGGCAAAGACCAATCTCCCCAACAATCTGCCCAAGGACCCCGACATCAAGGAGGTCGATATCTCCGAGATTCCGATCATGAATATCAACCTGAACGGGGACTACGACCTCCAGCGGCTCAAGAAATATGCCGAGGAGGCGCAGGACCGGATTGAAACGCTGCCGGGCATTACCCGTGTGGATATCGTCGGGGCGCTGGAACGTGAGATCCAGGTGGATGTCGACATGTACCGGATGCAGGCCGCCAGTGTCACCTTTTCGGATATCGAGCGGGCCATTGCCTCCGAAAACGTGACGATCTCGGCAGGGAACATCACCAACTTCGGCACAAAACGGACGATCCGCGTGACCGGACAGTTCAAAACGCCTGCCGAGGTGAAAAACATCATGATCAAATCCTCTTCCGGAGCCATCGTCTACATTAAAGATATCGCCGACGTCAAAGACTCATTCAAGGAGCAGGAGAGCTTTGCCCGTTTCAACGGCAACAACGTCATTACCCTGAACGTCATCAAAAAAAGCGGGGCGAACCTCCTGATCGCTTCAGACGCGATCAAGGGGATCATAGACGATCTGAAAACGAACACCTATCCCCCCGACCTGAACGTGACCCTTACCGGCGACCAGTCGAGATTCACACGCAGCACGCTGGAAGAACTGAACAATACGATCGTCATCGGGTTCCTGCTGGTGACCCTGGTGCTGATGTTCTTCATGGGCCTGAACAACGCCTTCTTTGTCGGCCTTTCGGTGCCGCTTTCCATGTTCGTGGCTTACCTGATCTTTCCCGGTCTCGGGTTTACGATGAACATGATCGTGATGTTCGCGTTCATTTTTGCCCTGGGTATCGTGGTGGATGATGCAATCGTTGTGATCGAGAATACCCACCGCATCCACCGGCATGAAAAAGATATTGTCAAGGCAGCAAAACATGCGGCCGGCGAGGTTTTCCTGCCCATCCTCTCCGGAACCCTGACTACCCTGGCCCCTTTCTTCCCGCTGGCGTTCTGGCCCGGCAATGTCGGCAAATTCATGCACTACCTCCCGGTAACGTTGATCCTGACCCTGTTTGCATCGCTTTTTGTGGCGTATATCATCAATCCGGTATTCGCCGTGACCTTCATGAGGCACGAATACGATAACACCGAAAAACAGATCAATAAAAAGAAGCTGCTTATCTTCAGCGTGGTGATGGCAGTGCTGGCCACGATCTTTTACCTGGGGAAGGTGTTCTGGATGGGCAATATCCTGATGCTCGCCATGCTTCTGAATGCACTCTACCGGCTTGTACTTCTGAAACTCATCATCCTCTGGCAGGACCGTACCTGGCCCTGGCTGATGACCCTGTATGAACGCCAGCTCAGGTTCTTCCTGAAAGGGCGCAACCCATGGTATCTGTTCGGAGGGATCAGCCTGCTGTTCATCATCACCATCATGATGGTCGGCGTCGCGAAACCGAAAGTGCTCTTCTTCCCGAATAACCAGCCTAACAGCATCTATGTCTTTATCAAGATGCCTGAAGGGACCGATCAAAAAGTCACCGACTCGGTCACGAAGATCGTGGAACAAAATATTTACCAGGTCGTTGGAAAAGACAATCCGTATGTGGAATCGGTCATTTCCAATGTGGGATTCGGGGCCAGTGAGAATTTTTTTGATGCAAGCACCTCCTCCAACCGCGGAAAAGTCACCATCAATTTCGTTGAAAGCAAATACAGGACGAGCATTTCCACAACGGAATACATGGACAGCCTGCGCCAGCTGGTGAAACACATCCCCGGCGTCCAGGTCAGCGTGGAGAAAAACAAGATCGGTCCCCCGACCGGAAAACCGATCAACATGGAGATCACTGGTGAGAACCTGGACGAACTGATCGTCACTGCCGACGGTATTATCAATTACCTCGACTCGTTGCGGGTTCCCGGGATCGAAAAACTGAAATCCGATTTCGTGAATAACAAACCGGAGATCGTTATCGACATCGACCGCGAGCGTGCGAACCGCGAAGGAATCACTGTCGGACAGGTGGGCATGGAGCTTCGCACGGCTATTTATGGGAAAGAAGCATCGAAATATAAGGAAGACGAAGACGAATATCCCATCCAGATCCGCTACACGGAGGAACAACGGAACAACATCAACCAGATCATCGACGCCAAGATCACCTACATGGATATGACGACCGGTAAGCTTCGCCAGATCCCCATTTCATCGGTCGCTACCGTCAAATACAAGGAAACCTACGGCGGGATCAACCGAAAAAATCTGAAGCGCGTGATCACGGTCTCTTCCGAAGTGCTCTCCGGGTATACAGCCAATGAGGTGGTGGCCTCCATAAAACAGGTTCTGAAAACCTATCCGCTGCCGAAAGGGATCGAGGTCACCATGACCGGTGAACAGGAAGACCAGGCTGAAACTACTGCATTCCTGGGCAAAGCCATGCTGATCGCCCTGGGATTGATCTTCTTCATTCTCATCACGCAGTTTAAGTCACTCAGCAAATCGCTTATCATCCTTTCCGAGGTGCTCTTCAGCATCATCGGCGTTTTGCTGGGAGTGGTCATTTTCCATATGCCGATAGTGATCATGATGACCGGTCTGGGGATTGTGGCATTGGGCGGTATCGTCGTCAGAAACGGGATCCTGATCGTGGAGTTCACGGATGTCCTTTACGAGCAGGGAATAGAGATCAGGGAAGCCATCGTGAAAGCCGGCCTGACGAGGATCACCCCGGTCATCCTGACCGCAACGGCCACGATGCTGGGGCTTGTTCCGCTGGCGGTTGGGCTGAATGTCAACTTCGTCACCCTGTTAACTGAACTGAACCCGCATATTTACATTGGAGGCGACAGCGTAAGTTTCTGGGGTCCGCTTTCATGGACCATCATCTTCGGTCTCTCGTTCGCCACCTTCCTCACCCTGGTGTTCGTCCCCGCCATGGTCATGATCGACCACCAGATGAAGGAAAAGATCAGGAACCGGTACAATAAATAATGGCCGTTGGGGCGATGGGTTATGTGCGGGCAATCCATGAATTGCCCTACCGGTAATCGTTTGGAAATCCTTAAACCCTTTCCAGCAATTTCGACAATTTGATCTGGTTGCGGACAAGCACCAGGATCGACTGGATATAATTGGATTCGTTCTGAAGGAATTGGTTGTACCGCTGGTTCAGATCCGTGCTGGTAGCTACACCCTGACGGTACTTCTCGATCGTTTTATCGTAGATTTTTTTGGCCGTCTCCAGCGATTTTCGGTTGTTCATGAAGACATTGTAGGAATTCAGAAAGTCATTCCGAACCGTTTCAACCTGAAGGTGAAGCCCCATTTTGGTCTTATCATCCAGGACTTTCATTTTGTCCATCTGGATCCGGGCCTGGTCAACGGCAAATTTTCGCTGTCCGCTGCTCCATATCGGTATGTTCAGCGAAAGTCCCCAATTAGATGAAGAAAACCATTTCTGGGATGCGTCGAAGAAATCCCAGGTTTCTCTCATCGCGCTGGTATTTAAGCCAAGGAATGCGATCAGGCTGGGCTGGTATGCTGTTTTGGCCAGTTTGTACTGCATCGATACCAGGTACTCTTGCTTCTTCAGGATCGTATAATCAATATTGTAGTTAATATCGAAGGGCTGGTTGAGCAGGTAATCCTTTTGGATCGAGTGGATGAAAAAGTCAAGGTTATCGGTAAGCACAATCTCCTGGCCCTGCGGGATGCCCATGACGAATTTCAGGTAGTTGTATGCAATGTTCTTCTGGCTGCGGAGATTGATCAGCGACGCTTCAAGGTTTGAGCGGTTCAGGTCAAGCTGATCCACGTCGATGTCTTCCATCAGCCCGGCTTGCAGCACTTTCTTTGCCTCTTCCACCATCTGGTTCATGACCTGATAAGTGGAATCCAGGATTTTGGTGCTCTCCTCAACAACCAGGTAGGAAATGTAGGCCTCTGTCACGATATCCCTTACATCCATCTTATCCCGGATCATTTTCTGCCTCACGGAACTCAGGTAAGCCTTTGCCGTCTGCAATCCGACCAGGTACTGCCCGCTGTAGACAAGCTGGGAGGCGGCAACATCGACTGACAAATTGTAACGGGTCCCGAAAGTCAGCTCAAGGTACTTCGGCGCATTGCCAGTGGTATCGAGGAACGACAGGAAGTTTGGAATGATGGATGTGGGCAGCAGGAAATTATCCATATAATCAACACCGCCGCTTATCTGAGGCAGACCGATGGCCGTGTTTTTCTTCACCTCTTTCTGCGCGATCAGAACGTCATTGTAACTGTTCTTCAGGTCGTAATTATTCTCCAGTGCATAATCCTGGGCCTGTTTAAGCGAAAAAGCCATGGGGGTTTGTGCGTCAAGTCGGATGCCTGAGACCAGCGAGAGAATGAAA
>DAIRDK010000203.1:0-5077 GCA_036796175.1 Bacteroidales bacterium | reverse complement strand
AATCCTCTATAATGTTGCCACGACCGATGGTCTTTCATGGGGTCAGGGAGGTGGTGGCGGAATCTATGTGGACGGGAATGCCCATATCACGGAGAATACGATTACAAATAATGTTTCAAACGGGCTGTACAGCCAGGGAGGCGGCGGGATCTTCATCGGTCCGGAGGACCACAGCACGCTGGAGAACAACACCATTACAAATAATTCTGCCGATGGCAATACAGGGTGCGGCGGTGCCGTTTACTTCGATTATTATTCTTATCCGGACCTGACCTGTAATACGATCGCAAACAATTACGCAAACCAGTCAGGTGGGGGATTATATTGCAATTCTTCCGCAAACCCGGTCTTCAGGAACTGCATCATTTACGGCAATAAGGCAAATGCGGACTCCAACCAGGTGTTTTTATATGACGAAGACAGCGATCCGGAGTTTACCTATTGCGACATACAGGGAGGCAAAGACGACTTTGAACTGAACGGGAATTTTTATTCCGGCATGTATATGAATAACATCACCGTCAATCCCGGTTTTGAATCCCCATCTGAAGGATGCGGTGCAGGTTACGATGGATTTTATTCCTATTGGACCGAAGCTGGTGATTCGCCCTGCATCAATGCAGGTGATCCTGACGGGCCCTACCCAGAAACAGACCGTGCCGGCAACCCGCGGGTCGTCGAGGACAGGATCGACATCGGAGCCTATGAATTCCAGTGGTACGTAGGGATCCATGATTTAAAAGACAAGAATCTGATCTCCATCATTCCAAACCCGGTCAGGCAGAATGCAGTGATACGAATCTCCGGTTGTCCGGGCGAGAGCATCCTGATGGTCAGAAACGAGTTGGGAGATCTGGTCCGGATGATACGGATTCAAGGTTCGGGATACACTCGTTTCTCAAAAGGAGACCTCCCTGCCGGGATGTACCACTGCTCGCTGTTTTCAGGAGATCGTCAGCTGGCCATTGGAAAACTTGTCATTGTGAACTGATCACAAATCCGATTTCCTGGCCCGTTTCAGGCTCAGCAGGTTCATCCCGTTGATCCCGAGACCTTCCACATTTTTTCTTGTAAAACGAAGCACCTCATCGTAATACAGGATCATAACCGGTGTTTGCGACATGATTCGTTGTTCCATCGATCGGTATAAAGAAAGACGGACCGAATCACGGATTTCCGCCATCGCCTCAAGGTACAGCCGGTCATATACGGGATCGGAGAAATGGGTGTAATTTGGTCCGGTCGGGCAGAAGTTACCGGTAACAAACAGCGAAAGGTAACTCTCGGCATCTGGATAGTCGGCGATCCAGGAGGCACGGAAGAACGGTATTTTGGCCTGTGCTTTCATCTCTTTCATTGCAGCCGGCGGTGTGACCTCGATCCGGAGATCGATCCCGACCGCAGATGCCTGAAACTGAATATATTTACATATATCAAGATAATCAGGTGTCGAAGCGAGCGTGATCGGGGGGAGTCCCTTGCCACCTGGATAACCGGCCTCTGCTAGAAGAGCCGCCGCCTTACGGGGGTCATAATTACCGTAGATTCTGCCGGTATCCGAACCGGGAAGACCGGGCGGCACAATCCCGTATATCCCGGGAACCCCAACATGGTTCCGAAGCCAGGCGATCATCTTCACCCGGTCAAACGAGAGCGATATCGCCTTCCTCACCTTCCCCAGCCTGAGCGGGTTGTCTTTCATCACGGGGGATGCAGGATCAACCAGAATGGCCAGGTACTCCGTGTTCAGGTATGGTTGCCTATAGAGCTTCACAGTGGATGCATATTTCGGGTTAAGGGTTCCCTGCCGGGTCATCAATTCATCCTTATATGCGGGATCTATTCCGGAGATCAGGTCCAGGTTGCCTTTGACGAACTCCAGGAAAGCCGACTGCTTATCGGGAAGGAAGGTGACGGCTACCGCATCCAGGTACGGCAGCCGTTGCCCGTTTTCCGTTTCGAAATAATTCGGATTTTTTCTCAGGACCAGCTTCACTCCTTCTTTCCACTGGGCAAACCGGAACGGGCCCGTACCCACCGGATGCCGGCGGAAATCAGTGCCGTATTTCTTCACGGCTTCCTCCGGGACCACCGAACAATACTGGGTTGTCAGTATCCCCAGGAACGGGGGGAACGGCTTGTCGAGCCGGATGACCAGTGTGGTGTCATTGGCCGGTAAAAAAGGGTCTTTCTTCGACACCCCTCCGAATACCCACGCACCAGGGGAAGCCGTTAAAGGATCCATGATCCGCCGGAAACTGTAAACAAAATCGCGGGCGGTCACCCTCCTCCCCTTCCCCTCCGGAAAACAGGGATCATCCTGGAAGAACACATCCCTTCGCAGATGGAACGTATAGCGGGTACCATCGGCTGACAGTTCCCACCCCGCAGCGATGCACGGGATCACGCTGAGCCGGTCATTCAGCTGGACCAATGCGTTGAAGACCTGGTTCACCGCCCAGATGTTGGGCTGGTCACGGGCAAACGCAGGATCAAGGGATGTAATATCCGCCGCTTCATTGTACCTGAATACCCGGGTGTCGTCCGGCTTCTTAAAAGCAGGACCACAGCCTGAAAGATACACAATAAGCATCTGCAGCAGAAAAAGCGTCAATCCGGTTCGTCTCATGCTGAACAAAAGTAAAGAAAAAGCCATCCCGATCCCGGGATGGCTTTTCAAAAACCTGAAACCATGCAACCAATCTATCCCTTACTTCTTCATCGGCTTGGCCTCTGTCTTATGCTCAGCCGGCTTGGAATTGGAAGGCTGCGCGGAGGTTGTCGTCTGATGTTTCTTTTCGGGATGCTTTGCAGGCTGAGAAGTTGCCTTTTGTTCTGTCTTGGCCGGTTCCTTCTTTTCAGCAGGTTTTTGCGGTGTTTGGGCAAAGAGTCCCGCGCTGAACAGCACTGCCAATGCAACTACCATTACTTTTTTCATGACACTTTGATTTAAGGTTAAACGATCAATCTTTCAGGATGCTTATGCTTATATAAAGAACTTTGATGGCGCAAAACTGGCACCCGATTCTGTTTAAATTCTGAAGAAATGGGATTTTAACAAATAATTAACGTATGAAGGTCTCCTTCACAGCTGTAATTCACTTTCATGCCGTAATGATCCACGATGGTCCTAACGATCGCGAGCCCCAGTCCGATAGAATCGGAATGACGGCCTCCTTTGCGGAACCGTTCGAACAGGGACTCAGGATCGATTTTCATTGGCAGTCCCGTGTTGGAGATTTCAAGGCAGGAGGAAGTGATCCGGATCGAAACCGATCCCTTATCCACATTGTGCCTGATCGCATTCGAGATCAGATTCCCCGCCAGAATCTCCGCCAGGGCGGGATCCATTCTGACTCTTTTTTCCGACTGATAATCCTTGCTGACAGACAGCTCCCGGTGACTGATGAATTCTGCCATGTGCTGCAACCCCCGGTCGAACAGGGGGCCCAACAGGATCTCTTCCTCCTGCGTGAATTGGTTGTTGTCGATCTTGGAGATGAGCAGCAATCCCTGGATCATCTTCGACATCCGCGTGACAGAATCGTACACGGTCCCGATCAGTTTCAGTTGATCCCCGGTGAGGTTGACGTCCTGGACCAGCAGGTCGAGCTTGGTCCGGATGACCGACAATGGTGTCTGCAACTCATGTGCTGCATTCTCATTAAATTCCTTAAGGTTCAGGAAGTCTTTTCGGATCTTGTCCGACATCCGCTGAAGGGCTTCGTTCAGTCGGCGGAATTCCAGGATCCCGGAAGGAGCCAGCGCCAGGGGAATATCCTTGTTGATATCGTAACTGCCCAGGTTCCGCAGGGTCCTGTAAAACGGCACCCACGCCCTTCTGGCCACAATATAATTGACCAGGACGAGGGCCAGCAGCAGGAGGAAGAAGATCACCGAAGTGACGATCAGGATCTCCAGGATCATCTTTCGTGTTTCTTCCAGGGATTTATAAATATGAATGGAATAACCCCTCCCGGTTTGATCATTGTCCCGGACCGCCAGGTGCCTGCACCTGACAAATCCTTCCGCATCCCGGTCATAGGCCAGGGTGTCGGAAAAATATTCCACCCGTTTACCCACTCTTGGGATCAGCGTAACTTCTATGGTATGACCAAAGACGGAATGAAAATCAGGCAGTGTATCGGTATTGTTGATCGTTTCCTGGATGAGGAGTTTCTCCAGCCTCAGGTTCTCCTCGATCTGCCGGTAAAAAATGTCTTTCAGAAGAAAAGGAAAAACCACGATCCCAGTAATAAAGAGAAGGACCGTAAACAAGATATAATACCCCGAGATCCTGGTCAGCAGTTTCATCGTTCACATGGTAGACGTAAACTTGTACCCAATCCCATAAACCGTTTTGATATTGTCCTGCCCGCCTTTTTCCATCAGTTTTTTTCTCAGGTTCTTAATATGTGTATAAATAAAATCGAAGGAATCGGCCATATCCATCTCCTCTCCCCACAGGTGTTCAGCGATCGATTCTTTGCCGATGACGCGATCTTTGTTCGAAAGAAAAAAAATGAGCAGGTCGAATTCTTTTCGGGTCAGGGCGACCGGTTGCTCATTCACAAATACGAGCCGGTCATCAGGAAGGATTCTGATCTCATTGAACAATATCTCGTTGGATCCCCCGAAAGCCATCCTCCGGATCACGGATTTCACCCTTGCGTTCAGTTCGGAGAGATGGAACGGTTTGACCAGGTAATCGTCGGCCCCGATATCAAGGCCTGTGATCCGGTCGTCGAGCGCGTGGCGTGCCGAAATGATGATGATACCTGTATCGGACCGGTTGCCCCGGAGCTGGCGGATCAGGTCGAAACCGCTGCCGCCCGGAAGATTAATGTCGACAATGATGCAGTCATACCGGAAAAGCGAGATCTTCTCTTCGGCCTCCTCAAAGGCCATGGCCGTTTCGCACAGGTAACCGACTTTCTCAAGGTACTGGACGATCGAGTCGGATAACCCTTTTTCATCTTCGATAACGAGCAGTTTCATAATTCGGTTTCAGCCGGTTCCGGGCTCCTAAACGTAATACAGAACATGATTTTTAGTACTTTTGGATGCCATTAACAAC
>DAIRDK010000202.1:0-5159 GCA_036796175.1 Bacteroidales bacterium | reverse complement strand
GGGCCATCGAAGGGCCGGTCAGCGACCAGGTTCCCACCAGCTACCTTCAGGAACATCCCGACGTGACGATCTACATGGATCCGGCCGCCTCTGCGGAACTGACGCGTGTCAGGACCCCGTGGCTCGTGGGCACCTGCACCTGGACTCCCCGGCTGATCCGCAAAGGGGTCGTCTGGCTTTGCCTGAAGACCGGCAAACCCATCCTGAAGCTTACCGACCGCGACTACCTGGACAACGGGATGAGCGACCTGCTGACCGGTTACGGCCCTTCAAACAAGATCAACATCAACGTTTTCAACGACCTCCAGCACACCATCAGCGGCTGGCCCGGCGGAAAACCCGGAGCCGATGATACCACGCGACCCGAACGTGCCCTGCCTTATCCCAAACGAGTGCTGGTGTTCAGTCCGCACCCCGACGACGATGTCATCTCCATGGGCGGGACCCTCGCCCGGCTCGTCGAACAAGGGCACGAGGTGCACACGGCCTATCAGACCTCAGGTTCAATCGCCGTCTTCGATGATGATGTCCTTCGCTATCTCGATTTCGTGGATGAATACCGGGAGATTTTCGGACTTGAATCCCTGGATGCAAAAGGGATCCATGAACGGGTAGAGCATTTCATCCGGACCAAGAGGCCCGGGCAGGTCGATACGGAACCCGTCCGGCGGATCAAGACCTCGATCCGACGCGGCGAGGCCCTTGCTGCATGCCGCTATGTGGGCATCCCGGCCGGACAGGTACACTTCCTCGACCTGCCTTTCTATGAAACGGGGAAAGTCAGGAAAAAGCCATTATCGGAACAGGATATCTCGATCATGACCGGTATCCTGAACGAGATCCGGCCTCACCAGATCTACGCGGCCGGCGACCTTTCCGACCCGCACGGCACCCACCGCGTATGCCTGGATGCACTGCTCCTGGCGCTCGCAGAGGTCAGGAACGACGACTGGTTCAGCGACTGCCGGCTGTGGCTGTACCGCGGCGCCTGGCAGGAATGGGAGCCCGAACTGGTGGATATGGCGGTGCCGCTCAGTCCCGAAGAGGTTATGATCAAGCGCAAGGCGATCTTCAAGCACCAGTCGCAGAAAGACCGGCCGCTGTTCCCGGGCTTCGACAGCCGCGAGTTCTGGCAGCGGGCCGAAGACCGGAATCATGCCACGGCGGAATTGTACGATAAACTTGGCATGGCGGAGTACCAGGCGATCGAGGTGTTTGTCAACTATAAACCCTGAACCGGGGTGACAGGGTGACAGGGTAACAGGGTGACAGGGTAACGGGGTAACAGGGTAACAGGGTAACAGGGTGACAGGGTGAAGGGGTGAAAAAAGTGAGGTCACTGCATTACCTTTTGGGGTGTTTCCGGATTAAGGGTAAACAAAACCCATGAAAACACATCTTGATCTGAATGTCTGGAAGACGAGTACTAGACTCGCAATTGATATTTATTTGCTAACTAAGACGTTTCCACGTGAGGAACTTTTTGGTGTAACTTCTCAGATGAGAAGAGCGGCCTTCTCAGTGCCGTCCAATATCAGCGAAGGTGCCGGCAGAAGTTCGAAACCGGAGTTTATCAGGTTTCTCAATATTGCAAATGGGAGCTTGTCAGAATTAGAGACGCAACTCTACATAACCAGGGAAATTGGCTTTTATGATGATGAGGCTTTTGCAAAGTACTGCAACAGAATTAATCACATCAGAGCACAGATCAGTGGTCTTAAAAAATATTTACAAAAACAACCACAATCATAATCACCTTGTCACCCTGTCACCCTGTCACCCTGTTACCCTGTTACCCTGTCACCACCCTTGAAAAACATCTACGAATTATTTATATTTGTCCCAAACTTTTACCCCCATGAAATCAATTATATATCTATTCTCAATTCTGATCCTGTCGGTGGCGCCTTTGAGGATCACCGCGCAGGTTACGCTCTATCCGCCTCAGAATTTGCAGGGTGAATCCATTGAATGCAATGTTTACCTCACCTGGGACAAGCCCGAACTCCCGGGTGGAGGGACTCCTCCCGGCTTGATCGGGTACAATGTTTACAAAAACGGAATTTTCTATTCTTATGTTTCCGGACAGGATACAACCTGGTTGTACGATTTGAACGCGCTCTGTCCAACCAATATCAATACTTATTGGGTAACAGCTTTTTACGATCTGACCCCCTATGGTAACCCTGGAGAATATGGTGAATCATCACCATCTGACACAATTACAAAACAAGTGATCTGTTCATGTTGCCTCCCTTTTAATGAACCATGGGACCAGGCTTCCTTTGCATACAATGATTGGAGATTCATTCCTGTCCAATCAAACTGGTCAATTTCGACCCAACAAGGCTATCCTCCGCCCACAGCTGTTTTTACAGGCGCTCCTTCTCTCCTGAACTACGCAGCAACTTTAGCTTCTACGTACCTTTCAACTTACTATCTTACCGGATGCACTAACCTTTACCTGGATTTTGATCTGAAACTTGACAATGTAACAGCTTCAGGAACCGAATTGATGACGGTCATCCTTGAACATTGCGGCGAACCGGTTGATACGTTGCTGACATTATCAAACGTCGCGGGGTTTGACTGGACGCAATACAGAATGCTGATCAACGACGGCAGGGGAGGCTCCAACAGGATCTTATTTACTGCCTCCGGCCAGAACAGCGCCAACATCCAGCAATGGCTGATCGATAACATTGTGGTTGATTTCAAGTGCAGGCCACCGGTGAACGTGGATGTCCTCAATCAGGGAGATACTGCAGTCAGCATAACCTGGGATCCGCCGGAATGCGACATGGGTACGATCCCGAACTGGGACCACTTAACAGGGTATAACATTTACAGGTCTGATTCAGCAGGTAACCCACCATTTTATAAATTAAACAACTCGCCTATTACAGCTGGAGTGTATATTGATTTCTGCCCATCATGGTGGGATCCATCCCTGCTGAGATATTATGTCACCGACCTCCAGCACGATTCTGCGACCTATACATTCCTTTGCGAATCGGAACCGTCGGATACGGTAACTGCACATTTTGTAGGAATCGATCCGATGTGCCGTTCAACTCTCAACATCTATCCCAACCCGAATAACGGAGTGTTTACAACAGATCTTCCACCGGATGCACTGGCTGTGGAGGTGAGGAATCTGCAGGGGGTGGTCGTATGGACCGGAGATGTCCGACCGATGGGCCAGAACCAGCTGCAAACCGACATCTCCGACCAGCCTCCCGGCCTTTATGTCGTCACGGTATACTCCCGTTCTTCGACAGTCCGGAGTAAAGTTGTTATTTACTGATAAACAGCGATTTACAAGAAGCGCCTGATTTTTTCCTCCCGCCAGGCACGATTTAATCGTTTCGGCTGTATATTTGCATACATAGAAGCAGTCTAATTAAAAATAATATAAAACAACCTGTTATGGAAACAATGGCAAACACCATGATCACCGTATCCGCGACGATTGATGCTCCGGTTGAAAAGGTCTGGAGATTATATACCCACCCGAAACATATTGTAAAATGGAATCATGCCAGCGATGACTGGCATACCCCGAAAGCCGAGAACGACCTCCGTGTGGGCGGGTGGTTCCTGTTCCGGATGGAATCGAAGGACGGGAAAGAAGGATTCGACTTCTCCGGGATCTACACGAAAATCGAACGATACAAAGTGATCGAATACATGATGGATGACGGCCGCGAAGCGCGTGTCCAATTCAGGGAGGATGGGAATTCAACGAATGTCGCCGTCAGATTTGAATCTGAACACGTGCATACCCATCAGCAACAACAGGAGGGCTGGCAATCGATCCTCAACAACTTCCGGAATTATGTGGAAGGACTGTGCCGCTTGCTGCCCCTGCATTTTGAGATCACCATCAACGCCCGGGTCGAAAAGGTATATGAGACCATGCTCAGCGAAATGGGTTACCCGGAATGGACCGCAGAGTTCAATCCCACTTCGCATTTCGTCGGATCCTGGGAAAAGGGATCGAAAATCCTGTTCCTCGGGGAAGACCGCGACGGAACCCAGGGCGGGATGATTGCCCATATCCGGGAGAACATCCCCAACCGGTTTGTCAGCATCGAGTACATCGGGCTCGTTAAAAACGGAACCGAAGTCATGAACGGGCCTGAAGTGGAGGCCTGGGCAGGCGGCCTGGAGAATTATTCGTTTTCGGAAGTCAACCGGAAAACCATTCTGTCCGTGGACACGGAAGCCAACCATGAATATAAGACGTACTTCACAGAGACCTGGCCGAAAGCGCTTGCGAAGCTGAAAACCATCTGTGAACGAAAGAAATGATGACCGCCCTGCGGGACGGTTCAGTCGCATAGGGGAGAACGGCAAATTTTCTTACCTTTGCAAAAACTGATAACGACTCGCATGGAACACGTTAAATGTCTTATAATCGGTTCAGGTCCTGCAGGTTACACCGCAGCCATTTATGCCGCCCGTGCCGATCTCAAGCCTGTCCTTTACCAGGGAATGCAGCCGGGCGGACAGCTGACCATTACCACCGAAGTTGAAAATTTCCCGGGTTATCCGAAAGGGATCACCGGGCCGGAAATGATGGAGGAATTCAAGGAACAGGCCGCCCGGTTCGGAACGGATATCCGTTTCGGAGTGGTCACCAAGGTTGATTTTTCAAAACGTCCTTTCACGGTTGAAGCGGATGACGGGAAGTCGCTCACCGCCGATACGGTCATCATCTCCACCGGGGCCACCGCCAAATGGCTCGGTCTCGAGTCGGAAAAGAAATACATGGGGCAGGGCGTTTCGGGGTGCGCCACATGCGATGGTTTTTTCTACCGCGGAAAGGATGTGGCCATCGTGGGAGGAGGCGATACGGCTGCCGAAGAGGCCACTTACCTGGCGAAACTCTGCAAGAAGGTCTATATGATCCACCGCCGCGATTCCCTCAGGGTGTCGAAGGCGATGCAGCATAAAGTGCTTAATACACCCAACATCGAGATGGTGTGGAACAGCGTACCCGAAGAGGTGCTGGGCGATGCAAACGGCGTCACTGGCGTGCGAGTGCGCAATGTGGTGACCGGCGAAAGCCGCGACCTCAGCGTGTGGGGATTCTTCGTCGCCATCGGCCATCAGCCCAATACGGAGATATTCAGGGGGCAGGTGGATCTCGATGA
>DAIRDK010000201.1:0-5164 GCA_036796175.1 Bacteroidales bacterium | reverse complement strand
TTGGTCTGTACGTTGAACATCTCATTGCTTTCCAGCGAGATGTTGATGGGAGTCCCGGAGTTCAGGATACCTTCATTGATGATCCGGACACGGCCCAGGGTATAGTCCACGAGGTAATCGACATTCTCCTGGAGGAGCACGCCGCCGGCCGTCACGCGCACCGATCCCTGGGGCACGTTCAGGGCATTCAGCGAGATCTCGGAGCCGGTGCTGGATTTGTAATACCCTTCCAGGGCGAACTTGTTCTTGTCGGGATACTGCTTCGCCATCGTCTTGGTCATGGTATACAGTGAGTCGAAACAGTACTTGTTTGCCAGCTCCAGTGATCCTTTCGGGTCAGCGGGATCGAAGATCGAGTCGCGCAGGTCCTGGCCGAAGGGCTCCAGCAAGGTGAAGAAGATGCGGCCGTTGGCCGACTGGATGGTCCCGCCCTGGGTGGCTGCGTTGTCGATAAAGTCGAAGAGCCCGTCTGACGGCGGGTTCATCTGCGTGTTGAGGTTGTCGAAATTAAGGACGCGGATCAGCGGGATTCCCTTGATGCGGGTATCTTCGAGGTAAGCGGTTGGCACCCCGTTCTTGTTCCCGGCATAGAGGATATTCAGCATGAAATCCGTGTTCTGGATCTGGTAGGCGCCCAGCGGATAGACGTTCTTCATCATCAGTTTCCACATCGGGATGTGGGTGTTCTGGGCGGTGCTCTTCAGCAGTTTCACGATCAGCGACTGCGGCGATACGATCCCCTGGTCGGAAAAATCACCCACCTGGTACACGGTTGTGTCCCCCACCACCTGGTACTGGTAGGCCACGGCCAGTACCTGGTCCGGATTCAGCTGCGTATTCAGGGATATGAAACCCAGCCTGGGATTATAGGTGTATTCCGAAGGCAGCAGCTTGCGGGCGTTTTCCACTTTTTCGAAATCCAGCCCCGAAACCAGGTTGAACGGCGGACTTTTCAGGTAATCGGTTACGGTGTTGATGTTCCTGACCTTGGCCGTATCGGCCGGTGTCGGCATGATGACCTGGTACAGGTCGTTGGATCCGTTGGTGGGCCTCACCATCCCCGGAATGCCGTGGAATACCTGCGTGTTGTAGGGTTCGTTCTCGCCAAGATCCTGGAATGCGACGATGTTTCGGTTCTCCGTGACGGCAGCGCCGATGTTGGTGATCCAGACTTCGATCTTCAGGATGTTGATGTTGCTGGTGATGATCGGCAGGCTTTTCAGGGCTTCGGTATAGTGGTCCCGAAAGTACTGGGCGATGAAGAAGTGGCGGTTCTCTTCGTATTCGTCGGCCTTGATGTAGAACTCGGTTTTCTGGGCATTGCCCTGGACCGTGATGTTCTTCGTTTCGCTCTTCTGCTGCGAATAGAGGGCGGTCACGGTGGTCCGGCCGAACCGCAGCTTGGTCTTGATGCCGAAGAGGCTTTCGGTCCCGCGGATGAGGGTGCTGGAGAGCGGCATGTTGACGTCCCCGCCTTCGATCAGCTGGATGATCTCGTCCTCCTTGCCTTCGTACTTCAGTTTCAGTTTGTTCTCGAAGTCGAAGGTCGCTTCGGTGTTGTAATTGACTTTGAATTCGATCTTGTCGCCGATCTTGGCGATCACGTTCATCTGGATCTTCTCGTCGAAATCGAAGTTGGTCTGTCTCCGCTGGTGGGTGCTGAGGGCCGGATCGTCGCGCTTGTTGGAGACGATCCCGAAGAGGATCTCGGCGGAGCCCTGGGGACGGATATCTACCGTGTTGTTGCCAAAGATGGTCTCGAAGAACTTGCCGGGGATGACGATCTTGGGAATGATCCCTTTCTTGTTGTCAAGGCTGGCCGCTTCCGAACGCTCTTTCCAGTAACTGTTCACCATCTCTTCGGTGGACATGTTCTGGAACTCCTCGAACGTGACGGTGGTAGGCAGCCGGTAGGTGATCTCGCCGATCTTGTAAGTATAATAGTATTCCTTGGTAACCGGGTCGTACACGACATCGGTCTTCAGGTTGGAAGGATTGTTCAGGTAGATGGGGTGGTTGGAGCCGCTGCCCGGCATGGTCATCTCGTCGGTGAACGGGTAAACGAGGGTGGTATCGCCTGTGAAGGTCGTATCAGGAAATGCCGGACCGTTATCGCAACTTCTTCTGCCCGCCATGCCCGCGAATGTGGATGGCACACCAAGGGTTAGTAAAAGAAGTAATGCGACCGAACGGTAAACAAGCAATGCTGTAAAACTCCTCACAGTACTGTTTTTCATTTCTTCAGGTCGGGCCGATGCAACAAATTAAAGGCGATCAGAGGATCTGTAATGCCTTCTTGATCAGCTCTTCCACCGTTAAGCCGGCACCTTCCTTCTCGATGATCTTGGTCAACGCCTTGTCCGCGAGCATCTTCGGGAAGCCCAGTATGATCAATCCAGATAACGCTTCTTCTTTCTTTGTATTGTGCAGAATGCCTAATTTTTCAGAGGGTATCAGGTCTTTCCCGACCTTGTCCCGCAGGTCGACGATGATCCGCTGGGCGGTTTTCCCCCCGATCCCCTTGATCCGTTGCAAGAGCGGGGCATCCCCGACGGCAATCGCCTGGCAGATCTCCTGCGGCGAAAGCGACGAAAGGATGATCCTGGCGGTGTTGACCCCGACGCCGGAAACGCTGATCAGCTGCCGGAAAAGGTCCCGCTCCTCCGTATCGGCAAACCCGAACAGGATGAGCGCATCCTCCCGCACCACCAGGTGCGTGTACAACTTGCACTTCGCATTGTCTTTGAGCTGCGAATAGGTGTGAACGGAGATATTCAGGACGTACCCGACTCCGTGGACTTCGATCACGGCATAGGCCGGATTTCGGTTAACAAGTTGACCCTCAATGTATTCGTACATAAGCGATGATTCCTAACCGCAAAATTAAAAAAAAGCGGTTTGAAGTCTGAATTCAGGATTCAGAATGTAGAAGCAATGCGGAATGCAGAGTGTAGATTTTTGAACTATTTGCAAAATGATTCAATGAGGATTTTATGTAAGGATTTCATGCCGGTGGTTGCTTTTTCCCTGATAATCGTCAGATTTTCAATATATCCAGCAGTTTCTGCAGAGGGATCAACCAGATACTTCGGCACTGGGCGGGGAACATACTGCAACAGACCGGCGGCCGGATACACCTGCAGGGAGGTCCCGATCACCAGGAAGATATCTGCTTTTCTGA
Source organism: Bacteroidales bacterium (assembly GCA_036796175.1). Lineage (GTDB taxonomy): Bacteria > Bacteroidota > Bacteroidia > Bacteroidales > FEN-979 > DAIRDK01. The sequence goes on along the minus strand of DAIRDK010000201.1, from coordinate 1,983 downwards.
CCATTGACGTGGCCTCCATGATGTTGGGGACGGGTTCCCCGAACCAAACGATATGCGGGCGCAACTGGTATCCCTTTTCGCATTTGTCGCCCCAATTCAGTTCCCACCCCGGAAGGTCATAGACGAGACGTTCGTCGAACGTGGATCTGGCTTTTTTAAGTTCCCCGTGAAGGTGCAAGACCTTGCTTGAACCGGCCCTCTCATGAAGATCATCCACATTCTGGGTGATGATCTGCACGTCGAAGTCCCTTTCCAGGTCAGCCAGAACCTGGTGGGCCGAATTAGGTTTAACTTCCCACAGTTGTTTCCGGCGCATATTGTAAAACTCCAGGACCAGGTGCGGATCTCGTTCCCATGCAACGGGTGAAGCCACTTCTTCGATCCTGTAGTTGTTCCATAACCCATCGGCATCTCGGAATGTCCGGATGCCGCTTTCGGCGCTGATGCCCGCGCCGGACAATACCACCAAACGGTTCATGAATTCAGGGTTTAGAATTCAGAATTTAGATTGAAATGTGGACTTTAGAATATCGAATGTAGAAATTTCTTTAAAGGGCTGCATTACCTTTTAGGTGTTTTCCGGATTAAGGGGAAATCAAATGTCATGAAAACAAATAATCTGAAAGAAAGAACGCTGAATTTTACGTCAGCCATTATGGAACTTGTCGAAAAGCTACCGGAGAAAAAGGCCGTAAATGTTGTATCGGACCAAATCTTGAGATCATCTACCTCTGTCGGTGCAAATTACCGCGCTGCCTGCCGATCCAAGTCATTGAGGGATTTTATAAACAAGCTCAAAATTGTGGAAGAAGAAGCTGATGAAACCATGTATTGGCTTGAGGTGCTTGAAAAGAGAAAACTTGGTTATGAGAATGAACTTAAACGCCTGATCGGGGAAGCCAACGAACTCGTGGCAATTTTTGTAACAAGCATCAACACGGCCAAATCAAACCTCTCGCTCCAATCCCGCCAAAAATAACTCAACATTCGTCACTCTAAGGTCTGCATTTCATTCTAAATTCCGAATTCTGAACGCTGAATTCACAACCCGTTTTCCCTCAGCACCTGCTCCAGTTCCCGGTACGAGATCGGCTTGGCAATGATCGTTTTGTTCTTGTCGAGCAGGAACATCGTGGGGGTTGCATAGATGTTGTAAGCGTCGGCGGCGGGACTGTCGAATCCCTTCAGGTCGCATACGTTGATCCAGCTGAATTTTTGCTGTTTGATGAAATCGAGCCACGCTTTCCTGTCCGTATCAAGGGAAACGGCCAGGATCTCGAGGCGCTTTGGGTTCTGGTTGTCGTATACCGTACTGACCTTCGGCAGCATGTCCACACAGTGACTGCACTCGCTGGAATAAAATACCAGCAGGGTGTATTCCGAGCGCAGGTCGGAAAGTTTCACCGGGCGTCCGTTGGGATCGGGCAGTTCCAGGTCGGGTGCGGGCTTCCCGGTGGCAATCTTCTTGTACGTCTCGAGCTTCTTCTGCAGGGTCGATTCCTTGTTGGAATCCTCGCAGGAGGAGGGATCGGAGAAATTCTCGGCCATGTAAGTGATCACATCATCGAAATGGTACTTGTCGAAGCCGCCCACCAGGTAATCGAGCAGGAACTTATACACCTCCGCATTCACTGCGGCTGCGGAGAGCACGACGGTCACCCCCTTGATGAACTCCGTTTCGAGCTGCTTCTGCTGGAGCCGGTTGTTGCTGTACAGGGCGAGGTAGGAGATGGCCTTGTTCGCATACGCCGGGCTCCGCAACAGGGCCGTATCCGTAAAATCGACCCGGTCGAAATAGTGTTGCTTCAGGTAGTTCATCCGTTCCTCCCGCCCCAGTGATGCCGGTATGAACGGGGTGCTGTAAAGGCGAATGATCCGCATGGCATAGGATCCCGGATGGCTCCGGGAAAGGGAATCGACAGCCTGTGCCGCGCTTCGCTGGATCTGTTCGTACTCCCTGCCGGCCTGGTCGTAAAAGGCATC
>DAIRDK010000200.1:0-5165 GCA_036796175.1 Bacteroidales bacterium | reverse complement strand
TACATCACAGGTCCAACCGTTCCAAAGAGGCCATGATCACGGTTGACATGGCATCCATCCCGGTGACCCTGTTTGAGAGCGAAATGTTCGGGCATAAAAAGGGGGCGTTCACCGATGCCCGCCAGGACCGGATCGGGAGGTTCGAAACGGCTTCCGGTGGTACCCTGTTCCTGGATGAGATCGGGAACCTCTCCCTTGGGATGCAGGCTAAGATCCTGAACGTATTGCAGGAGCGCCATATCATACCCCTCGGATCGAACAAAGCCATCCCGATCGATATCCGGCTTGTCTGTGCCACGAATAAAAACCTGGAGAAAATGACCCTGGACGGCACATTCAGGCAGGACCTCCTGTTTCGGATCAACACCATCCAGATCGATCTTCCGCCGTTGCGGGAAAGAGGGAATGACATCGAGCTGATGGCCCATCATTTTTTGCACCGGTATGCTAAAAAATATAACCGGGAACCGCTTACCTTTACCAAAGATTCCATCGAAGCGATGAACAGTTATTCCTGGCCCGGGAATATCCGGGAACTGGAACATTCCATCGAAAAATCGGTGATCCTGGCAGAAGGGAACGAGGTGCGTCCCGAAGACCTCCACCTTAAAAATGCCCCGGCCCAGCAGATCACTCATCATGAACGGGCTTCCTATGACGATTATGAGCGCGAGATCCTGAAAAAAGCATTGATCCGGAATGGCGGAAATATGTCCAATGCCGCCAAGGAGCTTGGAATCTCCCGGCAGACAATCTACAATAAGATGAAGAAATATGGTTTATAGGAGATTCTATTACATATTGTTTATTAGGATCTTCCTTATTGCGCTGACCTCCCTGGTCTTTTGCTTCCTGATCTTCCGCTATCCGAATTATTCATTATTGATCCTCCTTGGCCTGCTTTTTCTCCTGCAGATCGTTCTCCTCACACGGTACATCAGCCGGATCCACCATAAGCTGGAGAACTTTTTCCTGATCTACCTGAGCGGGGAGATCATGACCTCCGGGGCACGAGGCAAAAAGGACGACGAGTTCGGACCGATGTACAACTATTTCGACGAAGTCAACCGGAAACTTGAAAAAGCCCGGGTTGACCTGGAGATCCGGAACAATTATTTTAAAACCATTGTGGACCAGACCACAGTTGGACTGGTTTCATTCACTCCTGAAGGGAACGTTGAGTTCATCAATGAATCGGCCAAACGGATATTCGGGATCCATGTTCTGAGGAACCTGAAAAAGCTGGATAATGTGAAGGACGGATTTGCTGAAATGCTGATCAAGATGCGGTCCAGTGAGCAAAAGCTGGTCTCGATCATCCTGAACGGCGAGATGATCCAGCTGTCTACGAAAAAGGTGATGCTGAAAGCCGGCGATAAAACCCTGCACCTGGTCTCGTTCCAGAATATCCAGCCCGAACTCGATGAAAAAGAATTGGAATCGTGGCAGAAACTGATCCGGGTCCTGACGCATGAGATCATGAATTCGATGACCCCGATCATCACCCTGGTCACGACCATAACACGCCTTTACCGGAACAAAGATACCGGCGAAATCAAAAAACCTGCGGAGGTGGTTATGCCAATGATCGAAAAGACCATCAAAGGCCTGGACCTGATCGAATCCCGGGGGCAGGGCCTGATCCATTTTGTCCAGAATTACCGGGATGTGACCCGCCTCCCGAAGCCTGATTTTAAGATTCTGAATGTCAGGGATATGTTCCAGGGCATCAAGCTCATGTTCGACGACCAGCTTCAGCAGAACGGGATCAAACTGACGATCGACTGCCATCCTTCTCTTTTTATCAATGCGGATGGAAAACTGCTCGAGCAGGTGATCATCAATCTCGTGAAGAACGCCATTGAAGCGTTTGAGGATGCACCGGATCCGGCCATCACCATGTCGGCCCAGTCGAACAATACCCAGATCATCATGGAGATCGCCGACAACGGGAAAGGAATTCCTCCCGACATGCTGGAGAACATCTTCGTGCCTTTTTTCACCACGAAAGAAAAAGGATCGGGTATCGGTCTGAGCTTGTCCAGGCAGATCATCCGGCTTCACGGAGGGACCATGAATGTTCAGTCGGAGCCCTTCTCCAGGACTGTCTTTACGATCAAGATCTGATCTCAGTAACGCTCTGTCACGATCTTTCCGTCGAACAGGTTGATCACTCTGCTGCTGTATTCGGCATCTCGCTGGGAGTGGGTCACCATGACGATGGTGGTGCCTGTTTCGTTCAGTTTGGCCATCATCTCCATGACCTCCTCCCCATGCTGGGAATCGAGGTTGCCGGTGGGTTCGTCGGCCAGGATGAGCGCAGGTCCGGCCACGAGGGCCCGGGCTACGGCCACTCGTTGCTGCTGTCCGCCGGAGAGCTGGACAGGGAAACTTTTTTTCCGGTGAGTCATTTCCAGGCGGTCGAGGATCTCCGTCACCTTCCTGTGCCGTTCATCGGAAGACATTCCCATATAGATCAGAGGTAATTCCACATTTTCGAAAACGTTCAGTTCATCGATCAGGTTGAAGTTTTGAAATACAAACCCGATCTTCTGCTTCCTGATGACGGCGCGTTGTTTTTCCGTGAACGGAGCCACATTGACTCCCTGGAAGAAGTAATCCCCGCGGGATGGGTTATCCAGCATGCCCAGGATGCTGAGGAAGGTAGATTTACCGCAACCCGAAGGGCCCATGATGGCCACGAATTCTCCCTCCTCCACGTCGAAGTTGACCTCGTTCAGTGCGACCGTCTCAATATCTTCCGATCTGAAAATCTTTGTCAGACCGATGGTTCGTATCATATCTGAGTTGCTTGGTTCCATTACTTCCGGGCACCTTTAATAAGTGTGATCACTGGGTTGAATATCTGTTGTAAAAGGTTGGAATTCCCTACGGTTATCTGTGCATTGCATTGGCTTTCAGCAAGGAATGCCTGACCAGCGTCCGGATCCGATTGGAACAGGACGGTCAGCAGGATCTGGTTCCCCAGGCTATCGGCGGAGATGGTTTCAATTCGTCCCCGGGCAGTTTTCAGTTCACCCTTACCGGGAGGAATCAGCATGATCCTGACCGGCATTCCATGCCGGACGATCTCACCATATTGAGAAGGAAGCGTAATCACCCCCTGGAAAACAGAACCCTGATCCTTTGTTGCCGCTGTTCCTGTGCATTTGGCAATGCAGTTCAGGCGTTGCGGATAGGGAATGAACCGGGTTCCAGCCAGACCGAACGCGAAGGTCAGTGCAACCAGGATCATCCCATAACGAACGATCCAGTGCGGTTTCCTGTTCAGGATCTCAGCAACTTCCGGACTGTAGCCCTGTTCCGTGCCCATGGTTGGTTTCATATCATGTTCCCAGTTCAAGCTGGTTTTTTACAAGGTTGTAATAGGCGCCCCTGTTAGCGATCAGTTCATGGTGACGGCCGTGTTCGACAACGGATCCTTTTTCAAGCACGATGATCTGATCCGCATTCCGGACCGTGCTGAGACGGTGGGCGACGATCACCACCGTTTTCCCCCGGAAAAACTCCTGGAGGTTATCGATGATCACCTTCTCATTGTTTGCATCCAATGAGTTGGTCGCCTCATCGAAAAAAATGAATTCCGGGTTTTTGTAAACCGCCCTGGCGATGAGCACCCGCTGCTTTTGCCCTTCGCTCATGCCACCTCCATCCTGGCCGATCCGTGTGGAGTAACTGAACGGGAGGGACCCGATATACTCCTCCAGGTTCGCTATGCGGACTGCCCGGGCGAGACGATCCGGTTCGATCTGGTCAACCATCGCGATATTGCTTGCAATGCTGTCGGAAAAGAGATATCCGTCCTGCATCACCGCGCCACAGCGGCTTCTCCAGTAGGAGGGGGAGATAGTCCCGAGCGGGAGTCCGCCCACGGTAATGCCCCCTTTCACCGGCTTGTAAAAGCCCAGCATCAGTTTGACCAGGGTTGTTTTCCCGCTGCCGCTCATACCGACAATGGCAGTCACCTTCTGTTCCGGGATGTCAAGTGAGATATCCTTCAGAACGAAAGGAGAATGAGGCCCTTCATACTGGAAAGCCAGGTCAGTGATCACAATATCCCTTGAATCGGGGAGCCTCGTCACAAGCTCTTCGCCGTGTTCCTCTTCCTCCCGGAGCGATTTGATCTCATTCAGCCGTTCCATGCTGATGGTGGCGTCCTGGGCTTCACGAGAGAAGAACACCAGGTTTTCGACCGGGGCGTTGAGTTGCCCCAGGATATACTGTATGGCCAGCATCATTCCCAGGGTCAGATCGCCCCGTATGACCAGCCAGGCTGCAAGGAATGTGATCAGGATGTCTTTTGTCCGTACGAAAAACAGTGCGCCAACCCCCTGGTACTGGTTCAGACTCAGGCTTTTCATATTCACACGGAACAGTCGTGCCTGGATCTTTTCCCAATCCCACCTTTTCCGTCGTTCGCAGTTATTCAGTTTGATCTCCTGCATCCCCATGATCATCTGGATGAGATTCCCCTGGTTTTCGGCCTGGACAGCAAACCGCTGGTAATCGAGTTCCCTTCTCTTTCGCATAAACAGGTAGACCCATGTGCCATACAGCAGGGTTCCCGCAAGGAAGACGAGAAAGATCATGTAGCTGTATAGAAGCAGGATTAGCGAAAAGATGATGAAATTGAACACGGAGAACAGGATGTTCAGGGAACTGACGGTAAGAAAGGACTGGATCCTGTCGTGGTCAAGGATCCGCTGGATCAGGTCGCCTGTCTTTTTCGTGTTGAAAAAGCCGATGGGGAGCCTGAGGATCTTGATCAGGAAATCGGAGATCAGGGCGATATTGACCCGGGTGCTGATGTGAAGGAGGATCCAGCTTCGGATGAATTCAACGGAGATCTGGCCTGTGAACAGGGCGAGCTGGGCTACCAGGACGAGGGAGATAAAGCCCAGGTCAAGGTCCCGGATCCCTATGTCGATGATGGACTGAGTGAGGAACGGGAAGATCATCATGAAGAGGCTTCCCAGTACCATGCTGATTATCAGCTGAATAAAATTCTTCCTGTGGGGTTTGAGGTACTCCAGGATGAAACGGAACTTTGAGGTTTCAGGGTGATCGGCCGGAGTGGTGAAAAATTCAGGGCCCGGCTCAAGCAGCAGGCATACTCCTTCGGCTGACTGTTCCTGTCCTACCGG
>DAIRDK010000199.1:0-5223 GCA_036796175.1 Bacteroidales bacterium | reverse complement strand
TTGAGGGTCCTCAGGAAATCCTGGTAGGCGGCGTCATCCATGATCAGTTCGGCCAGGGACCGTCCCCGGGTATCCTGTTCGCTGAACCCATAAAAGGTTTCTGAAGCTTTATTCCAGTATTTGACCCGGCCATGGGCATCGTAAAACTGGATGGCCACGTTCGGGGAGTTGTCGATCAGGGCTTGGAGTTTATGCTCGCGGTCCCGGATCTCGCCGATCTTGTGCCTGAGCGATTCCTGTGTTCGGATTGCCGAAGAAATGATGCCGATGATTTCCCCGTCTTCTTTCGAAGGGGTAAAATGGCTGGTAAACAGTGCGCAGACAGAGCCGACCGGCTGGCCTGACAATTCGACCACCTGGCCGAAAAAGGTTTGCCATCCAAAGGCCCTGATCGCCGGATCCGTCAGGCCGTATTGCGAGTCCTCCAGGTCATTGATCAGGATATACCCTTCGGTTCGGCCTGACCGGATCATATCCGTGCAGATATGCCCGTCGGCTTTGCCGGTTGAGGCATAACCGGCCGGGACATTCCAGGCGGTCACCGTGTGGATCTGGCCGGTGTGCACTTTGTTGTACAGGCAACAGGTCGCCCCCAGCATTTCGCCGAAGGAGGCGATCAGTTTGCTGATGTTCTCATCCGGGTCATTTGAGAATGAGAGAAAAGCATTGGAGAGCAGGCGCAGGTTTTCTTCCCGCTGGATCTGCGAAGTTATGGAAGTCCGCTCAGGCATTTGCAGAAATTAGTCTTCTAAATTCCCGGATAAAAATAAACAGAAGAAAAGAACCCCCGACATGGCGACTGTCTTTTTTTTATGGAATGTTATGGTAATTATAGGATATGAAAGAGCCATCACGGAATGCTGGTGAACAGGTTGAACGAGAGTTCCGCCTGTTTTACGAACATGGCTTCACCTGATTGGATCTGAGCTCCTTTAGAAGCTCCTTGTTGGAGGAACAGGGTCCGGTCCGGATTATACACCAGGTCATAGAGCAGGTACCGTTCATCCAGCCTGTCGTAAGGAATGTCGGGGCAGGTGTCCGTTTCCGGGAACATACCGGACGGAGTAGCGTTGACAATGAGCGTATGTTCGGCCATGATCTCCGGATCTCTGTGTAATTGGTCATATCCGATGGTATCCGGTGAAGAGGAATGCCGGCTGACGAACAGGGATTTTATCCCGGTTTGGTTCAGGGCATAGGCTACGGCTTTGGCCGCTCCGCCTGTCCCGAGGATCAGGGCGTTCCGGTGCCGGTCCGGTTCCGGCAGGGTGTGAATAAATGCCTGGGCGTCTGTGTTAAACCCTTTCAGTCGCCGGAGACCGCCGGAGCTTTGGATCAGGATCACATTCACGCTCCCGATCTGTGCGGCGAGATCATCCAGTGCGGTCAGATAGGGCATGATCTTCTCCTTGTAGGGGATCGTAACGTTCAGGCCGGCCAGGTCAGGGTGCTCTTCCAGCAGGTGGACGATCCCCTGCACCGCAGGGATGGGGAACAACTGGTAACGGGATCCCTCCGGGCCTTCCGACCGGAACCGTTGGTTAAAATAGTCGGCAGATCGTGAATGTCCCAGCGGAAAACCGATAAGTCCGTACAGCTTTTTCGACACTTATTTGGGTTGGTTCTTTTTGTATTTGGCCGGCACGAAGGAGAAGAAAGTGTCAACCCGCAATCCGAGGCGCAGGGTTTCCAGGGGCAGCACTTCCGCCGGCGGGATGTTCCCGAGGTTCACGTTGGAACCGAATTCCTTGATGAACCAGGTCTGCTGCGATTTCAGCGGGGCTTCCCAGATGATTCGGTTGATGTCGATGTGCTCCAGGATCTCGCGGATCAGGGTGACCTGCGCTTTGCCGCTCGGGCTGAAGATCCCTGCGCTGCCGCTCTCCCTGGCTTCTCCGATGACCTTGAATGCACCCGCTTTGAGCTCCTTTTGCATCATATCGATCCACCTGACGGGAGGGATATTGATGCGCGATTCCTTGGAACCCACTTCTGACAGGACGGTATAATCCCCGGAAAGATCATGGATGTATCTGCACTTCTGCTTATGGTCCATGAGCATGGAGCCATCTGATACTTCGACGGTATCGACCTTGAGCTTTTTGACCAGTGCGCAGTATTCTGCAAAGCGGTCTCTCAGGACAAAGGCTTCGAACAGCGTACCGCCCAGGTACACCTTGATCTTTGCCTTTCGGTAGGCCTTGATTTTTTCCGAAACCCCCGGCGTGATCAGACCGGTTCCAAAACCCAGTTTAACGTAGTCGATATATTCGCCGGCCGTGGAAGCCAGGTCCTCGGCCTGTCGGATGCTGAGGCCTTTATCCATGACCATGGTGATGCCCGTTTTTCTTGGTTTTTCCGTTCTTTCAGGAAGGTATGGGAGTTTGGCGTGCATCATGTGAACATGGTTTTGGTTGGCTATGGTTATTCTTTCTTAAAGCTGGCGATCAGATCGAGAACGATCGGGTGGTTCCTGGCTTCCGGGAAGGTCATGAAGAGTCGTTTATGCCCGTCATAATCCATCGAAAGTGCCGTATTCAGGATCCGGAGCGATTCTTTCGGCTTGCCGGCCATCAGGTGGTAATAGGCCATGCCATAATGAAAATCAGCATTCTCTTCATGCCATTTCAACCCTTCTTCCAATACGGTGATCGCCTGGTGAAAGTCTTTCCGGTCTGCGTAGACCACCGATAGATCCAGCCAGATATCGGGATCTTCCGGATCCAGTTCGATCACTTTCCGGTAGGAGGCAATCCCTTCTTCATACCTGGCCAGTTTGACCTGGATATCACCGCAGATAAACCAGTATTCAGGGACTGTTGGCGACAGTTCGATGGCTTTGAGCACGTACGACAAGGCGGCCTGCGACTGGTTCATTTCGTCATAGCAGATCCCGATGCCGAGCCAGGCATCGGCGAACTCGGGATCCAGTCCAACCGCTTTCTTATAGTGTTCGGTCGCGTGGTCGAACTTCAGGAGTTTCTCATAGCACTCGGCGATATAATAATGCGTGACCGGTTCGGGGTCTTCATAATAGAAGGTCTCAAGATAGGTTTCAATGGCTTTGTCGTACCGGTCGAGGTTGGCAAAGCAGTTGGCCTTGTTGAAATAGGCGGAAGCGAACGTTTCGTCGATGGCCAGTGCGTAATCGTACGCCTCGATGGCTTTCTCGTAGAGATCCTGGTTGCTGTAAGCGATCCCCAGGTTGAACCAGGCAGCCTTTGAGTAGGGGTGGCGGTTGATGAAATCCGACAGGAATTCCACGATCCGGGGCGTTTGCTGGCTGACCTCACAGCAGAAGGAGAGTTCATACAGCGCGGCTTCGTTCGCGGGGTTGTGCCCGAGTGCGAGAATCAGCGCATCGATCGCTTTCTCGTACTTTCCAAGGTTTTCATATTCGAAGGCGATGCTGGTGTAGATTTCATCGGCGTCGGTAGTTCCGCCGACCGCTTGTTTAAATTCGTTGATGGCTTTGGATGATTTGCCCAGCTGGCTGTAGAGGGACCCTTTCTGCAGATGCAGGTCATGATCGCCGTGATCGTTCACGGGGGTTTCCTGCAGGATACGCATGGCCTTGTCGTCTTTGCCCGCGTAAACATAAAGCTGGGCTTTTTTAAGCTGCAGGCCGGTGGTTCCCGGATGCTGGTCGAGGCCATGACGGATCGCCCGGAAGGCGGCTTTCATATCACCCCGGAACTGGTAATAATCGATGATCTCCTCGAACTCGTCCACATCGAAGAAGCGATGACTGTGGGTGTCGATCATTTCTTCAAATCGTTTGACCAGTTCCAGGGTATCGGGATCGGCGTTCGGATCGAAATACTCTTCCATGTTCCAGGGCTCGGCCCTTGTTACTACCTGTAATGTGGCTGCAAAGTTAGCAAATTCATCGTTTGGGAAGCAGGCCGCGGCGCCACACATGAAATTTTTTATTAACATCCCGGGGTGTCGTTAGAAATCAACTACTTTTGCTGCAAAACGAAGAGCATGACGCTGATCCGGTCCATTTCAGGCATCCGGGGGACCATCGGAGGAAGTCCGGGCGATTCACTGACCCCGGTTGATATCGTGAAGTTCACCGGTGCCTATGCTGGTTTTCTCAGGCGAAGGACACCCTCAGGCCGGCTGCGTGTCGTCCTGGGTCGTGATGCCAGGATCTCGGGCCCCATGGTGGCCCATTTGGTCACGGGTACGCTGCGCGGGTGCGGGATCGATGTCCTGGACATCGGATTGACTACCACGCCTACGGTTGAGATGGCCGTCCTGATGACGGGCGCCGACGGTGGGATCATCCTGACGGCCAGCCACAACCCGAAACAATGGAACGCGCTCAAACTGCTCCGGTCCGACGGGGAATTTCTGTCCGCCGCCGAAGGAAATGAATTGCTGGCTCTCGCTGAAAGCGGGATCGCGGAGTATTGTGGCGTCGACGACCTGGGAACATACGAATTGGACGATACGTTCATCAACCGCCATATCGAACAGATCCTGGCCCTCGAATTGGTCGATCGTGAAGCGATCCGGCATGCCGGTTTCTCGGTCGCTGTCGACGCGGTAAACTCTACCGGAGGCATAGCGATCCCCAGGCTGCTGAAGGCTCTTGGCGTTCGCGTGGTGCGCGAGCTCTATTGCACCCCTGACGGGATGTTTCCCCACAACCCGGAACCGCTTCCCGAACACCTGGATGACATTTGCAGGCTGGTCAGGGAAAGCAGGGCGGATGTAGGTTTCGTGGTGGATCCCGACGTGGACCGGCTGGCTATCATCACCGAAGAGGGAATCCCTTTCGGTGAAGAATATACATTGGTGGCGGTCGCCGATTACGTCCTGGGATGCAAACCCGGCAATACCGTGTCCAACCTGAGTTCCAGCCAGGCGCTGAGAGATGTCACGGAGAAACACGGTGGTAAATATTTCGCTTCAGCGGTGGGAGAGGTACATGTTGTTGAGATGATGAAAGAGGTGAACGCCGTGATCGGCGGCGAAGGGAACGGCGGGGTGATCTTCCCCGAACTGCACTACGGAAGGGATGCGCTGGCGGGTGTCGCCCTTTTCCTGACTGCGCTTGCAAAATCACGGAAAAAGGTTTCCGAGATCCGGGCCGGACTGCCCTCTTATTTTATTTCTAAGAACAAGATCTCATTCGATCCGGCAACGGATATTTCGTCGCTCCTGGAAAAAATAGCCTCGAAATACGCTGCACAAGATATCAGCACCATTGAC
>DAIRDK010000198.1:0-5243 GCA_036796175.1 Bacteroidales bacterium | reverse complement strand
GCATTGAAAAGCGGCTATACGACCACGGTGACCTTCCGGGATGTCAATTACCAGGAGATCGGCAAAACGACTTTCACATCCAGTGAATTCGGGTCTTTCAACGGTTCATTCACCATTCCGACCGGTTTGCTGAACGGGATCATGACCATCTCGAATGAGAACGGCTCGGTTTCCATTTCCGTGGAGGAATACCGGCGTCCGACTTTTGAAGTGACGTTCGCGCCTGTGGAAGGGAATTACAAGTTGTCGGAACAGGTGACGGTAACGGGCAAAGCTGCTGCTTTCGCCGGCAACGACATCGCCGGGGCATCGGTATCCTGGCGCGTTGTACGCACGGCCCGGTTTCCCTACTTTGACTGGGCCTGGTTCAGACCGTTTCCTGTTTCGCAGGAAACCGAAATCCTGAACGGTACGGCAAAAACAGCTCCTGACGGGACCTTCAGCATCACCTTCCCCGCCGTCCCGGATCTTACGGTCCCCAGACCGGATCAACCTGTTTTTGATTTTGCTGTGTATGCAGATGTAACCGATATCAACGGAGAGATGCAATCGGGTTCGCAAACCGTTTCTGCCGGATACACCGCCCTGGTTCTGGGTTCCACCCTTCCCGGTCAGGTCAACCTGAACCGGGATTCCGTCTTTACCGTCATGTCCACAAATGCCGGCGGCAGAAAGACCCCCTGCGAGGTCAGGGTTACCCTGAAACGGCTGAAACAACCCGACCGGCCGTACATTCCGCGACTCTGGGATCGTCCCGATCTTTCCGTTATGACCCGTGATGAATTCCACTCCGAATTCCCTTATGATATCTACATGAACGAGAACGATCCTTCCACATGGCCGGTTGAACATGCAGTATTCGAAAAATCTGTGAACACGGGCATTGACTCGGTAATTTCTTTGATTGATGCAGGGGGGAAGAAGCAGGGAGCGGGGACCTACCAGCTGACCCTTTCAGCCGTAGATCCGTTCGGAGAGAAAGTAGAACGCATCAGCTACTTTACCTTTTTCGACCCGGATTCGAAGGAAATGCCGGTACGCGTGATGAATTGGTTCGTCCCCCTGAAAGCCCGGGGTGAACCTGGAGAGAAGGCCTCGTTCCTGGTCGGTTCTTCGGAAGATGATGTGAATATGATCTTCGAAGTGCGGGTGCACGATTCACTTTATTCGAGGAAATGGATCCGGATCTCCGACCGGCAGATGATCGTGGATGTCCCTATCCTGGACGGATTCCGCGGGAATTTTTCGGTGAATTTCACGTTCGTCAAACACAACCGGGTGTTTCAGAACAGCCAGGTGGTTACCGTACCCTGGACGAATAAGAAACTGGATATTGCCATCGAGACTTTCAGGGATAAACTAATCCCGGGGACACAGGAAGAGTGGAAAGTACGCATCACCGGACCTGATAAACAAGCGGCCGAAGCCGAATTCATGGTCGGCATGTACGATGCTTCGCTGGATGTCTTCCGGCAAAATGAGTGGTATTTTAACATTCTGCCCTATTATTCCGGCATGGAGCCGTGGGGCAGTTACGACAACTTCAGGTCGGTGGGAGGTGCCTATTACCCTCTCAGCTGGACCGGTCCTCACTACAAGTTCCGGGATACCGACCGGCTGAATTGGTTCGGCAATGCTTATCTGGGCGGCGGACCGGGTTTCCGCGGGCGTTACCCGGCCATGGATATGGGAGAACGGCCAATGATGATGGATAAGATGACCAACACAATGGCCCGGGAGGAGAGCCCTCCGGCTCCCGAAGCAACGGCTGCAACGGTTCCGGAGGCAGAGGGCAAGCCTGCGGAAACGCCTTCGCAGTTCCAGGTACGACGCGACTTCCGTGAAACCGCATTCTTCTATCCTACACTGGTGACTGATTCCACGGGATCGCTGATCCTGAAATTCACAGTTCCCGAATCGCTGACCCGGTGGAACCTGATGGGGCTGGCCTATGCTAAAGATCTGAAGTATGGCATGATAGAAAAGACGACTGTCACACGGAAAGACATCATGGTCATTCCCAATCCCCCAAGGTTCGTCAGGCAGGGGGATACGCTTGTGTTCACCGCCAAAGTGGTCAGCCTTTCCGATGCCGATCAGACCGGCATCGTCAGCCTGATCCTGACGGACCCGGTCACCAACCGGTCCCTGAACTCCTGGATCCAGGGGGGCAACCCGCAACAGCTCAACCGTACCGCTGTAACGCTCCCCAAAGGAGGATCCGCATCGCTTTCCTGGAAGATCGTGATCCCTGCCGAAGGTCCGGCTTCGCTGCTTCAGTACCGCATCACGGCCACCGCCGGCACATTCAGCGACGGTGAAGAAAAGATCCTCCCCGTGCTCCCCAACCGGATGATGGTCACGGAAACCATGCCGCTGCCGGTCAGGGGAAAAGGTATCTTCCAGTTCCGTTTCGATCAATTCTCAAGTGCTGAAACGGAAGGACCGTCCCTGAAAAACTACCGTCTTACGCTCGAATTCACAGGCCATCCCGCCTGGTATGCCATCCAGGCTCTCCCTGCCATGAGTGAAGTGACCTATCCTTCCGCCGATAACCTGTTCGACGCTTGGTATTCCAATGCACTGGCGTCGCATATTGCCAACTCCGATCCCGCTGTCCGTCGCGTATTCGAAAGCTGGAAACAGCTGACACCAAATGCCCTGGTCTCCAATCTTGAGAAGAACGAAGACCTGAAAACAGCCCTTCTGCAGGAAACACCATGGGTCCTGGAGGCCAAGGAAGAGAGCGCCAACAAGCGGAAGATCGGTCTTTACTTCGATCGGAACAACCTTGAGAACAACCTGGAACAAAACCTCGACCTCCTCAACAAACTCCAACTTCCCAGCGGCGGCTGGGCCTGGTTCGAAGGGATGCCGGAAAACCGCTGGGTTACGCAGGAGATCATGACCGGATTCGGCCGTTTGCACCATCTTGGAGTAACAGACATCACAGGCAATCTGAAAACATTGTCCATGCTGGAAAGCATGCTCGGATACCTGGACAGCGAACTGGTGAAGGATTACGAAAACATCAAGAAATACTATCCCGGGAAGATGGATGACAATCATTTGTCGGCCATCCAGGTGCACTATCTCTATGCCCGCTCCTTCTTCAATTCACAATTCCCGGTTCACAGTTCACAGCCCAATGACGAACGCGGTGTGCAGTCGGCTGAATTCCAGCAAGCCTGGCAGTATTTCAGCGATCAGGCAGCCAGGTACTGGCTGTCGCAGGACCTTTCGGTTCAGGCCATGATCGCCCTGGCGCTTGACCGGTTAGGCGATACGAAAACTCCGGCAGCGATACTGAGATCCCTGAAGGAAAAGGCGCTCCATTCGTCAGAGCTGGGGATGTATTGGGCCGTTTCGCCCGGATATCTTTGGTCCCAGGCTCCTGTGGAAACTCAGGCCATGCTGATCGAGGCTTTCCAGGAAGCCGGCCAGGACCAGAAGTCGGTGGATGATATGAACGTGTGGCTGCTAAAACAGAAACAGACCCAAATGTGGAAAAGCCGCCGGGCCACCGCAGATGCTTGTTATGCGTTGCTGCTTCGGGGCACGGATCAGCTCGCCACCGACCCGGGTATCAAAATCCGAATCGGCAGCCAGGAGATCGATCCCTCATCACTGAATGACCATCAGGCAGAAGCTGGTACCGGCTATTTCCGGGTTACCTGGAACGGCAGCGAAATAACCCCGGACCTGGCAAACATCACGGTGACCAAATCAACCGAAGGGATCGCCTGGGGAGGGCTTTACTGGCAGTACTTCGAGAACCTCGACCAGATCAAGCAACAGCAGACGCCGTTGAAAGTGAAACGTGAAATCTACGTGCAGAAAAACACCGGCAAGGGGCCGGCCATGGAAAAGATACCAGATTCCGGATGCCGGATGGGGGATAAAATTACGGTTCGCATCATCCTTACCGTCGATCGCGACATGGAGTTCGTACACATGAAAGACATGCGCGCTGCAGGTTTCGAACCCCTGTTAACCACCTCACCACCTCATCACCTCACCACCTATTCTGAGGAGGGGTTATCCGGCTACCGTTACCAGGACGGTCTCGGCTACTACCAGTCCATTGGCGACCTGGGGGCAAACTTCTTCTTCGACCGGCTGCCTAAGGGTACTTATGTGTTCGAATACCCGCTGAAGGTCAACAACGCCGGTGATTTCTCCAACGGCATCACGACCGTCCAGTGCCTGTATGCCCCCGAATTCTCAGCGCATTCGGAAGGGGTCAGGGTGGTCGTTAAGTGACCTCCCCCCCCAACCCCCTCCTCCTGCAGGGGAGGGGGAGAAGGGGGTGGGGCTTTTTTTCCATAACTTTGCCCGCCAATTAATTCTACGATAATGTTACGAACTCATACCTGCGGGGAACTGCGGATGGACCATGCCGGGCAGGAGGTCATCCTGTGCGGATGGGTTCAGCGCACCCGTGAGATGGGCGGGCTCACCTTCATCGATCTCCGCGACCGTTACGGGATCACACAGCTCGTCTTCAACATGGAAGTGAACGCTGTGCTTTGCGAAGAAGCCCGCAAACTGGGCCGCGAATATGTCATAACGGCCAAAGGAAAGGTCGCTGAACGAAGCAACAAGAACCCGAAGATGCCCACCGGGGATATCGAGATCCTTGTTGATTCCCTCGACGTGCTGAATGTTTCCAAAACTCCCCCTTTCACCATCGAAGACAACACCGACGGCGGCGAAGAACTCCGCATGAAGTACCGTTACCTCGACCTGCGCCGCTCCGTGAACCGCAAAAACCTCGAACTGCGCCACCGCATGGCCATCGAGACCAGGAACTACATGAACTCCCAGCAGTTCATCGAAGTGGAAACACCGGTCCTGATCAAATCTACTCCCGAAGGGGCACGCGATTTCGTGGTGCCCTCCAGAATGGAGCCCGGGAAGTTTTACGCACTGCCGCAGTCGCCGCAGACCTTCAAGCAGCTGCTGATGATCTCGGGGATGGACCGATATTTCCAGCTTGTGAAATGCTTCCGCGATGAGGACCTCCGGGCCGACCGACAACCCGAGTTCACGCAAATCGACTGTGAAATGTCGTTCATGACCAGGGAAGATATTCTGAATATGTTCGAAGGACTGGCAACGTATCTTTTTAAATCGATCCTGGACATTAAGGTGGATGATTTCCCGCGAATGTCCTATTCCGACGCGATGAAGAACTACGGTTCCGACAAGCCTGATATCCGGTTCGGGATGATCTTTTTCCA